>JAIQFL010000094.1 GCA_020073365.1 Terriglobia bacterium | reverse complement strand
CGAATTATCCTACCACACGTTCGGTAGGCCGGCGCGTGTCAAATCTCGCGAATGCAGGGGGGTCGGGTTTGCTGTGAGAGCGGAGGACCTTCGAGGCAGGGGCCCCGCCCGCAGCCACAAAACGGAATCCCTGCGGGGAGACGGTACCCTGGGAGAGTGCCGGTCTCCCCTGTTTTTGTTTTTGAGGACTCCTGGCAGGAGAAGCGGGTCAACGCGCTGCTGCCCGGTCTGCCGCCGGTATCGGGCGCCCCCGTGCGGATTGAAACCATTGCGGGGCTGGGCGACCGGCGCGGCGCGGCCCACGCCGGCGCTTTCTTGCGGGAGCGGCGCATCGCATTCGATTGCACGCGACCGGAATTCCCGCGGATCTTCGTGCACGAACTGTTCCATTTTGTATGGCTGCGCCTGGGAAATCCCGCGCGCCGCTCTTTCGAGGACCTGGTCGAAAAGGAATGGCGGGCCGGCGCGCGGGGTGAACTGGGATGGTCGGCGGAATGGAGGAAGGACGAGTTGACGGCCCCGGATATCGGGCTACGCAGCCGCCGCTGGCGCGAGTACTGCTGCGAAAGTTTCTGCGATACCGCCGCATGGCTGTATTCCGGGGTCGAGAACCACGAGGAGTTCACGCTGAGCGCACTTTTCCGGCAACGCCGGCGTGTTTGGTTCAGGAAAACTATTGCGGCCAGAGGATTATCGATATAATTGGTATTAAGAACACATGACTAGGCGAGACACATTCGTCGCTTTATTTGCGGTGGCCGCCTTCGGCCTTTTCAGCTACCGCGTCTGGGTGGGCGCGCACGCTCAGGATTCGGTGAAGGCCGCGTCGGTGAAACCGAACAAGGAGCGCAAGGATGCTCCGGATTTCACCCTGAAGGATGCCGACGGCAAGGTGGTGCACCTTTCGGACTACAAGGGTAAGGTCGTGCTGCTGGACTTCTGGGCTACCTGGTGCGGGCCGTGCAAAATCGAGATCCCCTGGTTCATGGAAATGCAGCGCAACAACAAAGACAAGGGGTTCGAAGTTCTCGGCGTAGCCATGGATGACGAGGGTTGGGAAGTGGTGAAGCCGTTTCTCGCGGACCTGGGAGTGAATTACCGGGTGGTGATCGGCAACGATGACACTGCCGGGATGTATGGCGGCGTAGATGCACTGCCGACTACCTTTCTCATCGACCGGGCGGGAAAAATCGCGGCAGTCCACGTGGGGCTCGCCAGCAAGAAGGATTTCGAAGATGGCATTCAAGAACTACTGCAAGCTCCTGCGGCATCCGCTGCCAACCGCGCTGCTCTGCCTGCCCCTGCTGGCGCAAACTAGCGGATACCTGACAGTTGCCGAGCCCTCCAAGGTGAGCGGACAGCGAAACGCGGCTGTTCAAGCGAAGATCCCGGTCTCGGTAAAAGCCGGGTATCACGTGAACAGTAATGCGCCGAACGACGAATACCTGATTCCCTTGAAGCTGACCTGGAAATCGACCGGCGCGCTGGAAGGCGGACAGATCACGTATCCCAAGCCGTCCCAGGAGAAGTACGAGTTCTCCGAAAAGCCGCTCTCTGTCTATACGGGCAATTTCGACCTGGTGGCGAATTTCAAGGTGGCGGCAAGTGCTCCCGCCGGGCCCGGTATCGCGGTTGGGCAATTACGCTACCAGGCGTGCAACGACAGGGCCTGTTTCCCCCCGAAGAGCATCGAAGTCACGGTTCCCTACCAGGTGCAGTAGCACAACACCAAACTCACCGCGGAACCGCGGAGGGCGCGGAGAAAAACGCGGAGGAACACAAAGAGAAAAGGGATTCCCGGTTGTGGCGAGTATAACCTTCGCGATGGGGTTGGAGCGCGGAGGAAGCGGAGGCCGCAGAGCTTTCATGATCTCTCCGCGGTGAGCTGTGGTTTCCTGAAAGCGCGGAGCGAATTAAAGCGCTCAGAGCCCTCCGCTTGCTCCGCGTTCCACTCCATGGCGAAGGTCAAGCCCGCCAACTCCTGGAAGTCCCTTTTCTCTTTGTATTCCTCCGCGTTTTCCTCCTTTCTCTCCGCGGCTCCGCGGTGAGTTTTGGTTTTTCCTTACGCTTGCAGAAACTGTCCGATAGCCCGGGTGGCCTGGCGAATTCTCTGATCGTTCTCCACCAGGGCGAATCGCACGAAGCCTTCGCCCAGCGGTCCAAAACCGATGCCCGGCGAGACCGCGACCTGCGCCTTTTCCAGCAGCAGCTTGGCGAACTCCAGGGAGCCGATAGGGCGGAACCGCTCCGGTATGGGCGCCCATAAAAACATGGAGCCGCGCGGCTTCTCAACCGGCCAGCCGGCGCGCTTCAGACCGGCGGCCAGCACGTCTCTCCGTTTCTGGTATATGGCACAAATCTTCCGGGTATCTTCTTCGCACTCCCGCAAGGCGATGATCGAAGCGATCTGGATGGGCTGGAACACGCCATAGTCCAGGTAGCTCTTGATGCGCGCCAGTGCGGCGATCATCTTCGGATTTCCCAGGCAGTAGCCCACACGCCAGCCGGCCATGTTGTAGCTCTTGGACATGGAGAAGATTTCGACGGCCACTTCCTTGGCGCCTTCTACCTGCAAAATGCTGGGCGGCTTGTAGCCGTCGAAGCCCAGGTCGGCATAGGCGAAATCGTGGATCACCATGGTACCGTGCTCGCGCGCCAGCCGCACGATTTCGCGGAGGAAGTCCAGGTCTACGCAGACGGTAGTAGGGTTGTGCGGGAACGAAATCAGAAGCAGCTTGGGCTTTCGCGTGGAGCTGCGATAGAGGTCCTCCAACCGGTTCAGGAAGGTGCCGGCGTCCGGCATGGGCAGCATGCAGGCGTGGCCCTCCGCCATGATGACGCCGTACTGGTGGATGGGGTAGGCGGGATTGGGAGAGACCACGGCATCGCCGGGTCCCACGGTGGCAAAAAGCAGGTGGGCCAGCGCGTCCTTCGCGCCGATGGTTACGATGGCCTCCCGGTCAGGGTCGAGATCCACTCGATAGTTCGCGCGATATCGCTTGACGACCTCCTCGCGCAGTTTGGGGATGCCCCTGGACTGCGAGTAACGGTGGTTGCGAGCGTTGCGCGCCGCCTCCACCAGTTTGTTCACGATGACACGTGGAGTAGCGCCGTCCGGATTCCCCATGCCGAGGTCAATCACGTCGATCTGTGCCGCGCGTGCCTTGGCCCTCATCTCGTTGATGACGGCGAAGACGTAGGGCGGCAACTTCTGGATGCGATAAAACTCTTCGGAACTCGGGTCCATCAGACCATTTTACGATGGCCCGCTGCCCGCGCAAAGTATGGTGACCGCCTTCGCGGTCCCAAGGCGCCGCTTTTGCTGCCGCGTGCCCTCCGGGCCGGACGGCGCTGCCTGTCACCGTTTTTTTTGGCGCCAGGCTATTGGGCCGGACCTACAGTTTTCCTGAAGGCTGCCGATACTATGACCGGGAGCCTGCTATTGAGCCGACAGCTTTCACAACAGGAGATCGATGCGGTCTTTCAGGGCATGCAGGAACGAAAGCAGGAAAGTCCCGCTGTCAAGTTCGATTTCCGCCGGCCAGACCGTATTCCGAAATCCCAGGTCCGGGCCCTCCATCTGCTGCACGACACCTTCGTTCGGAATCTGGTCTCCAGCCTTTCGGCGTATCTTCGGTCCTATCTCTCGGTCAACCTGGTGAGTGTCGAACAGCTCTCCTATGCCGAATTCCTGGATGGCCTGCCTTCGCCCACGTGCATGATCTCGCTGGGGCTGGCCCCCTACGACGGCAATGGCGTGTTGGAGTTGAACCCTTCGCTGGTATTCCCGATTCTCGAGATGTTGCTGGGAGGCACCGGAAAATCATCTGCGTCGATCCAACGAGACATCACGGAGATTGAGCAAAAGCTGCTGGATGGCCTGTTTCGTATCATTCTGAATGACCTGCGAGAGGCGTGGAAGGGGGTGACAACGGTCGAATTCACGATTGAGTCCATGGAAACCGAACCGCAGCTTCTTCACATACTCGCGCCCAACGAGGCGGTGGTTTCCATCGGAATCGAGATACGGATCGGCGACACCGTCGGCATGATGAACATCGCGATGCCCTCGATCGTCATCAAGATGATGCGGCAGAAGTTCGACCAGCAGTGGTCGGTCCGTAAAACCCATGCCAGCGAAATCGAGCAGGGGCGCGTGCTCCGGTTCCTGCGCGAGGGGTTACTCACAGCGGAGGCGCGCCTGGAGGGGCCTACCATCACCATCAGCATCCGGGATCTATTGGGGTTGAGCGAGGGCCATTTGCTTACTTTCGACTACCCGGTGGATCGTCCCATCGAACTGATGCTCAACGGAACGCCCAAGTTCACCGCGCAAGTAGTGAGCACTGGAAGGAAGCGGGCTTGCCAGATCGAGCACGTCAGACATCCGTCCGATCAGGGGAGGATCAACGAAGATGGCGGGGGCGCCGCGGGTTCCGGTACCGCGCCGTAATACTCCGAGAGAGCGCCCAGAAAGGCGCGGCCCCGGCGCCGGCCATTGTTCCTTGACAATTCAAGCCGCTGCAGATACACCAGGAGCCCGATGACATCCGCATCGCGGGTCTTGGACATTCCCAGACGCTCCCGCTCTTTCTGCCGGAACTGCGCAAGGCCATGCTGCACGATGCGATAGACGTTCATCGCCAAAATGTTCTGGGGGAGGGTTTCGTAGTAAACGCCATTCTGTAGCGTGCGATAGGTACGGATGAGCGCATCCAGGGCCTCTCTCACGTCGAAATCCACTGCCTCGGAAGCCCCTCCTGCCAGGAGGGCAAGGGCACGGCCCAGGAAGACCAGAAGATCGTGGTTGTCTTGAAGGAATTTCCGCGGGAGCCGTATGTCCGGATTGGGAAGCTCCTCCGGGTGGAAAGGCTCCCGTTTTTCGTGCTTGCGCGCTTCCTGCAGAAATTCGCAGTCGAGAGGACACGTTACCGTCATCTCCCTTTCCGTGCCGCAGCACACAGTGCAGATATCCCCCCGTACGCCGGGGCAGAAGCGCCGGGGACGGCGAGTCTCGCAAATAGCGCAACTCATTCTCCTAGTATAGGTGTTAGAGGCCACAGGGACCGATGAGCCGCACGAATCTATTCTTCAAGGTGGAAGTGGAGCACGACGCGGATGAGAATCCGGAGAAAATCGGCAACGAGATTCGCCAACACCTGATGAAATGGTACGGGGTGAAGAGCGTGGAACTGTCCCACGTTACGACCCAGGAGGAATAGCGGGCCCAATGGCCTGCTCGTAGGTGCGGCGGAAGAAACCGTCGGTCATGCCCGCGATGTAGTCGCAGACCACCCGATGGGCGGGCTCGGCCAGTGTCTGCTCCCAATACCCCTGCGGCAGGCGGTCGGGATAGTCGAGGAAAAACTGAAAGAGCTCCGCGATCATGGCCATCGACCGGTTGCGGTGGTCGGCTAGAGCCTCCGAGGCGTACACCTTGGCGTACAGAAAGCGCTTCAGGATGCGGCTGGTCTCGGCGGTTTCCGGAGTAAACGCCGCGAGCCTTCGCGGAAATGCGCGAGCCTCGTCGACGTTGCCGACGGATGCCTCACGGGCCTGGCTGACGGTGCCTTCAATCAAGCCTGAAACCAACGCATCGATCAATTGCCGCAAGCCTTCGTTGAAATGCTCACGGCCGGTCGCGGCCGGAAACCGGGTTTCTATGGACTCGTGAATCGCGCGGTAGAGAGGAACGCACTCGGCGACATCCGGCGCGCTCAGCATACCGGCCGAAAAGGCATCGTCCAGGTCTGCTGTATTGTAGGCAACTTCGTCGGCCAGGTCGATCAACTGGGCTTCCAGAGGAGGGCGAAGTCCCGGCAGGTAAGGCTCCACTTCCGGGCGCTCCGCGGGTCCGAAGTCGCGGGAATGCTTGACGATCCCCTCGCGGACTTCAAATGTCAGGTTCAACCCGGGAAAACGGGCATAGCGCTGCTCGAAACTCTCCACGATTCTCAGAGCATGGAGGTTGTGCTCGAACCGGTCGCCGAAGCGCTCCATCTGGCGGTTCAGTTCCTCCTCGCCCGCGTGGGCGAAGGGGGGATGCCCGATATCATGCGCCAGCGCCAGGGCCTCGGTCAGATCCTCGTCCAGTTCCAGCACGTTCGCCAGGGTGCGCGCAATCTGCGCCACCTCGATGGTATGGGTAAGACGGTTCCGGAAGTGGTCGGAGAGTCCAGGCGCAAAGACCTGGGTCTTGGCTTCCAACCGCCGAAAAGCGCGGGAATGGATCACACGGTCGCGATCCCGTTGAAACGCGTTGCGATACGGATGATCGGGTTCCGGGTAAGACCGCCCCCGACTTCGCTCCACCCGAAACCGCAGGCGCGCCAGCATGCAGGAAGCGGCGGCTACTGGGACGGCAGTTCGCCGTATACCGAAATCGCGGACTGCCCCACGGCGCCCGGCTGCGTGCGAAGGGGATCCAACAACTTACGCGCCTCGGCCGGCTTCTTGGGGGCGAGGAAACGTGCCAGCGTGATGGCCGCCTGCTCCTTCGAAATATAGATGGTGGGATGCGCCATCAAATCCCGCAGGGTGCTTTCGCCCTGATCGTTGCGGCCGTCCGCGAAATAGATCTGTGCCAGCGCGAATTTGGCCAAAGAGGCATACTTGGCATCGCCCTTATCGGCGACGGCTTTGAAGCTCTTTTCGGCCTCGGCCAGTTTGCCCTGGTCCGCCTTGATGGCGCCCACGTAGTACTCGGCGATAGCAGCTTCCTCGCTGCCGCGATACTGGCTTTGGATGTCGGTGAAGGCCTTGAGCGCCACCTCATCCTTGGATTCCTGGGTGGGAAAATTCTGGTTTTGACCGGGAGTGGGGGGGCCCACGGGGGATTCCTGAACGGCGATCGCCCGGGCCAGTACTTCCTGGCGCGCGGCATGTTGGCGCCCGGAATACATCGAGTAGCCGATGATCAGCAGGACGACCACGATCACGCCAGCGCCGTAGCGCACGAGTTCCTTCTGGTGCTCTTCGAAAAACGTTACGGTGTTTCCGACTTCCAGTGCGAACCTGTCGGTCTTTAGCTCTTTACGGGTGATTCTAGGCACGATACCTCAGATATTGTTGGAATATTCATGATATCACGAAGGGATGGAGTTCCGCCGCACGGGTCCGCTCCTGTTATCCTGATCTCCTATGTACCTGAAAATTCTGGCCCATCCGGTCTTCACTGTCCTGAACTTTCACATGCCGATGATCGTGGACCTGTCCCATCCCCTGGTGATGCTGCAAGGTGAGAACGGTTCGGGAAAATCGACGCTGTTGCACTCCATCTATTACGCCTTGCGCGGCGAACAGGTGGAGGGCTACATCTACAGGCTGGAGCCCGCCGAAGTCCAGACCGCGCAGAGCTTTCTGTTCGATGCGGAACAGCACAATCCCCGCAATCAGCTTCAGTTGTTCAAGGATCAGCCCGAGATGATGGAATTCCTCCGGATGGCCAGCCATGGCCAGGTGATGCTCTCCCTTTTCCGCGAGAGCTTCCCGAAACTGCCGGACCGAACGATTCTGCTTTTGGATGAACCGGAAATGGCGCTATCCGTGTCCAATCAACACCGCATTTTGAAGATGCTCAAGGAGCTGGTGGATCAGAAGCAGTTCCGCATCGTCTGTGCTACCCATTCGCCGGTGCTGATCGATGCGCCGGAGACCTACGTGATCAACCTCGACCGGCACATCAACAAGAACGTGATCACTACCGACATGGGCATCGAAGGCGCCAGCACGATCCAGTAACCAACAAGCGGGGGGAATATGACTTGCTGTGCGGATTTCGATCGGCTGATGGACCGCGACCTGGCGCGGAATGCGCAGCCCTATCAGCTCACCAATGGCACCATCATCACCGAGATCGATACGGAGTATTTCTTCGTTTTCGGCGATGATCGCCACCAGTTCGTGGGCATCAACTACTGCCCGTTCTGCGGCCGGGTGCTCTCGCGCCAGTTGTGGAACCAGGAAAAGAAGAAATAGCGATGGAATCCGCCCGGCGGTATGGAACCGCCTGCGTGTAATTGTCCCCGGAACCGTGCCCAGAATCGCCAGACCCTACGGCATCAGGGAGGACTACCGCGGGTTCAGTGCCCGGCTGGACGCACCCGGTCCCATCGAAGCTGGACCCGTCGGGGGTTGTCCCTGGACGCCCCACGAAGACCCCGGAGGTGGCGCCATAGAGGGGCGGTCGCATCAGGCCAGTCTTGAGGAAAGATACCGTGTGGAGCTCGTCGGTAGCAGCCGTCCAACGGATGCTGTCGTGGGTATGGATCCAAAGCTCATTCGACAGAAAGGCGAGAGCGTGCCTCCTCTTCTTGGTACTCTGCGCGCCCGCTGCCGCATCGCTTCAACCGCGTAATCCGCCGCGCTTACTGACGTTTTAGGCTTTTCCATCTCAGGGCGACTCGTTGCCGTCCTAATATTGCTTGTCTGCCCAGGCCGGTATCTCCGTTATCTCTTCCACGAACGTCATCACTCCAACTGAGGCGCTTACGGACGCATCCACACCGGCTTCTATGCCGCTGAAGGCCCCCCAGGCTTTGTATGTGCCGTTAGGAACCGATCCTAGAAACATTAAGGCCGCGCTGGCACCAAATATGGGGGTGGCTACGCCTCCGGCGATTATTACAGCAGAGCCCACGATCTCGTCTTTCACCAGGTAACCGCCGTAAGGTGGTACAAAGCACACTCTGCTTCCCGAGCCAGGCATACTAGGTGTACTAAATGCAAAACTGACCGGGATACCCTTACTCACTCCGAGGATTGTAAAGTTAAATCTATATTTCCCCGTATAGTACGTTGGATCTTCAGAGGCGGGGCAGGGGCCGTGCCACTTCAAGGTGATATTGAATACTCCTCCGACAACGAAAGAAATACCGCCGCTCAAACTGGTGACTGAATCGATTGACCATAGCGTAGGCCGAGTGGGATCCAGGAATTCCGGCAAGATTTGCCTTATGCCGCCGATCACCCAGCCGATCAGCCCCGGCACTGTGCCGCCAACGTGCACTGTGCCGCCGACGCTCTTCCCCAGGGTCTTACCGGCGGGCACTGGGGGTAACACAATCTTTTTGCCCATTACATACTCCCTTCAAGCAGGTCGTCTTTGTTGGGGTAACGCCTGCGTAAGTCTTTCGAATGCGCCGTGCGCCGTGACACTTCGGACGGCGCCCGGCGCCCTACTGTCTCTACCTCGATGAGTTCCAAAACTTCGTGTCCATCGACATCGCGGATATGCTCGAATCAGTGCGTTGACCTGGTCGGGCGATACGTAAAGCAAGGGAGCCGCGACTTCACCTACTCTGACCGATACTCCTCCCAGTGCCGGCGGCAGCCGTCATCGCAACTGCGGCGGCGCGTTGAGGCCGCCTATCGCCCGCCCAACACCTCTTCGCCTGACGGGTGGGGCGGAAGCGCATCGTCCCGATGGCGTGGATCAGGGTCTCGACCCGCGCGTATTTTACCGAGTGAACTCCAGCGTGCTGGGAATGTTTGCGACGGATTTCTCGGGCATACAGATCCAGTGAGCGTCCGATTGTCTCGACGGCAGACGGTAGCCCGTTATTTCTGTACAACTCTATCACTCGTGCATCGCGCAGAAGCACATCGAGCGCGGCAATGGTATCCGGAGCTAATCCGGATTGTTGGGCCACCGTGCGTGCCGGCGGAGCAAGGCCTTCCTTCGCAAGGGTGTTCACGATTGACAAGAACTGTTGCGGATTCGTGGGCTTTGGCTTTTCAGCCTCAAATTTGGCAGTGGCTGCGGTTGCGCGAAGGTTGGCTGTGAGGTTCGACAGCGTCGTCGACTTCTCCTGGTATCCGGCGATCTGCATTTGCAACGCCTGGGCCGCGCCCGCCCGCCGGGCACCGAGCACTCGGTTTAATGTCGTGGCCCGCGCCGCTTCCAGCGCGAATACCTCGCCTAGAGATTGGTAGGTTTCGGACCACTCCCACCAGCTCCCGTCGATTGCCTCGCCCAAGACGTACAGCGTACTCAGAGCCGTATAGGGCCCAGGATCCTTACCATTACCAGTAACCTTAAGCTGGAGGTTGTGGAGGCCGATTTGATAAACGGATCGGGAAGAGTCAGCAGGTGGCGAGATCTCCACTTCCTGCAATGCGCTGAGTCCGCCGCCCAAAAAACCCGGATACTCCTTCAGCGGGACTTCCGTGCTGCTCCAGAGCAAGTCTGAACCCAAATAGACTTGGGCCGTTACGGCCGTGCCCAGGTCACGAGCATCGAGATGGCCAATGCCAATGTCCCAGCGAAGCGCAATTGGCTGGCCGGGAAGAATATCTTTCAGAACTCTCAAGTTGATCGAAAATAGCGTCGGGACAGTCGGTGTGGTAGTCCAATCGTTCGAAAGGGCAACCAACTCGGCGGTATCTAGCATCTTGTCAATTCCAAAACCCATTCTTGGTCTCCCCCCAGATTTCTATTACTTTCTCGCGCATGCCGTCACAGATGGCCACGCCAGTACATCCAGGAAAAAGCAAAGGCGTCGCCGCGATCACGTGGCAGCTGAGTTCAAGGCGTCGGCAGCAAATGGAAGTATGGCCCCGATATTCGATCGACCCCGTCGCCCATGGCCCGTCTGGTGTCGGATGGGCGGGGAGAGGAAGAGGTTGGGGAAGCCACCTTCCTTTTGAAATTAGTTAGATTCCGCCGCTACAACCGCGTCGAAGGAGGGCCGTTCAATACCGCAGAAACCAGAGGTTGCGCTGAGGCGACGCACGGCAGCGCACACGCACAGCCGAGAATTGCGAAAGGTGTCCCCCGCGGATCTCATACCCTTCTCACTGGGACCAATTCTCCTTAACCAGAAGGGGCAGGTCGTGTACCCAGTCGTCCTTACTTACGCCACCTGGATAGATCACGTGAGCCAGGTTGTCTTTGGTGTAGGCGAGAACAAAGTTCGCATGTGCAACTCCATAGCTCCCGTTGGTGAGCGCCGTTTTTTGGGCCGGCGTCACCCCCGCCGCCCTCTGGACTGCCTCGATCGCAGCTTCGCTCCCCGTGAGACCGATAGAACGTTTATCAAAGTAATCAAGCCATCGGCGGAGGACAACGGGAGTGTCGCGCGCGGGGTCGGTAGTAACGAAGACGAGCTTGACCTGGTCCACAATGCCCGCGGGCAGTTTCTTCAGCGCCAGGCCCAGATTCGCCATATGCATTGGACACTGATCGGGACAGTACGTATAGCCGAAGAAGAGCAGCGTGACAGATCCCTGAGTCTTCTGCCAGAAATCAAACGGAGCGACTGAAGTGTCGGCGAGAATAAATCTCGGTTTCGGCAGGGGCGGCGTGACCAGGCCGCCCCGGTAGGTTGCTTCTTGGCGAGCCGCGTGAGGCGAGTCGAGTCTCCCTTGTTGTCCCGATACGATAGACGCGTGGTTACCCCCAAAAAGGGCAGCGAAAAACAAGCACAAATACAAGAGACGCGGCTTCATTTTAGATTCCCTATGGCCGAACAATCACTGTCCCTTTCATCCCGAGGTCGTCGTGAAGCGCGCAGACGTAGTTGAAGACTCCCGGCGCGGTAAAGGTTACTCGGAATCGGGTGATGTCCAGAGGCGCTTCCGGGGCGCCGATCGTTTCCTGGCCCAGCACGCCGATAAAGCCTGAGTTCACGCTTTCATTCGGTGAGCTGAGCACTGCGTGCCGGGCGCCGTCCTCATCCAAAGTGACTCCGGGAGATGGAGGCATATCGTTGAAAGGCTCTGTCCCGAACGTAACCGTGTGGGCGACCGGCGTGGCCCTATTGGTCCATTCGACCGTGTCGCCGACGCGGACGAACGTCTTCTCGCCGAAGAACCGCATGAGCGCGACGGTCTGTGAGCCGCCCCCGTTCGAGCGGATAACCGCGAGGCCGGCCGTGACCGCATTCGGCGAGGTCTCCACGGTCTCGGCGTTTCCATCCGCATTCAGCGCGTTGGCCTCCGAGAGCAGCCCGGTCCGCTCGGCGCCCGCCTCGCGATCGTAAAAGGCCTGATCGTGCGGAAGCGTCTCGGAGGGGGGGAGAACGTGAATCGCGCCCGTCATCCGGACATGCACCAGGCAGACCAGCTTGAAATTGCCCGCGTTCGGAAAACTCACGCTATAGCTCCGCCCGGCTACCCCGATATCGGAGGTCACGCAGGCCGCGTTAGTGACGCTGGATCCATCGGGGTTCGTGCCTGGACACCCGATAAAAACGCCGCCATTGATGCCGAAGTTCGAGAAAGCCGGCGGACGCGTCTGGCCAGGTTTCAAGAAGGAGACCGTATGGAGTTCGGCCGTGACAAAGTGGAACCGGATGGTGTCGCCGGCGTGGATCCAGAACTCATTCGGCAGGAAGGCCAAGGCCGTGTGCGTCAAATCCGACGCCTGGGCGCCCACCGTGCCGGTCCATTCGGCGGCGGAAGCCGCGCCTGTGGCGGCTCCTGAGATCAGAGCCGCCGCCGCAACCGCAGCCGCTCGTCTGGAAATTCTTTTACGAAGATTGTGCAGCATCGTTTCCCTCCTTGTGGTGTAAGGACATGCTTTTCAACTTGTCTTTCATTTTCCATCCCTCCTTTTGTTTTGCTGTTACAGGCGGAGTTTCGAGTGGGAACCGGTAATGGCCGAAATCGATTGCGCATTCATCCTCGCCTGATTCCCGTACTGGGAATCGGGGGCCGTGCCCCGCCCCCTCACATATGGCAGAATATGTGTGCACGAAGACGGCATCAACCCGCATATTTATGCGGGGGCGCGGGTGCCGTAAGGAATTCAGTATGCAGGCCCTGTTTCGCAGTTTCTGGGGACCTCTGGCCGTATGTGTATGGGTCTGTGGCATCGCGCCGCTATTGGCTGCCGAGATGCCCTCCCGCATCTACACCACGCAGGACGGCCTGGTGCGCGATGACGTCCGCCGCATCCGGCGCGATTCGCGCGGCTATCTGTGGTTCGGCACGGCGGAAGGACTCTCCATTTTCGACGGTTACCAATTCACGAATTACACCGTAAACGATGGGCTGCCGAACCGCTCCGTCGAGGATATTCTCGAGACGCTCTCGGGCGAGTATTGGCTGGCGACGTATCGCGGCCTGTGCCGCTTCGATCCCAAAGCAGCGCCGGAGCGGCAGTTTACACCTTACCCTGTGACACCGGGCCCGTTCGCCGAACAGGTCAACGTGCTGATCGAACGTCGGGACAGGTCCATCTGGTTCGGAACCGAAGGAGGATTGTGGCGGCTTCGCCGGGACGACGGGAGAATCTCGGCGGAACGGGTGCGGCTGCCGTCGCCGAGGGGGGACGCCCAGCGCATTTTCGCACTCCGGGAAGATGGTGATGGCAACCTATGGGCGGCCGCCAGCGACGGTCTGTATGCCATCTGGCGAGATGCGCGCGTCACGCGATTCGGGGATGGTGTCCCGGAAGACGACGCTTTTCTGGACGTCCTGCCGGATCACCAGGGCCGTCTCTGGGCCCTCAACCCGCACGGCGTATTGCGCATCGATCCGCATCCCAAGATCGCGGCCGATTTTATCGCGCACATCTACCCCATGATCCCCAACCCGACTGCTTTATTCGAAAGCAGCGACGGGAAGCTCTGGGTTTCCAGCCAGGGACTGTACGAGTTCAATCCGGAGGCTCCCGAACGCGACGCGCTTCAGCGTGTAGCCCAGGCATTGGGCGGAGATTTCCTGGGTTCGCCCGAAGAGGACGCGGACCATAATCTATGGGTTGCGGGGCCTGGAGCTCTTAAGGTTACGCGC
This sequence comes from Terriglobia bacterium, assembly GCA_020073365.1. Taxonomy (GTDB): domain Bacteria; phylum Acidobacteriota; class Terriglobia; order Bryobacterales; family Bryobacteraceae; genus JAIQFL01. The sequence goes on along the minus strand of JAIQFL010000094.1, from coordinate 20,487 downwards.
CACGGTTTTACAACCTACTCGACCGCCGACGGACTGAAGTCGCTGCGATTCCAAGCCCTGACGGAAGACCGGAGCGGCCGTTTCTGTCCCATTGCAAACGTTCGCGAGGTCTCAACGATCCACGAATTTGACGGCCGGCGTTTCACGGCCGTCTCGCCCCACCTGCCGTCCGGGTTTCGTTACGCCTGGGGCGACGCCCAAATCAGCTTTCAGGATCGCGAGGGCGATTGGTGGATTCCGACGTACAACGGGGTGCTTCGCTTCGCGCCGCCGGCGCGGATTATCGATCTCGCGCAGGCCCGCCCCAAAGGGATTTACACCTCACACGACGGATTGCCAGATCAATACGTTCTCCGGTTATTCGAGGATTCGCGCGGCGACGTCTGGATCGGAGTCTGGAGAGGGCTTGCGCTGTGGCGGCGATCGACCGGCAAACTTCAAGCCTTTTCAGCCTCCGACGGGCTGCGTTATGTGCAGGAGCAACCCCCGGCATTGGGTACGCCGCAAGCCTTGACGGAAGATCGTGCGGGCCAGATATGGTTGGGATTCCATCCTACGGGTGTGGCGCGCTTTCGCGGCGGGCGCTTTGAGTATTACAGCGAAGGGGACGGCGTTCCCAAGGGACAGATCCACACGATTTACCGCGACCACGCCGGTCGGCTGTGGATCGGTTCCAGCCAGGGCGGAGTGGCGCGCATCGATGACGTCACCGCCGGGCGTCCGTCGTTCCGTTCGTACACAATCGAGCAGGGGCTCTCCAGCAATCAGGTCTTCACCATCGTGGAAGACGCCGCGGGACGCATTTACCTGGGTGGAGGCCGCGGCGTGGACCGGCTGGATCCCGACAGCGGCAGCGTCCGGCACTTTACGGCGGCGGATGGCCTTCCTGCGGTGCGCGTGATTTATTCTCACCGCGACCGCACCGGCGCACTATGGTTTGCAGGGCTAACGGGTCTGTCGCGTTATGTGCCGGAGCCGGACCCGCCCGCTCGACCGCAGCCGCCGCTGATCCGCAGTCTGCGAATTGCGGGGAACCCCTCTTCAATTTCGGTGCTGGGCGAGAGCACCATCTCGGACCTCAAACTGAGATCCGCGCAGAATAACCTGCAGATTGAATTCTCGAGCCTGCATTTCGCGTCTGGCGAGGTGCTGCGGTACCAATATCGTCTGGAAGGGGCCGACCACGATTGGAACCTTCCCGCCGGCCAGCGAACGGTCCATTATTCCAGCCTCTCACCCGGCACCTACCGCTTCGTGGTGAAGGCCGTCAATGGCGAAGGTCTGGAGAGCGCACAACACGCGAGCGTCAGTTTCATCATCCTGCCGCCGGTCTGGCGGCAGGCCTGGTTCGTGATGCTGATGGCGTGCGGCCTGGCCGCCACGCTGTACGCGGGACACCGCTACCGCGTAAGGCAACTCCTCCACCTGGAACGGATCCGCACGCGGCTGGCTTCCGATCTGCATGACGATATCGGTTCAGGGCTGGCGGAGATTGCGATTCTCACCGACGTGGCCGAGGTGCAGCCTGTCCCGGCCGGCGGCGATCTGATTCGCCGGGCCGGAGATCGGGCGCGACAGTTACGGGAGGCGATGTCGGATATTGTATGGTCGGTGGACCCGCAACACGGCAATCTGACGGATCTGATCGGGCGCGTCCGGCAGAGCGTATTCTCGTTGATGGAATCCAACGGGAGGCGGGTGATTTTTGAGGGGCCCGAAGGAGGCGCTGCTGCCGGCCTGCCACTCGCGCCGGATCGCGCACGCCACGTCCTGCTGATTACGAAGGAGGCTCTGACCAACATTGTCAGGCACGCCGATGCATCGGAGGTCGCGGTCCGGTTGAAGTTGGAGAATCGGAGGCTGGTCCTGGAGGTGCGGGACGACGGCCGCGGGTTCGACCCAGCGGGCCCGCATAGCGGTATGGGGTTGCGCAATCTGCGGCGGCGGGCGGCAGAATCAGGGGGAGAACTAATGGTCGAATCCAGTCCCGGCCAGGGCGCCCGGTTGACGCTGTCGCTGCCGCTCGGTTAGGCACCAGTCCAAGCCCGCATATCCATGCGGGTTGTAGAGAACCAACCTGACCACTAGACTGAACCGGATACCCCCAGCGATGCCGAACATCAAGGTAGCCATTGTCGAGGACCAGCAGGCGACCCGGGAAGGATTGGCGATCCTCATCAGCAATACACCCGGGTTCGAGGTTACGGGGCGGTTCGCCAGCATGGAACAGGCGCTGGACAGCTTGGATGTGAACCCTCCGCACGTCCTGCTGATGGATATCGAGTTGCCGGGTATGTCGGGTATCGAAGGCGTGAGACTGGTTCGCTCGCGGCTTCCGCGAATTCAGATCCTGATGCTCACGGTCTATGGCGACGACGACCACGTATTCGAAGCCATCTGCGCCGGCGCCTGCGGCTACCTTCTGAAAGGAATTCCGCGGGATAAGTTGCTGGCGGCTATTCGCGAGATGCGCGACGGAGGCGCTCCAATGTCTCCGGAAATCGCGCGCAAAATCGTGCTGATGTTCCAGAAAGTGGCGCCCCCCAGAAATCGCGAAAGCCAGCTTACGCCGCGCGAGTTTCAGATTCTGAAACTGCTGGCGGACGGCCACAACTATAAGACCTGCGCCGATCAGCTCTCGCTCAGCCTCCATACCGTGCGCTTCCACATTCGGAACATCTACGAACAGTTGCACGTGCACTCCAAATCCGAAGCGGTGCTGAAAGCCCTGCGAAGCGGCTTGATTTCATGAGGTAGCCATGGGCCCGCAGGATCGGAGTCTCCGCGCCATGTTCACCGATAGATCCTGCCTTGGTCGCCCAGCGTAGAGCTGTGGGTCGCTACCTGGCCTTCTGACACCCTTCTCGTACCAGTGTAAAGCTCTCGAGAGTAGATCCCGCGAGGAAAGCTCACGATGCGCCGTCGGGCAGCAACATCGGATCGTCCCCTGGCCGCCCTTATCTTAACGCCTGCTCCCCGGTTTTTGAGGGGTGCAGGTTGAAGCGGGATGGGTTATTGGAACTTTTCCGCAAGCCTCGGTTTTTGCGGCGGGGCCGGTCGAGCGGGCCCTACTGCCAACTCACTCGCACGAGCGAAACGGCGTGGCGGGGGAGCGGGAATGCCAGTTCGAGTCTCCCGTCTTTGGGCGAACGCCACTCGGGGGATTGCAGCAACTGCAACTGGCCTGCCGATTCCAGGCGGGCGTATTGCTCCGGCGAAGGCTGCGCCGGGGAGCCCATCTGCTTCCAGGCAGTGTAGGCGTTGCTGTGGCCGTCGTCAATCCGGAAGTGCTCGACGCGCACCCGCCCCGCCGCATTTGGAATTCCCGAGAGCGCCAGGTGAATCGGCGCCGGGCCGGCCGGCAGCTCGTCGTCGTGATAGTTCCAGACCAGCACCGCCATCTCGCCCGAGGCGCGGGTAGCGAGACCATCGATATCCGGAGCGCCGCGTACACCCGACTCGAGAATCGCGTCCAACCCGGCAGCGCCGCCGCTCTCCACCTTCACGCGGTCGCCGTGCATCAGACCCGTCATGCGAAACAGGTTCAGGACGGGCTTGTCGATCCCGTTGGTGGCCAGCGTGCGGAAGCCGTCGAAATACGGTTGATCTTCGAATTCGAAGGCCCAGGTCAGCATCCCGGCGACATTGGACTTGTAGCGGTCGGCCAGCTTGATGATGCTACCCAGGGCAGCGGCGGTGTAGCTCGGGTACATGGTTCCGTTGCGGTAGAGATTCTGCGGATACTGGCGCGCCGAGCAGGCGGCGCAACCCTCCGGGTCGGCTTCGCTGAGCACGATGGGCAGGGCGCGAAATTCGGGAAACTGGTTGACAATCTCGAGGCCGCGCGCCACGTCGGCCATCTCCTTACGCAGTCCCATGCGGACGTGGCCTTCCACCACGTTGGGCGAACCCTTGGCGTGATAGCTGATGAAATCGAGCGGCGTCCCGCGCTTGCCGGTTACGGCATTGGAACCGCGCGCGCAGTGTTCCAGGAACTGTTTGAGGTAGTCGCCCGCCTTTTGGGCGCTGGGCCCGGTGGTGGCCGGACCGCCCACGCGGGCCGTGGGCAGCGCGCGTTTGACGGCGTCGGCCGTGAAGTCGTACAGGCGGTTGTACTCCTCCGGCGTGCCACGCCAATACGAGATGTCGGGTTCGTTCCACAGCTCCCACGACCACGATTCTACCTCGGCCTTTCCATACCGCTCCACCGAATGCAGAACCAGGCGGCGCACCAGTTCCGCCCACTTGCCGTAGTCTTTGGGCGGGTACGACCAACCTTTTCCGTCCGCTTTGGGCCAGTGCAGCGTGTACGGTTGGGGGTTCGAGGAGAGCGCTTCGGGCATGAACCCGATCTCGACGAAAGGCCGGGCGTTGGCCTGTTCATAGGTGTCGAAGATTCGGTCGACGATGGTCCAGTCGTAGACCGGTTGGCCGCCGGCATCCTCGGTGTATGCGTTGGTCGAGCCCCACTTCAGTGCGGCGGTGCCATCGCCGGTCACGAGCAGGTGATGGGTTCGGATCTCGACGCGCACCGGGCTTAGGGCGGCCAGTTCGCCGATCAACTTCTTGCCGTTGGTAGTGTAAGTGTAATTCGGCTCGTCGTAGCCGAACCAGGCGTAGAGCGGCCGGAAGGGCCCCTCGGTCACGCGCGCATCGACGCGGATCTCCACGGGCTGTGCCGGCCCGGGTTGCTGTGCCAGGCCCGGGAACACCAGGATCAGCAGGGCAGCCGGAAGGCGGGAGCCCGCTCTCGCGGCCCGCGACCAGATATTCTTCATGCGGACACCTCGCGACTTCGCATGCTTTGATGACGTTTGCAGAGTTAGATATCAGGATAACAACTGTGATTGTGCGGCAGGGTGGACGGCGTCGGGCTGGCCGGGCCGGTGACCTGCGCCACTGGGACTCACGGGGCCGGTGGAGTCGCGCACTACGAACTCCGGATCGATCACGATTTCGGAATCGATGACGGCGGGCTTGCCCGATCTCGGCAACAGGCAGTCGCAAATGATGTGACCGACCCGCTCGCGTGGGATGTGCACGGTAGTCAGCGCCGGGTAGCAGAACTCGGAAAGCTTGATGTTGTCGAACCCGGTCACAGACACGTCCTGGGGGACGCGGATTCCGCGCTCGCGCAGTTCATAGAGCGCTCCGACCGCGGTAACGTCATTCACGCATACGATGGCGGTGGGCGCGAAGTCGGTGGCGAGCAACGATCGCGCGGCCTGCCGGCCTCCTTCGAGCGTGTCGGCGTCGGCCGCGGTCCGCACTTCCAGCGAGGGGATGCGGGCGACGGCATCCATGACGGCCTTCATGCGTTCGTTGATGGGTCCAAGGATCGCGTGGTGCCCCACGAAGCCAAGGCGCCGGTGACCCAGGCTGTGCAGGTAGTCGACTACCTTTTCGATGCCGCGCCGATAGTTGACCCGGATATTGGTGATGTTCCTGCGCGGCGTGCCCACATCGTAGAAGACCACTGGAATCCGGCTCTCCGCCAGTTCCTCGATCAGCTCAGGCGCCATTTCGGAGACGATGGCAGCCAGACCCGCGACGCGCCGCCCGATCATCAGCCGGATGCTGGAGACGAGTTGTTCGGAGCGGTAATCGGTGTTGGCCATTACCACTTCGTAGCCGCGGTCATGCGCGTCAGACTCGATGGTCTTGTAGATATCGAAGAAAAACGGATTCTCCATATTGGAAGCGATGACACCGATGGTGCGGCTCTTACCTCCCGCCAGGCTGCGAGCGTGGAGGTTGGGATGATACTTCAGTTCCTCGATGGCCTTGACCACACGTGCCCGGGTCGAACTCTTGACTACGCTTGCATTATTCAGCACACGGGAGACGGTAGCGGTAGAAACTCTTGCCCGGCGGGCGACTTGTTCCAGGTTCATGGAGATGCCCCTCATTGTACCGATTCTTGAGCGGAGTTGGACTATCACCTGCCGGCCGGAAAGGGCCAAGGGCAGGACAAGCGGGGCTTGACACGCTGCCTGTGAGCGCTTACACTACATCCCAACCATCGATGGCGAAGATGTAGGCGCGGACCATCCGTCGCCGGGGGTTTGAAATGCGAAAGGGATACATGCAGAACTACTTTAAGCTTCTCATGACCGCGGCCTTGGGAATCGGTTTGGTTCTTTTGAGTCCCGGTGCTTTCGTAGCATCGGGACAGACAACCACCTCAGGAACAGTGACTGTCACTGTTTTGGATCCGACTGGAGCGTCCGTGCCGGATGCTCAGTTGGAGATCAAGGACGTCTCCACCAATAACGTGCGCAGGGCTATCACACCGGCCTCCGGCACGTACACGTTTCCGAACCTGCCCTTTGGCATCTATCGTTGCCGGAGGAGGCTATTACCATGAGCAGGATCACTACTGGAACGGTCCCGGCGGGTATCCGGCCATCTACCTCGGTTTCAACCAGAACGAACCGACCTATAATCCCCTGATCAGCGCACTGGCCGCCGCCGGTCTGAACACGACGCAACAGGGCAACGCCGCAAACCTGTATGCCACGCTGGTGGGACAGGTGGATCGCGTATACATCGCCGGGGGCGGGCGTCCGCTGGATACCAAGACCGGAACATACAAGCCATTCGGCGCCTACAACCTGGACGAGGTTCAACAGTCGGGGAATATTTTCGCACAGGATCGCTGGCGCATCAAGCCCAATCTCACCCTGAAATCACCCTGAATTATGGGCTTCGCAACGACATGGTGGGCGACGACCATGACCTGAACGGAGCTTACGCCAACGCGACTCCCGCGAACCTTTGGGGTCCCACTCCCGTGGGAGCCATCTTCCAGCCTGGCAACCTCGGCGGCATCCAGAATCCCACGTTCAACTCGCATGTGCATGCGTACAACACGCAGTGGATCAATCTGCAACCGGCCGCCGCGCTCGCCTGGAGCCCCAAGTTCGGCGGGTTCCTGGGGAAGATTCTCCCGGACGGCAAGACTGTGTTCCGCACCGGATGGTCGAAGAGGATGTACCAGGAAGGCGCGCAGAATTTCTGGGCTTACGCCTCCAATCAAGGCTCCTTCTTCTTCCAGCAGGGCCAGGCGGTTCCCGATACCACCGGGGCTATTGGTACCTACAAGCCCGGCTCGTTGTCGCTCGGCCAGCCACTGCCGCAGTACGCCCTTTTCCCGACTACCTGGGCGCCCAATCTGCCGGAGTCAACGCTGTCGTTTAACTCCTCGTTCTTTGCCATGAATCCCAATATCCGCCAGCCTTATGTGGAGCAATGGAACTTCGGCATTGAGCGGCAATTGGGAGCCGGCACAGCCCTGGAGGTTCGCTATGTCGGCAATCTTGGCATGCACGGATGGATGAGCTACAACCTGAACGAGGTGAATATCATCGAGAACGGTTTCCTCACCGAGTTCAAGAACGCCCAGAACAATCTGGCCATCAGCCAGGCCGCCGGGAAAGGCAACTCGTTTGCCAATCAGGGACTGGCCGGACAGGTGCCGCTCCCCATCTTTGCCGCGGCGTTCGGTACGACCAGCGGCCCGCTGTACAACCAATTCGTCACCCAATTGAGATCCGCCGCCAGCGGTGGGACGGGGGCGGTGGGGACGGTCGCCAATACGCTGGCCAGCACCCAGAGCTATATCTGCAACATGTTCGGGGCAAAGCTCGCCCCGTGTACGCAGTTGGGCCTGGGCGGAGCGGGTACCAGTTATCCGATCAATTTCTGGGAAGCCAATCCGTTCTCCACAGGGAACTCAGTGAACTATCTCGACGCGGTCAGTCACTCCAATTACCACTCGCTCCAGGTGGAGCTTCGCCAGAGGCAGTGGTGCGGTATGCAGTTCAACTTGAATTACACGTTGTCTCACTCGCTGGTGCTCGGAAACGTAAACGGCTATCAGGCCAACGTCGGCGGCGCCGGATACATCACCGATCGGAACTTCCGGCTGAGTTATCGGCCGAGCCCCTACGATATCCGCCACATCATCCATGCCAGCGGGACCTACGACCTGCCCTTCGGCAAGGGCAAGCGGTTTTTGAATGGCAACAAGCTGGCTGATGAAGTGGCCGGCGGCTGGACCCTCGGGACCATCGTCGTTCTGCAAAGCGGACCGCCGGCGCAGTTTAGCGGCGGTTATGCCACTCTGAATTCGCAAGCCAACAGCGGAGTTGTCTTCGCGCCCGGCGTTACCGCGCAAACGATACAAAACGCGGTGGCGGTTGCGCGCACCGGAAATCCCTGGGTGCAGACCATCAACCCGAGTCTCATCGCCCCCAACGGCGGAGTCTCGTCCAGTTATTACACCCCTAATGTGACCCCCGGAGTGTTGGCGGCCAACCAATACATTTACGGACCTCACTGGTTCAACGCCGACCTGTCGGTGAACAAGAGCATTCCCATCCGTGAGTCGATCCGCATGACGATTCAAGGGCAGTTCCTGAATGTCTTCAATCACCCGGCGTTCAGCTTGGGCAATATCGGTGCGACGAGCCTTTCCTTCGGGCAAAGCACCAGCTTGATCACCACAGCTCGCCGTATCGAACTTCGAGCCAACCTCGAATTCTGACCCTCGCACCGCTGAGAGTTGCAGGCACACTCGCCCGCCGTCCGCTTTCCTTCAGCGCCCTCCAAACGGCCCCGTGTGAGCCGCTCTGAGTTGCCATTGCGCTCTTGGATCCTTTGTGCCGCCGTGCAGTCTGATAGGCGGCTAATAGGCTCGACTGATCGCCGATCTTGTCGCCGCTTCGCCACCTTGTCGGGAGAGTTCCTTAGCAAGGACGAGATACTCTTCCCATCTGAAAGTCACTGCACAGGTTCCCCGGCGTATTCGACTCCGATGTAGAGGGGCCAAGATTCACTGTGACCGGACGCCTCACCCCACCACTCATCCCAAAGTCTGTCAAACCTGTCGAGTGCAGCATCAGCATCCTGGTGAGACTGTATCATCGCCAGTAGTTCCCCCTGAGGATCACCTTCGTAATCGCGCGGGATGCGCAACTCCACCACGGTGCTACACCCGAACTGCAACTCGATGTGAGGACGCGCTTCCAGAAGGATATCTGCAGTTTCCCGGTGGGCGGCCAGGTATGCCTTGATCTTGTCCCCCTCTGGCATCCGGTAGGAACGCTCGACGTCGTCGATCTTTGCGGCAATCGTAGACTGTGCCATGCGCTCAGTATAGCTGCAAGCGTTCAGGCCCTCGGCGCGGGTGGGGTCCTCGCAGCCTCGAACCCGGCATGGCGTCTATCTGCGCCATCATGCCCCACCTGCCGCCTGCTCCGCCATCGCCGCGATTTCCGCGCCGATAGCCAGCGATGCGGTGGCGGCGGGGCTGGGGGCGTTGAGCACATGCAGGGCGTTCGGCCGCGCGATGAAGCGGAAGTCCTGCACCAGGTCGCCTTCGGGTGCGATGGCCTGTGCCCGCACGCCGGAGCCGCCGGTCGCCAGGTCGTCGGGCTGAATGTCGGGGACCAGCCGCTGCAACGACCGGCAGAACAGTTCGCGGCTGAACGAACGCCGCAGCTCGTACCAGCACATCGAGGGATACCGTTGCAGAAAGCGCCAGAAGCCGCGGTACGCCAGCGCGTCAAACAGGTCGCGCGCGTTGAAGTCGGTCTTGCGATAACCTTCCCGGGCGAACGCCAGCACGGCGTTCGGGCCGGCTTCGATTCCGCCGTGAATCAGGCGCGTGAAGTGCACGCCGAGGAAGGGGAAGCGCGGATCCGGCGTCGGGTAGATCAGGTGCCGGACAAGCTGTTGGCGTTCGGGGCGGATTTGGTAGTACTCGCCGCGGAACGGCAGAATGCGCACTTCGCGGCGCTCTCCCGCCAGTTGGGCGACGCGGTCGCAGTGGAGGCCGGCACAATTGATGATGAAATCGGCCTGGAATTCGCCGCTGGCCGTTTCCGCCACCCAACCCGCGCCGGCGGGCTGCAACCGCTCCACGCGGGCTCCGGTCGCCACCTGCGCACCCCGCCCGGTGAGCTTTTCGACCAGCGCCGCGCACACCCTGGCGTAATCCACAATGCCTTCCTGCGGCACGCGCAACGCCGCTACACCACCCACGTGCGGTTCGATCTCGCGCATCTCCTCGCGCTCGAGCCAGCGGAGGCCCTCCAACCCGTTGGCAGCACCGCGCTCTTGAAGACCGCGCAACCGGGGAACCTCGCTTTGGTCAGCCGCCACTACGAGCTTTCCGCAGATCTCGTGCGGTATGGCATGCTCCTGGCAGAATGCGACCATCTGACGGATCCCGGACACCGCGAGCTTGGCCTTCACCGACCCCGGCTTATAATAGAGCCCGCAATGCAGCACGCCGCTGTTGTGTCCGGTCTGGTGCCGGCCGACGGCGCTCTCCTTTTCGAGAACGGTGATACGGGCGCCGGGAAACCGCTCGCCCATGCGGTATGCGGTAGCCAATCCAACGATGCCACCGCCGATGATAACGACCTTCCGGTTATTCACGAGGATACTACGAGTGTAGCTTGGCCGCCGTGCGGTATGTCGATTTCCGGCCTGCTGACGGTACCAAGAGTACTCGTCAATGTATTCGCGCGAACTCGCGAACTCGCGGGCTGTTTGTCCGCAACCGCTGGTACAGTGTCCACGAAATAGATGGGCAGGCGAGCGGCGGGAAAAGCCGCCTGACAGGCGGCTGCAGCCAGGATTGGCTGCGATTGGCTGCCCCACTGCGTGTGGATTAGGCTGCGGCAGGCTAGAATAGGATGTAAAACGTACAGTCCAACCGGGCGCTGGCAACTCGATACACGGATGCAATCGGACCTCTATCAACGCATGCGGGAATCGGAGCGCCGCGCCGAACTTTGGCAGCACCAGTACCGCCTGCTGTTGGACAGCCATCCCGACGCCGTCTACGTCCAGGACACCGCCGGCAACCTGGTCGCGACGAATGCCGCGGGTGAGCGCCTCAGCGGCTTCGGCCGGCAGGAATTGCTTCGCATGAACTTCCGGCAGTTGCTGGCTCCCGAATCCCGCGAGCCGGTGATGAACCTGCTGCAACAGGCCCTGACCGGCGATCGCCACTTCCTGTCCGAAGCGGAATTCCTGACCCGCGATGGCTCGCACCAGCCAATCCTGCTGGAGGCGAGTATTCTGCAGGAGGGGGACGGGCCCCTCACGGTCCAATACATCGCGCGGAAGAGCGTCCCCCAAGCCAGTCTTGCGGAAGCGCGGCATAACGAATACAGATTCCGGCTGATGGCCAAGAACCTGACGGAAATGGTGCTGGCCTACGACATGGACCGCCGCCTGACCTTCGCCAATCAGGCAGCCGAAACATTAACCGGCTACTCCGTTGCGGAGCTCGAAAGACGTCAATTCATCTGCTGGGTGCACCCCGAGGACCGCGAGCGCATGCTGGGCCAGTGGGATCGGTTGTTTGAGGGAAAGTCCTTCTATGAGGAGGAATACCGGCTGGTCACCAGGGACGAACGGCTGAAGTGGGTGGCCGCATCGTGGGGACCCATTGTGGACGATGCCGGCCGGCAGGTTGGGGTACAGGGCAGGGAACGCGACATCACCGACCGCCGCATGGCGGAAGAGATGCTGCGGCAATCGGAACAGAGCCTGCGCGTCAACGAGGAACGCTATCGCACGTTGTTCGAGGACTCTCCGTTCCCCATGTGGGAGGAGGACTTCTCACGCGTGAAGATTTACCTCGATGGACTGGCGAATCAGGGCGTGACCGATCTGCGAGGATATTTTTCGGAACACCGGGACGCCCTGATGGAATGCTTGGGGCGCATCCGCGTGCTCGACGTCAATCGCGCGGCGCGCGACTTCTACGGCGCCCGCGACAAGGAGGAACTGCTCGGCGATCTCACTCAGATCTTCGACGATGCCGCCTATGAAAACTTCTGCGAGGAGATGGCCGTTCTCGCCGAAACCAACTCGTTGTTCAAGGCCGAGTTTCAGACCCGCACGCTGAGGGGCGATGAACGCTCCGTCAACATGATCGTGTCGCTGGTGGAGACGCCCAATCACGATTGGTCCCGGGCAATCGTCTCCTTTTTCGATGTTACCGACCGGAAGCGCCTGGAGGAGCAGGTGCTCCAGTCACAAAAGCTGGAGAGCCTGGGCCGTCTGGCGGGAGGGATCGCACACGACTTCAACAACCTGCTCACGGTGATCAACGGTTACAGCGACTTAATGCTCCAGGGGCTGGACGCCGGGAATCCATTGCGTCACGGCCTGGCGGAGATCCGCAACGCCGGCAACCGGGGCGCGGAGCTGACCCAGCAACTGCTGGCTTTTAGCCGCAAGCAGGTGGCGCAATTGCGGCCGTTGAATCTGAACGGGCTGATTCAGGAGTCCGAGGGAATACTGAAGCGACTGATCGGCGAGGATATTCGATTGGTAATTTCGCTGGACCCGGAGGCGGGAACCATCCGGGGCGATCGCGGGCAAATCCACCAGGTGCTGATGAACCTGGTGGGCAACGGCAGGGAGGCCATGCCGGATGGCGGCACCCTCACCATCGAGACGAGGAATGTGGAGCTTGGACCCGGTCTTGAGGAAGACCCTGGAGCGGCGGGGGCCAGGCCCTATGTTCTACTCCGCATCGGGGATACCGGGGTGGGGATGGACGCGCGCACCAGGCAGCACGTGTTCGAGCCCTTCTTCACCACCAAGCATATGAGCCAAGGCACGGGGCTGGGCCTCTCCACGGTTTTCGGCATTGTCACGCAGAGCGGTGGGCACATTTCCGTAGCCAGCGAGCCCGGACGAGGGTCCGTCTTCAGCGTCTATCTGCCGCACATGGCCGGTCCGGCCAAGCCGGAAACACCAGCCGGACTTCGTTGGGAGTCGCCCCAAGCTTTGGGTGCAGTGCTGGTGGTGGAGGACCAGGAGGATGTACGGGGTCTTACCTGTACGATCCTGCGTGGACTGGGCTACGAGGTCCTGGAGGCGGCCGACGGAGGGGAGGCGCTTTCGGTTGCCGGGCGACATGACAGGCCGATCCGCCTGTTGGTGAGCGACATCATCATGCCTGGGATGAATGGCAAGGAGTTGGCCGCCCAACTGGCCGCTTTACAGCCCCGCATGAAGGTGATGTTCATGTCCGGCTACACCGACCGCATTATGAGCGAAACCGGTGTGCTGGACAACTCGGTCGCCTTTCTGCAGAAGCCCTTCACGCCGGACAGACTGATCGAGATGGTGAAGAGGGTACTGAGTTAGGGGCAGGGGCATTCTGCCAGGCATTCCTGCCTGTGCTGGCCGGCTGACAGACGACGAAAACCGATCGTCTGTCCCACCGGGCTGGTTGCTGGCTACGGCACTACCTTGCCGTCCGCATCGTACACCGTGATTTTGCCGTACGTCTCCATCACGCTCTTGATCTTCGTGGCGTCACCCACCGCGACGATCTGAATATTGTCGAGGCTCAGATACTTGCGCGCCACACGCTGGACATCTTCGGGAGTCACCGCCGAGATCTGGGCGGGGTAAGTGTCCCAATAGTTCTCGGGCAGGTCGTAAAACTTGCGCTGGATCGCGTAGTTCAACAACTGCTGCGGGCTCTCGATCGAAAGCGCAAACCGCGCTACTACCGAGCGCTTCTTCTCTTCCAGTTCGGAGACCGGCGGCTTTTCGTCGCGGATACGCTTGAACTCGTTGAAGAACTCCTTCATGGCGCCCTCGGTCACCTCCGTCCGCACCTCTGAATTCGCCCGCCAGGCGCCCGGATAAGAGCCCGCCGTGAAACCGCTATATGCACCGTAGGTGTAGCCCTTGTCTTCCCGCAGGTTGTTAAACAGCCGCGCCGTACTTCCCGCGCCCAACACCTCGTGCATCACGGTGAAGGCCACGTAGTCGGGACTGCGCCTGTCGATGGCAATGTTTCCCATGACCAGGTTGGTCTGCACCGAACTGGGCCGGTTCACCAACAGGACCCGCACCTCCTCTGTGAGGGTTGGCTTGGCAGGCGTCTGCGGGTGCAAGTCAGTCTTCTTCCAGGATGCAAACGCTTCCTTCAGCTTGGGCAAAAGCTGCGCGGGCGTCACGTCGCCCACCACTCCCAGCACGCCATTTTGAGGTACGTAGCGTTCGTCGTGCCATTTCTTCATGGCCTCGGGCGTGATGGCCTCCAGAGACTCCGCGGTGGCAGATATCAGCGACGCGGGATGGCTCCCGAACACGGCTTTGCTGAATCGCTCGTTCGCCAGGAAGGCGGCCGAAGTTCGCTGTTGCCGCAAGCTCACCAATTGGCGCTGCTTCAGCTTGTTCCACTCGTCAGCAGGAAACGACGGATGGAGCAGAACATCGACTCCCAGCGCGAACCACCGATCGAAGTTGTCGCTCAGACCGGACATCGAAAAATTCGCTTCCGTTACTCCGAAGCCCGAAGTCCCGCCGACGCTGGCTGCCAGCCGGTCGGCCTCGTCCGCAATTTGTTTGCTGGTTCGGGTCGCGGTCCCCTCGCGCAACATAGTGGCGGTTACGCTTGCCAGGCCTTTCAGGTTGGCCGGCTCATCCAGCCCTCCGGCGCCGCGCATGCCGAGAGACATCGAAATCTGCGGCAGCCGGTGATCTTCCAGGATCAGGACGGTCAGGCCATTCTCGAGATGCACTTCCACGGGCTTGGGAAGCTTGACCCTCAGTACTTCCTGCGAGACCGGCGCCTTATTCTTGAAAACATCCTTGGCTTCCTTTTTAGGCGGGGCATTTCCCGCCATAGGCATCGGCGGGGTCTGTCCCCAGGCCATCCAAAGACCAACGGGTATGAGGCAAATCGGCATTGTTCGCATGGTCGTCTCCTTTCTTGCCTTGGCTTGGCTACTCGCCCGGCCCCGCTGGGGCGGCCTTCTTCGGCAGCGTGACGATTACGGTACGGTTGTTCTCCGTGAGATACTTCTTCGCCACACGCATCACGTCCTGTTTGGTGACTGCCGTCATCTTCCGATACTGTTCGTTCAACAGGTTCGCATCGCCAAAATTCACGAAATCGTCGGCCAGCCCAATGGCCCGGTTGAGCGTGCTCTGGGCGCCGGCCACCTGGCTGCGCCGCGCCTGCATGCGCACCTTCTCGAGTTCTTCATCAGTGACCGGTTCGTTCTGCATTTTGGCGATCTCTTCATACACCGCTTTCTCGATGGCCGCGAGGTCCTTTCCCGGCCGCGCCATGACGAAGAACTGTTCCAGTCCCGGCCCGCGCTGCTGGGCGGCGAAAGCGCTGGCGCTCGTGGCCATCTCCTGCTCCTTCACGAGCCGCTGATACAATCGCGACGACTGTCCCGATCCCAGGATCTGGCTCATCACACGGAGCGCGTAGTAGTCCGGCGTATTGCCCGGACCAATCTTGTAGGCGATGTCGAGCCGCGGAAGCTGCGCAAACGCGTCCTCCAGCGTTTTCCGGCGTTCGGCCTTCTGTTCCGGCTCCGCCATGTCGGGCTGGGGTGGAGGCGGCTGGGCCGGGATCGTTTCGAAGTACTTCTTGACCTTCGTCATCAACTCGTCGCTCTTGAAGTCACCAACAATCGCGATCACCGCGTTGTTCGGCGCGTAATAGCGCTTGAAAAAATCCTGCACGTCCTGCAAGCTGGCGGCGTTGAGGTCCTCCATCGACCCGACCACCGAATGCTTGTAGGCGAAGTTGTCATAAGCCACTTCGTTGACCGCTTCGAAGGTCTTGCCATAGGGTTGATTGTCCACGCGCAGCCGGCGCTCCTCCTGAACCGCGTTGCGCTGGTTGTCGAGGTTGGACTGGGTCACCGCCAGCGACCGCATGCGGTCCGCTTCCAGAAACAAGCCCAGGTCGATCTGGTTGGCGGGAAGTATCTCGAAGTAGAGGGTGCGGTCCTCGTCGGTGGTCCCGTTCATCGAGCCGCCATTGGTTGAGATGAGTGCGGGGTGCTCGCCTTTGGCCACGTTCTCGGAGCCTTGGAACATCATGTGCTCGAAGAGGTGCGCGAATCCGGTGCGCCCCCGCTTTTCATCGCGCGAGCCCACGTTGTAAGTGACGGCGATGGAATAGGTGGGCGCGGTGTGATCCTCCGACAGGATGACCGTGAGGCCGTTCTTCAGCTTGTACTGCTGGAACGGTACTTTCACTTCTTTGACGTCGGCTGCCAGCGCCACCCAAACCACCGCGAGGCACGCGGAAAACGCAAGTGCTTTCTTTATATCACCTCTTGGACTTTCCAATCATAATACCGCCCCGCGAAGAGTATCTTCAGACCGCGGAGGTCCGTTTCCACGGCAGCTTGGCTGCTGGGAAAATGCCCTCAATGGCGCGCTTGGCTTCCAGGATGGGCAAATCCGGTTCTTCCAATCCAACCCGGCGGGCCCACCGGACCCAGGATTCCAGCCGCTTGGAGTGGTGCCCGGCGGCAGTGTGGAACTGTTCGGCGTGCGCCAGCAGGCGTCCTTCGAGCGATCGGGCGACGGCGCCCATGGCTTCCACTTGCCCCGCTGCGCTCAATGCCGTATAGAGCGTGCGAGCGTCCTTCGTCAAGCCCTTCCATTGCCAGTCCTCTCCGGCCGTTGCGATCGCATAGATGGCCGGCCACAAGCACCGGTCGACCAGCGTGTCCTTGCCGGCAACCAGCTTCACGACTAAGACATCAGGGTGATGCGAGAGCTGCTCCAGGGTCTGGAAAATCTGGTGGCTGGCCGGGTGAGACCACCAGGAGCCTCGTACCGGCGCGCCCGCAACGAACGTAGTGACGCTGGGCAGAACGGAATCGGACTTCAGGAGAAGCCCGTGTTGGTGCAGTTCGAGGAGGCATTTGCTTAGCACGATTTCATTATGCGGGATGGCGGCACGCGCCCGCGAGACAATGGACCTGGAGGTGAAATCGTGCAAGTGATTGCGGACCTGTGCCTGATTCCGATCGGCGCCGGTGTTTCCGTTTCCAGGGAGATCGCGGCCTGCGAGCGGATCTTCGCCGAGGCTGGCTTGAAAGTGAACCTGCACGCCTACGGCACGAATATCGAGGGCGAGTGGGACGAGGTCTTCGCGGCCATCAAGCGCTGCCACGAAGTGGTGCATGCAATGGGTGTACCGCGGGTTTCGTCGAGCCTGCGATTCGGTACGCGCATCGACCGGGTGCAGAGCATGGATGACAAGGTGAGGAGCGTGAAGGAGAAGCTGGGCGGGTAGGATGTGCGCTGCGGGAAAGAGCCAGGCGTCGACACGAGTGTCGACGCGGCAAGCACGAGTGCTTGCGCCACGAGAAGCAGGTGCTACCCCCAGTGCATCAGCTCGCGGGATTCCACCTTCGTCTCGTCCAGCTCGATCCCATAGCCGGGAGCATCGGGCAATGCGAAATGTGCGTTCTGCAAAACGGGCGGAGTCTTCTCGAAGTGGTAGTACGATTTCATCTTGATGATCAGGTACTCCGCCAATGGGCAAACCGCCGGAGACTGGCTCGCAATCACATGCAGCGCCGCGTGCAGGCTGTGTCCGTGAGGGATCACGGGGACGTCGAAGATCGAAGCCAGCGCGCAGATCTTTTGCAGCTCCGTAGTGCCGCCGCACCACTCCGGGTCGCATTGCACCACGCTGAGCGCTCCGTCTTTCAGGTAATCGTAAACTTCCCACCGCCCTTGAATGTGCTCGCCCGAAGCCACCGGGATGGAAGTCCCTTTCCGAAGCTGGGCGAAGCTGTCGATCTTCTCGGCCTGCGTGGCTTCCTCGATCCAGCGGGGCCGGAACCGTTCCACCTGCTTGGCCCATTCGAGCGCATAGGTCAGATCCCACCCGCTGTAGACGTCGAACATGAGCTCCGTTTCTTCTCCCACGGCTTCCCGCAGAATGCGAACCAGCTCGACGTTCTTTTTCAGCCCTTCGTAACCATCGCCCGGCCCGTATGCCAGGAACCACTTCTGGTGCCGGAAGCCTTCCTTCCTGATTTGGACCGCGCGCGCCTGCACCTTCTCCGGCTCCAGGGAATAGCCGAGGCAGCTTGCGTAGGCTTCGACCGACGACCGCGTAGGCCCGCCGAGCAACCGGTACACCGGCGCCTTGAAATATCGCCCCCGCAGATCCCACAATGTATTGTCGACCGCGCTGATGGCCATCAGGAAATAGCCGCGGCGGGAATGCCGGTTCGAGCGGTACAGTTGGTCCCACAGCTTTTCGTGCGCCAGCGCGTCCTTGCCCATCAGGAAGGGACGCAGTTGTTCTTCGACGACGATGGCGACCTCTTTGTCGATCGGTCCGTAGAAGCCTTCCACGTCCCCGTCGGTCTTGATCTTCAGATACAGCGCGGTCGTCGGGGAGTTCCGGAGAGCGGGATTGGGGGCGTCCCGATACGGCCTCGGACGGAGCTCGTCGTAGATGTGCAACGGGTTCACCTGGTACTGCTGGTCGACCCCGGGGAGAGTCTCTCTGTGACCGTGCACCTGCCAGATCTCAACCGCGGCGATCTTGAGAGGCTTGGATTCGGCGAAAGCGCTGAGGGCGGGCATCGCCGGCAGCGCGGCGAGGAAGTGACGTCGTGAAAGCATAGTCGTCCAGAGTAAGTCTCATCCACGATATCATTGACCATCATGTCCGAGGATGTCTTCGAAACGCTCGAACAACTCCTGGAGTCAGGGGGCCCTCCAGGCACCTTCGACTTTCTGATCGACCGGTACCGCAGCGCCAGGGATTACCGTTCGCTCTTCGAAGCGCGCCTGATGAGCAAGCGTTTCGAGCTCGGCCTGCCGGTGTTCCAGATGCGCGATCCATCGACGCTTCCGTCGGAGGTGCAGGCCGCATATAGCCAGGCGGTCACGGAAGCTGCGCGCGAGGTGGGCGAACTGTTTCTGGCGGACGGCGAGATTGCGAACGCCTGGCCGTATCTGCGCGCCACCGGCGACTCCGCCCTTGTGGCCGCCGCGATTGAAAGGGTGGAACCGGGTGACAACACCGACCCGATCATCGAGATCGCCTTTCAGGAGGGCGTCAATCCGGCCAAGGGCCTGGATTTGATCCTGAAGAAGTACGGCATCTGCCAGGCCCTGAGCGCACTGGGCATGTCTCCCGTGGAGAAGGATCGCGAAAAATGCATCGGGCTCCTGGCGCGCGACATTCACGGCGAGATCGCAGAGCGCATCGGCAAGGCGATCGAGGAGGCGGAAGGAACCAGGCCGGACGCCACGAGCATCGCGGATTTGGCCGCCGGCCGCGACTGGTTGTTCGGCGAATACAGCACCTACGTGGATACCTCGCACCTGGTTTCGATCCTGCAGTATTGCCCCGAAGTGAGCGACGCCAGCCTGCTGCGCCTCTTTCACGATTTCTGCGAGTACGGGAAGCGTCTGTCTCCACAGTTCCACGTCCAGGGCCAGCCGCCCTTCGAGGATGTGTACCTCGACTACGACCACTATGCGCTGGTGTTGTTGGGAACGGACATCGAGAGTCACCTGGATCACTTTCGCCAGAAGGTGGCGTCCAGCGACCCCAGCCGCGTTGGCACCCTGCCGGCGCAATTGCTGGTGAAACTGCTGGTGCGGCTGGAGCGCTACCGGGAGGCGATGGAAGTGGCGCTGGCGCACTTTCCGGGTGTACCGCCTAACGAGCTGACGTGTCCATCCGCCATGGAGCTGTGTCACCTGACCAGGGAGTTCGATCACATGAAGGAACTGGCGCGAGACCGGGGAGACTGGTTGAGCTACGCGGCGGCTGCCTGGGGCGGCCGGAGCCGGCTGAAAGGCGGCTGACAGACGACGAAACCCGATCGTCTGTCCCACCGGAATGCTGTCCCGCAGGGGTGCCGCAGACCCGCCTTGACAACCATCCCCGCACTCCATTACTCTCGGTACAAATCGCGGAGCGGCTCGCCCCGACAGCGGGACGCATTCCGAGGCCCCACGGACCGGCCTGGAAGTTTTTTGCGGTTACGCGCATGCGGGGCCGTCTGACTCGAAACCGCACTTCAATCGAAAGAAGGGTGCCCAGATGGCATTTGAACCTGAACTAGCCGAGTCGCTGCTGCACAGAGGATTCTCGCGCCGCCAGTTGGGCCGCATCGCCAGCCTGCTGACCGCGGGGGCTACATTTCCGTTTTATAACGAGTTCGCCATGGCGCAGGAGGCCCAGCAGCGCCGGGGCGGCGCCCGGCGAGCCGTGGATCCGGACGCAGTGCGGATCAACCAGAACGAGAACCCCATGGGGCCATGCAAGGAAGGCCTGGAGGCCATCATGAAGGTCGCGCCGCACGGCTGGCGGTACTCTCCGGGCAACGAGCAGGGCGAACTGGTCAACGCCATTGCGGAGACCGAGGATATCAAGCCGGAGTGCATCAGCGTCTTCGCCGGGTCGTCCGATCCGCTAAACCGGGTCATGTGCGCTTTCACTTCTCCCACCCAAAGCTGGACGATGGCCAACCCGGGCTACGGCGGTGGCGCGCCGGCGTTCATCGGGTCCAAGCTCACGCGGGTGCCGTTGCGCGCGGACTACGCCCACGATGGCGAGGCCATGATCAAGGCCGACCCCACGGCCGGCGCCTACTACGTCTGCAATCCCAACAATCAGACCGGTTCGGTGACGCCCCGCAA
>JAIQFL010000093.1 GCA_020073365.1 Terriglobia bacterium | reverse complement strand
GGCGCCCAAGTTGCAGCAGCCGCCAGCCTGCCCAAACGTGCCCGCAATCACCGCCGGGCTGGCAATGACCAACGCCATTTTCCAGGGTGAGAAAATGAGCGGGTCGCAGATCTTCTATGCCGCCGGCGCCAACGCCAGGCAGGACTCCTTCGAGCTCACCGCGGAGAAGAAGCTCAGCCTGAAAGTCGCGGTCCGCAGCGAACCGGGTCACGGCGAGAATGTGGTCGGCATCCTCGAGGGTGGAGACGCGGTGCTGAAGAACGAGTACATTGTCATCAGCGCGCACCTGGACCACATCGGGCTGAGCGCGCCGCTTCCCGATGGACACAACGTCAACAACGGGGCGGACGATGACGGATCGGGCTCCGCCGGTCTGCTGGCCGTGGCCCGCTCCTACGCGCAAGGCGCGGCCAAGGGCATGCGGCCCAAGCGCAGCATCATCTTCCTGTGGAACGCCGGCGAAGAGAAAGGCCTCTGGGGTTCGCAATACTTCAACGAATACCCTCCCGTGGATCTCACCAAGGTCGTAGCCAACCTCAACATGGACATGATCGGGCGAACCAAAGGGCCGGGTTTTTCCGATCCGGACCGAACGCACGTTCTGGTGAATCCGGGCGAGATCCTGGTGGTTGGGCCCAGCATCAGTAGCGACGATATGGAAAAGACCATCGAGACGGTCAACAACGACTACCAGAAGCTGGTCCTGAACCATTTCTACGACACCACCGCGCCCGACGCGACCCACGACAATCTGGGTCCGCAACCCAATGGCCAGCGCGTCTTCTACCGCAGCGATCATTACAACTTCGCGAAGATGGGAATCCCCGTCGTCTTCTTTACTACCGGCCTTCACCCGGATTATCACCGCGCTACCTACACTCCCGACAAAATCGACTACAAGGAGATGCAGTCGGTATCGAAAACACTGGCCGCCGTCGGCTGGGTTCTGGGCACTCAGGCGGGCCGCCCGCAGTTGAAGACCAACCTGCCTGAGCAGTTAGTCAAAGACATGAAGACGGCGAAGGATCAGGGCTGGGGCAAAATCACGCCCATACCTCCGCCGCTGCCCGGCGAGCCATTTTAGGACCTTGCCCCACTTCCCTGCCCCAACGGCAGCCTGGTTGGGATAAGATGTTCCAAGCGCGGTGGCCGGATCTAACCGGCCCAACCGCGAATGGGAGGGGACCTGGGCATGAACGCGACGCTGCCGCGCCTGGGCGCCTTGACGATGGGCGCAATCCTGCTGACTTCGGCGTATTACCGCACTAACCCCGCTTCCTTGATGACGGAGTCCGCCAACCGATTCCTGGCGTCGCTGACCTCCGAACAGCGCGCCAAAGCTACTTTCCCCCTGGACGACCCTGAGCGCGTCCGCTGGTTCTACGTTCCGATCGAGCGTAAGGGTCTGCCCCTGCGCGAAATGAGTCCCTATCAGAAGCACCTGGCGAGCGCTCTGCTGAGTGCCGGGCTGAGCCAGACGGGCTACATCAAGGCTGTGACCATCATGAGCCTGGAGGACGTCTTGCGCGAGATGGAGAAGGATAGCGGGGAGCGCCGCAACCCGGAAAAATACTACTTCTCGATCTTCGGTACGCCCTCCGACACCGGAACATGGGGATACCGCGTGGAGGGTCACCATGTCAGTCAGAACTACACAATTGCGAATGGCCACGTGGTGGATGCCCCCAGTTTCTTCGGGGACAATCCCGCGGAGGTCCGCCAGGGACCACGCTCCGGGCTTCGCGTCTTGGCCGCCGAGGAGGACCTGGGAAGGGACGTGATCGCCTCGCTCGATGCCGAGCAGAAGAAGGTCGCGATCATCGATCCGAAGGCTTATCCGGATGTCCTGACCACCAACAGCCGAAAAGCCGCGTTGGCCGGCCAGCCGTCGGGTCTGCCTGCTTCCAAGATGAACGCCAAGCAGTTCGACCGCCTGATGGCCTTGATGGAGGAATACGCGCACAACCTGCCGGAACAAGCCGCCGCGGCTCGCGAAGAGCAGATTCGCAAAGCCGGCAAGAACATCTTCTTTGCCTGGGCCGGCGGCGTGAACAAGGGCGACCCGCACTACTATCGCATCCAGACGCCCGCGTTCCTGATCGAGTATGACTGCACGCAGGACCACGCGAACCACATCCACTCGGTGTGGCGCGACTTCACCGGCGATTTCGGCGAAGACCTCTTAAAAGAGCATTACCAGTCGAGTCATCAGTGAAACGGGCATTCTTGCCTGTGTGCCCCCGTGGGACAGACGATCGTTTTTCGTTCGTCTGTCGGCTGCTTTTGGCCGGCCACCCCGCTGAAGGCCCCAGGCTGACAGACGACAAAAGGCGATCGTCTGTCCCACCGGCGCTCCCCTAGCGGCCCGGCCGCGCCGGCGTGCTTTCCTCCACATAAATCACCCCATCGTACAGCGATGGCCACCTCTCCTCATCCCGCAGCCACGCCGGGTTCAATCGCAGAAGCCCGTGGGCTTCCTGCAGGTGATGCGACCAATGCGGCTGCTCGAGCCACGCCTCCACAGCCGCGTTCTCCATCATCGTTCGAAAATCCAGAAACAGAATCGGCCTGCCGATTCTGACCAGCGTACCCGCGTAGTAACGGTCGTCCGCCGGCTCCGCCTCGTAGGTCCTTACCCAATTCAGATTCGATGTAAAACGCCCGTGGTGAAACTCGAATCCCGTAAGGTAGACCAGGCTCTGTAGCGTGTGCTTCAGGTAAGATCCCATCCAGCCGGTCCCGCTCGATACATGCGCGTTGTGCGCCCACAGGACCACTCGCTCCACTCCCACCTGTTCCAACAGGTCCAGCGTATTCCGCGCCATCCGAAAATCGCGCCGCTCCCCCTGGTAGTCGATCCCATGAAAATGTACCCGGTCGGGAGCCGCCACCGACTCGTTATACTTCCTCATCCAATCCACCATGGCGGCCATCTCGCGCGTTCCCCACGGCCAGGCCCAGCCCGCCACGGGGTTGGTACCGACGACGCCACCCTGGATGTAGCGTTCGATCACCCGCCCTTCGTCCGGGTCGACTTCCATCGCGAAATGCCGAAACCCCATCTGGGTCACCAGGAATTCGGTGATTCGATGCTTCATGCGGAAGAACTCGCTGGTTCCATGCGTCGCTTCCCCCAGCGCCACAACCCGGCTTACCTTCCAGATCTTCCGCAAAGGCTCCAGGTCGGCGAACCCGGTCCCGGCGTCTACGCTTTGAAGGGAAATGGCCGCTCGCCCGATTTGCCGGACCAACTCATCGGAAGCCGGCACCGGCTTGGCGCGCAGTTTGTCGAGCAACAGGGGAGCGCTGACCGCCGCCAGGAGGCAGGCCGCGCTGGCCACGGTGACCGCCGCTCGCCTTATCGAGTGCCTCACCAGGAACCCCATCGAGAGCCCAAACGCGAGGACCGCGGCCGCCAGGTTGAACCACAGCTCCCCACTAACGCCAAACGACAACAGGAAGCCAACGCACGCGCAGAGTGTGGAGGGCACCAACGCCAATGCGTCTTTTATTACATCTGACACGGAGCCATTGTAAATCGTTTCCTGAAGAGGACTCCGCGGGTTGCCCGAATCTGCATCGCCCTCTCCCAAAAGCGAACACCCCGCCCATCTCCCACTGCGTAAAACCGCGAGCAGAAAAAGGCCGGCCCATTGGCATAACGGTTGCACTTCACACTTCCTATGCCGCAGCCCGAAGATCTGCGCTACGCCCTGCGCATTTTGCGTAGGGCCCCCACCTTTGCCGCCACCGCGGTGCTGGCGCTCTCCTTGGGGATTGGCGCCAACGTTGCCATTTTCAGCCTGGTGGATTC
This sequence comes from Terriglobia bacterium, assembly GCA_020073365.1. Lineage (GTDB taxonomy): Bacteria > Acidobacteriota > Terriglobia > Bryobacterales > Bryobacteraceae > JAIQFL01. The sequence goes on along the minus strand of JAIQFL010000093.1, from coordinate 30,595 downwards.
GCTCCTGCTCCGGCCGTTGCCGCTCGACCATCCGGAAAGCCTGGTCGACGTCCGCGAAGACGAGTCCTACCTCGGTTTCCCGCGCGACACGCCCGCGCCTGCCAACTTCGTGGACTGGAAACAGCGGAACCATGTCTTCTCCGACATGGGCGCTCTCCGCGGGCAGATCTTCGCCATCACGGGCGACGGCCCACCGGAGCAGGTGGAGGGCAACCCCATCACTGCCAACCTGTTCCCGCTTCTGGGTGTGGCGCCCATCCTCGGCCGCAACATCCTGCCGGAGGAGGATCGGCCGGGAAGCGGCCATGTGGCTCTGATCAGCCATCGGTTGTGGCAGCAGCGCTACGGCGGCAGCCGGTCCGTGGTGGGACGCGACATCATGCTCGACGGTGTGAAGCACCGCATCATCGGCGTGATGCCGCGCGGCTTCACCATGCTGGAGCGCAGCGACATCTGGGTGCCCATTGCGCTCTCGCCTCAGCAACTGGCGCAGCGCGGCAGTCACTACCTGATCGTGTTTGCCCGTCTGAAGCCGGGCATCACCCTCGCCGCGGCGCAACGGGACATGTCCGCCATCGCCGCCCAACTGGCGCTCGAATACCCCGCCTCCAACCGGCACGTGGGCGCGGTAGTCCTCGACCTTCGCCAGGAGCTCCTGGGCGATCTCCACCTGGCGCTATGGGTGCTTGCCGGCGGCGTCGGCTGCGTGCTGCTCATTTCCTGCGCGAATGTCGCCGGCCTCCTGCTGGCGCGGGCCGCCGGCCGCCAGCGGGAAATGGCGATTCGCGCCGCGCTCGGCGCCGGCCGCCTTCGTCTGATCCGCCAGGGACTCGCCGAAAGCCTGCTGATCGCGCTCGCGGGCGGCGCACTGGGTGTGCTGCTGGCATCCTGGATCGTTCCCGCTCTCGGACACATTGTCCCTACCGTTCTGGCAAGCTGGGCGGAACCCCGCATCGATGTGCGGCTCCTCGCGTTCGCCTGCCTGGTTTCGGTTTTCTCAGCGGTGCTCTTCGGCGGCCTGCCCGCGCTGAAGATGGCCTTCGAGTTTGAGGCCGGCGGCGACCTGGCCGGCGTTTTGCAGCGCGGCGGCCGGGCCGCGATCGGCGGGCACAGCCGGCTCCGCCGAGTGCTGGTCGTCGCTGAAGTCGCCCTCGCTGTGGTGCTCTCGGTGGGCGCCGGCCTCATGGTGCAGACCGTGTGGCGCCTGGCGCACGTCGACCTGGGCTTCCGCCCCGAGCGAGTGCTGACCATGCGGACTTCCCTTCCTCTTTCCGCCGAATCTCCCTACCGCCAATTCTCCGCGCGCAACGGCTTCTACCAGGGGGTGCTGGAGCAGGTACAGGCCGTCCCCGGCGTGGTCTCTGCCGGCTACACCACCTTTCTACCGCTCACAAATCGCGGCGGCACCAGCACCTTCCTGGTCGAGGGCGAGCCGCCGCTCGGGCCCGGTGAGCGCAACGACGCCAACCACCGGGTGGTGAGCGCGGACTACCTCCGAACCATCGGCGTCCGCCTGGTGGCCGGCCGGTTCTTCGATCGGCTTGACAGCACCAGTGCCATGCCCGTTGCCATCATCAACGAAGCCATGGCGAAGCAGTACTGGCGCGGCGCGAATCCGCTCGGGAGGCGCTTCCACTTCGATCCTGCGGGCGAATCCTGGTTTACCATCGTCGGGGTAGTGGGCGATGTGCGCCAGATGGGGCTCGACGTCGCCGGGCGGGCCGAGATGTACTTCCCCGCTACGCAACTGCCGGCCTCGTTCGGTTTCTTCGCGCCGCGGGATCTCGCCGTTCGGGTCAAGGGCGATCCGCTGAAGTACGCGGCCGCGGTGCGCCAGGCGGTCTGGTCGGTGGACCGCAATCAGCCGATCTCCGACATGATGCCGTTTACCGAGCTGGTGGATAAAGAACTGTCCGCCCAGAAGATCCAGTTGTGGCTGCTGGGGGCGTTTGCCGTCCTGGCGCTGCTGCTGGCCGCCATCGGCCTATACGGACTGCTGTCCCACATGGTGGCGGAGCGCACTCGCGACATCGGCGTCCGCATGGCCTTGGGCGCTCGCCGCTCGCAGGTGCTGGCCGCCGTAATGCGCCAGGGGCTCGCGCTCGTCCTGCTGGGTCTGGGGGCCGGCGCCATCGGCGCATGGTGGCAGACCCGCCTGATGCAAAGGATGCTCTACGGCGTGAAGCCGGCGGATCCGGCCACCTTCGCGGCAGTGGCGTTCACGCTCCTGTCAGTCGGGGCTCTCGCCTGTTACGTGCCCGCCCGGCGTGCCACGCGCATCGACCCCATGCAAGCGTTGCGGCATGAGTAGAGGGACGAAGGCCCCGGCAAGCCTGTGTTAGCGGATTTCGGATGTGTATTCCGTCTCGATATTCTCGAAGAATACCCCCTGGAATTGCCCCGGCTTGAGCGAATGCGGAAGGTCCAGCTCGAGCTTGTGGTCCACATCGGCGGCAAGCTGCGAGACATCCGCGTATAATCCCACGAAGTTGCGGCGAGACACCCGCACCGACGCATAGGCCTTCAGAAGCTCTATCGGACGGCCGTCAATCTTGAGCGAGGCAGTCCACTGGTCGTCGGGTTCGGCCAACTGCACGTACAGCAGCAGGCGCTCGGGCGCGAGCCACGTGCTGCGAAGGTCCTCGGGGGTCCACGGGATCGGCCAGGCCTTGCCGCGCGCTTCCAGTTGATCGAAGACGCGCTTGGGGATGCGGAAGGTGGCGTTGACCGGGCCGCCGGTGAACGCGGGATCGTAGGTGTCGATCTGCTGGTAGTGGCGGAACGGGGCGCCCGCGAAGGTCACTGGTATTTCGATCAGGCCGGGCTTCACAAAATGGACAGGCGGGCCCTGAGGGGGCACCCCCGGGGACACGCCCGCCTGGCCTACTTGAATCGAATCCACTTTGGCGGAGGAGGGGAGCGCGATCAGAAGGGTCTCGCTTGTGCCCTTCTCGCCCTGCACTCCTTCAAGGCGCAGAACGCGGCCGTCCAGTGTAGCGCTGCCGGGGGAATTAAACAGCGTCGGCCCGTGCGAGGATTCCGCGTATTCGATCTCCAGCACCAGGGCCGAGCCGCCGTCCATCGGCCGTGTGATGCTGTCTCGCCAGGACCAGAAGCCGGCGCCGGCTTTGCCGATATGGCGGCCTGCCAGTGGATACAGTTCTTTGACCGTGTACGTGCCATGCCGCTTCAGGCCGATGGTCTCATCGAGCGTGAACGTGGCATCCAGACGCCTGCCATTAGGGTTGAACAGAAAAACGAATCCGCCATCGTGCACGATGGCCGAGGTGCCGTCCACCTTGCCGATGGCAGGTTGGCCGAGGATCGTGCGGGTATGCCGCAGGTGGTCCTTGTTGATATCGGTCCAGTCGATCCATTCCTGGAACCACTTGCGGTCGGCTTCCGAAAAGTTCTTGAATTCCTCCGCGTCGCGGGCTGGAATCATATCCAGCACGTTGTTCCAGCCGGCTATCGCGATGGAGGAAAGCAGCGAATAGCGCCATCCGAGATAGTCCCAATCGCGCTGGCGGAAAGGCAGCAGCATGTCGCCCACGGGCGTGTGGGCTTCCGGCATGTGGCCGGACTCGTCGTTGCGCCCGGTCTGATGGGTGATGAAGCCCGGTACAATCTCGCTCGGCGCGAATTCGTAATTGCGATAGCGGTACGCGGTGTAGCGCTCGCGGTCGGCCGACACGCGGTCGAGCTTCAGATCGGGGAACGAGACGAAGCTCTCGGGCTGCTCGTCGGTGGAGGTGGGATGCGGATAGCTGCCTGCGAGCCATGTCCACGGCCCATAGAGTTGATAGGCCTGGCGGCCGTCGATCACAATATCCGGTATGTCGCGTCGCAGCGTCTCCATCACGCGGCGCCACCCCCACCATTGGGCGTATTTGCTGGCGCCTTCGTAGGCCAGGAAGGTGTGGTCGAAGGCGTATCCGCTGATGCCGGTGTGCTTGAGGAACCCTTCGAGGGCGGCGATGAGCCAGTCCTGGAAACTGCGCACGCCCAGGTTGGCGCGGGTGCCGCCGGCGCCCAGCAGCCATTCCGGCTTTTGCGTGAAGCCCATCACCGGATACACGTACGCTACCAGTCCCAGCTTCTTGAAGCGCGCATAGTCGAGCATCTCCTGAACGGAGGCTGGGATGGGGCCGCTCGACGGGTCCCATTCGCCCTTGCGGATCTTCTGGCCGAGGCCGAGCCACAGCGTGTACTCCCACTTCCAGTCGTCGCGGCTGTCCTCGCGGCGCGAAACTTCGGAATTGGTGGGCGCGAACAGCACGTGCTCGGCGCCCAGTGTGGAAGCCATATCGAGGATGCGCTTGTATTCGGCGCGGCCCTCCGGCGTGGCGATGTCGATCTGGTAGTCGTTGGCGCACCAGCCCACCAGGATGTTCAGCGGATTCGCCGGTTTGTAGAGCAGCGACGCGCGCACCGCGTCCGTGAACGCCTCCACTTCGGCCTCGTCCAGACCGGGCGTTTCGTCAATGGGCCCGAGGCGCCACTCCGGCAGCATCTTGTCCGGCAGCGCGCGCCCGGAAAGCTCGTAAGGCGCCAGCAGTCCCGGGTCGGATTGGAACGGCCCCCAGGCGATGTCCCAATCCATGCCGGGCTTGTAGCCGATGGAGAAATCGTTGCCCTCACGCTGGAATGCGAGGAACGGATTCTGGGCGGTGACCAGAAGGCCGCGCGATCTGTCGAAGCGCAGGAAGGCGCCGTAATCGGCCGTGCCGAGGTTCTCGCGGCCGCGTCGAATCACGGAGAACTCGCGCACCGGATCGGCACCGAAGCGAAATAAGGTGAATTCGTCGAGCCTGAACCTACCGGGAGGGGCCGCGGTCACGGCCAACCGCTTGGTCACGAACCGCCCCGTGGGACGCAGTTCGTACACCACGTCGAGCTTGTAAGGGCCGGCGGAGTAAGAGTACGTGACGCGATCTTCCTCGTTCTTACGCGATGGAGGCCCCAGCGAGATACTGTCGTAATTCTGGCCGCCCAGCGTAACGGCGAACTCGTCTTTCGTGAGGCGATACGTGACCCGGCTCATCGAATCGGTCAGGGCGGCGAGACCGCGGCTGTTGAACTGGGCGGTCACTCTGCCGTTGGACAGGGTGCCCAACCGTTTGTGGATCGCCGGGTTGACGTCCGCCATCCCGGAGCCGCCCACCTGTTGCCCTGCAACTACCGCCGGCAGCGCGGCGGAAACCAGAATCGCCAGAGAACGTAACATAAGACTCCCGACAGAACCAGAATCGCACTTCCGCCGCTTTGTGGTGCGGCCCGTTCCTAAGAGCCGGAGGAACAGAGAGCAGAGCCTTGCAACCCGCGGTTCCTCCGGTATGATGGAACGGAAGGAGCATTCTTAATGATTAAAGAAGGGCTGTTTGGCCAACTGGCAGCCATGAAAGAGTTCTTCGACCGCTCGACGCGAATCCTGGATGAGGCGGATTCCACCTTCGCGCCGAAGGACGGTATGTTCACCGCGTCGCAACAAGTCGCCCACGTCGCGCAAACGGTCGACTGGTTCATGAAGGGCGCCTTCGCCCCAAGCGGATTCGACATGGACTTCGAGCGGATGGACAAGGAAGTGCGCGCCACTACCTCGCTCGCCGCCGCCCGCGCGTCGTGGGAACGGGCGTACGCGGCGGCAAAGGCAACTGTCGGCGCCCATTCCGACGACGAGTGGATGGCGCCGCTTCCTCCGGGGCCCATCATGGGGGGACAGCCGAGATTCGTAATCTTCGGCGCCTTGACCGATCACAGCGCCCACCATCGCGGGGCCTTGACCGTGTACTCGCGCCTGCTCGGCAAAGTGCCGCCCATGCCGTACATGGAAATGTAGGCAGGGCTCTTACAGCACCAGTGATTCCAGATGTTTCAGCCAGGCATCGAAAGGCGGGCACTCCGCCCGAATGCGGGTTAGCCCTCGGTTAGCCCGACCTCCAATACCGCCAGCACACCGTATAGAGGCTTCTCGTACCCAGGCACGAGAGCCTCTATGCGTTTCGACGCGCGGTAAGAGCCGAATCATTGATCTCTTCCGGTGTATCAATGCGGCGCAACCCTGCGTAGCGCTGGCGAACGTCATAACTGGATGTGACGCGCCGCCATGCCATCCTCCCGGAGTTAAACTATAACTGGCTGACTCTCGATGGCGAGGTGCGGTGTTTCGGCGAGTGGAGAGGCCGTGATTGATCTTCAGTCCTGCTCGCAACACCGCCGTCACATCGTGCGAACAGCCAGTCTGGAGGATGACCGCGATGCGAGTCAGCGAATGTATCACCTGTGAGGCCTTCCCGTGCGCGGATGTAAGACACGATTGCTATATCGTTCCCGGCATCAGCGTGAAACCGGAGGCGGTCTCCATCGTCATGATCTCGGAAGCCGCACCGGCCAATCCTGACGATTACTACTACGCGAAAGGCCAACCGCTGTTTCAGAAAACTACAGTCCAGGCGTTCAATGATGCTGGTTCTGCTGTGTCGTCGATGGAGGACATCGTGGCCCGGGGCGTGTATCTCACCACGGCTGTGAAATGTGGGAAGACCGGGTATGGAATTCAGTCGAACACCATCCGCGAGTGCTCTTGCCTGTTAGAGAAAGAATTGGCTCTGTTCCGGAACGTGAAGGTGCTGATGCTGATGGGAGATGTCGCGATCAAAGCCCTGAACTGTGTAGCGCGGCGGATCGGGCAAAAGCGCGTCCTACCTCCGGGCTCCACCTACAAGATCCGCGGACAGAAGTATTCCCTCAACGGAATACGAGTCTTGCCGTCTTATCTGCAGGCTGGTCCGAGTTTCTTCATCGAGAAGAGCAAGCGAAAGATGATCGCGGAAGACATCGCCGCTGCGCTACGTCTGGCCGGTGCCTGAGCGTTCCCGGCGGCTGCACGGTCTACCACGTAAGGCCGCCGGAAGGGGGTGGCCAAGCGCCGAGCATATTTGATTGCGTCTGTCTGCATCAGGCTTTCCTACTCATACCGCAAACACACAATCGGATCCAGATTCGCGGCCCGGTTGGCGGGATAGTATCCAAAGAACAGGCCCACGCTCACCGCAATCGCCACCCCCATCGCCACCCAGAACAGAGAGATCGTCGCCGGAATCGACACCAGTGCCCGAACCAGTAGCGAGATCGCGCCGCCCATCAGGATACCGAGCACTCCGCCGACACCCGATAGTGTGATCGCTTCCAGCAGGAACTGTACACGGATATCCGCCTTACGTGCGCCGATGGCCTTGCGAATCCCGATCTCCCCGGTGCGCTCGGTCACCGAGATCAACATGATGTTCATCACCCCGATGCCACCCACCAGCAGGCCGATCGAACTGATCACGCCGGTCAGCAGCACCATGGCTCCCGTGAGCTGGTTCCAGAGAGTGGTGAAGAAGTTCGGATCGGCCACGTCGAAATCGTTCTCGGCGTTGTGCGCCACTCTGCGCCGGCGGCGCATGGCCTCCACCACCTGGTCCCTCACCGTGTCCAGGTCCGCGTCTTCGCGCACCGTGAAAATCAGGAATATATCGCGGATCTCGGGAAAGTTCTTGTGGAAGTTGGAGAGCGGAATGCAGGCGAACTGGTCCACGCCGAAGCCTCCGAACAGACCGGGGTCTTTCTCGAACACGCCGATCACCTCATAGAGCCGGCCGTCCAGGCGTACCTCTTTGCCGATCGGATCCGTGTGGGGGAACAGCGAATCCGCGATGGCGCTGCCGATCACCACCACGTTCCGCGCGTGCTCCTCGTCGAACGGGGAAAGGTATCGCCCGGTGGCCACCGTGAACAGCGGCAGCGCGACCGCATATTCCGGCTGCGTTCCGCGGATGATCAGACGCTCCACATGTTCATCGCCGTAGCGGATGGAGTCCGGCTGCTGCTGGGCGAAATTGATGCGGTTGGCGAAGGCCGCCGAAACGTCCAGCCCCGTCACGGTCTGCTTCAGGTACTTGGCATCTTCGATCTCCAGGTACTTCCGCATCCGGATCTTCGCCGGCATGCGTCCGATTCCCGTGAATCCGGGCGGGATCCGGCTGATGAAGAAGGATCGCGATCCGAACGACTTGATGCGGTTCTGGATGTAGCCGTTCAACCCGTCGATGATGGCTGCCACCGAGATCACGCTGGTTACGCCAATCACGATCCCCAGAATCGTCAGGGCGGATCGGATCTTGCGCGAGCGCAGCGTGTCCAGGGCCACCAGCAGGTTCTCTCTGATTTCCGAACGCGTCATGATTCACCTCGCGGCGCTTCACTCCGTACGCAACGCCACCACCGGATCGAGCTTGGATGCCTTGACCGCCGGATAGATGCCGAAGAACAGTCCGATGATCGAGCTCAAGACCACACCCAACACCGCGACCCACGTCTGGACAGCCGCGGGAAAACTGGTCAACTGGCGCAGCGCCACCGCGCAGCCGAATCCGATCATCACGCCCACACCGCCGCCCGCCAGGCACTGCAGCACGCTTTCCATCAGGAACTGCCGCAACACGTCCGTTTGCGTGGCGCCCACCGCGCGACGCACCCCGATCTCCTTGGTGCGCTCCGTGACGCTCACCAGCATCACGTTCATGATGACGATCCCTCCCACCACCGCCGAGATCGAGCTGACCATGACGAACACCGCGAAGAAGGCCGAGCTGATGCTCTTCCACAGGGAAATGTAGCTCTCGGCGGTTCCAATGAAGAAATCGTCGTCCTTCCCCGGCTGCACGTGGCGGCGGGCGCGCAGGATGCGGCGGGCGTCATCCTGGGCTCGGGAGAAGGCCGGCTCGCCGCCCTCGGCCTTCACGCTCAGCAGCAGGCTGTTGCGCTGGCCGCGCAGCTTCAGGTAGGTTCGCAGCGGTATCACCAGGAAATTATCCTGGTCCTGTCCCAGCACCGACCCGATCTTCTCGAACGTTCCCACTACGGTGAACTCCGTGCCGCTGGCTCGAATCACGCGTCCCAGGGGATCCGCGTCGGGGAAAAACTCCCTCACCACGCGATCGCCGATCACGCAGACATCCGCGGCATGGCGATCTTCCACTTCCGTGAAGTAGCGTCCCAGCAGGACCGTTCTGGTGTCGATCGTCGCCATGCTGGGCGTGTGGCCGTATAGGGTGGCGTCCTCGAGTTGCAGGTTCTTGTAGAGCAGGTCAGTGCCGCTGCTCAGGGAAGCGCCCACCTCCTGGCAAGGCCTGCAGCCCTCGGCCAGCGCCTCCATATCCTCCAGGTAGAGGTATCGGTTGCGCAGCGCCTTGGTCACCACCGTGAAATCGGTAACCGCGAAGGGCGTCCGCGCGATCCGAAAAACGTTGGTGCCCAGGTCGGCGATCTTCTGCTCGACGTAGACATTGGCGCCCTGCACCAGCGTCATCACCGCGATGAGCGTGGCGACTCCCATGGTCAACCCGAGCACCGTAAGGGTGGCCCTCAACTTGTGTGCGCGAATCGAGTCCACCGCCAGCGACAGATTGTCAGCAACACCGATCATAATATGGGGACAGACGGAACGTTACCGAGTTTCGAGGTTTCCGGATAACGTTCCGTCTGTCCCCTCGTTTTTCGGCAACGTAACCCGGCGCCAGTTCTTGCCCACCTGGATCAGCAGTTCTCCAGCGGGATTCGGCAGAGTGAGCTCCTTCACCCGTTCGCCGTTGACTTCCACGGCGCCGGCTTTCAGCTTCCGCACCGCATCGCTCACCGATTCCGCCAGCCCCACCTTGGCCAGTAGCTTGTCGAGCCGAATGCCGCCATTTTTGGAAACGCCTTCCGGCATGGGGACGGTCGGAATGTCCACCGGCGCTTCCTTCTGCCGTACCACGCGGTTAAAGACGTCCGCCGCGTGGTCGGCGTCGGCCGGGGAGTGGAAGTCCGACACGATCGACTTGCCCAGTGCGATTTTGGCTTCCATCGGGTGCATGGTGCCGCGCATCGCCGCGATCTCCGACACGCTCTTGTCGGTCAGCAGCTCGTAGTAGCGATACATCAGCTCGTCCGAGATCTGCATCACCTTGCGGAACATCACCTCGGGCGGCTCGGTGATCCCGATGTAATTGCCTAGCGACTTGGACATCTTGTTCACGCCGTCCAGCCCTTCCAGAAGCGGCGTGGTGGCCACGATCTGCGGCAGTTGGCCGAAATCTCTCTGGATCTCGCGCCCCACCAGCAGATTAAACTTCTGGTCGGTGCCGCCCATCTCCACATCGCACTCCAGCGCGACAGAATCGTACGCTTGCGCCAGGGGGTACAGGAACTCATGCACCGAAATGGGCACGCCCTCCTTATAACGTTTGGAGAAATAGTCGCGCTCCAGGAAGCGCGCCACAGTGTATTTCGAGCACAGCCGGACGATCTCCTCGAATCGCATCGGCGCCAGCCAATCGCTGTTGAAGCGCACTTCGGTCTTCACGGGATCGAGAATCTTGAAGACCTGCGCCTTGTAGGTCTCGGCGTTCTGCAAGATCGCCTCACGGGTCATGGGAGGGCGCGTGAGGTTGCGGCCCGTTGGATCGCCGATGATCCCGGTCATGTCGCCGATCAGAAAAATGACGGTGTGTCCCAAATCCTGGAAGTGTTTCATCTTGCGCAGCAGCACCGTGTGCCCCAGGTGCAGGTCCGGCGCCGTAGGGTCGAACCCCGCCTTGACGCGCAGTGGCCGATTAGCCTTGGCCGCCTGCAAGAGGCGTTCGCGCAGGTCTTCCTCGCGGATAATCTCCGCCATCCCCTTGCGGAGGTATGCCAGTTGTTCGTCGATCGTCATGGAATTCGCGGGCGACAGCGCCGCTTTCAAATCCGCCGAAAACCGCTGAATCTTTTCCACCTGTGCAGGTTCGGCCGGGACCTCGAAGTTATGCGCGATCAGCAGCGGTTGTCCCTGCCGCCAAACCAGGTAGGCCAACCCGCTATCCAGCGCCAGGCCGGTACTTCCGATACCTCCGAGTCCGGTACTTCCGATGCCCCCGAAGGTTCCTGGATCGCGGGACACGACCGCCATGCAGCCGTCTCGCACAAACACACAGAACCGTTCGCCTTCCGACATCAAGGCAATTTCGAGTCTGTTGAGCCGCGCCGTGATCTCAGGGGTCACATCTTGTAGCGGCCAAGGTCCTCGTCGTTGAGGCCCTCCAGCCAGCGGCGCAGTTCTTCGGTATTGACCTTGTCGGAGACCGCGGTAGCCTGCTTCGACGTCTTGAGGACGGTCTCCTCCACGTAAATCGGGCAGTCCAGCCGAAGCGCCAGGGCGAGGGCATCGCTCGGGCGGGAATCCACGCTGATCAGTTCGCCGTCGCGATCCAGCCAGAGGACGGCGTAGAACGTGTCGTCCTTCAACTCACTCACCACCACTTTGCGCAAGCCCGTGTTGAGGCCGAGCAGCAGGCTCTTGATGAGGTCGTGAGTCATGGGCCGCGGCGTCGCAACCTTCTCGATCTCGAGCGCGATCGCATTGGCTTCGTACACGCCCACCCAGATGGGGAGCACCATATTCCCGTTGAGGTCCCGCAGTATCACGATGGGCATGTTGGTCACGGGATCCATCATGAGCCCACGAATCTTCATTTCGACTTCCATGACGCCCTCCCCAGTTTTCATTACACCACAGTTACGCTCTCGCCTACCAAGGAGTTGGGCCCGGAGCGCGTCACCCGCACGGGCAAATACTTCCCGAGCAGGGAATCTCCGCCGTTCTCGGGATGCGTGAAATTGAGCGTGCGGTTGTCGGAAGTCCTGCCGATCCACTGGCCCAGGGCCTGCTGGCGGCCCTCTACCAGCACCTCCTTGACTTCCCCGATCAGCTCGGCGTTGCGCCGGATTTGAATGGCGCGCTGCTTCTCCTGAAGGATCACGAGCCGCCGCTGCTTCTCTTCCTCGGCGATCTTGTCGCGCATTTCGAGCGCCGCTGTATTGGGGCGCGGCGAGTACTTGAAGCTGAACAACGAGTCGTACTCGACCTCGTCCAGCAGGTCCAGCGTCTTCTGAAAATCCTCTTCCGTCTCGCCCGGGAATCCCACGATGATATCGGTGGTAATGGAGTATTTGCGTTTGGCCGTCTTGATCCACTCGATGCGCCGCATGTACTCGTCGCGGGTGTAGAGCCGGTCCATGGCAGCCAGCACCTTGGACGAGCCGGACTGCACCGGCAGGTGCACATGGTCGCAGAGGACCGGGTTTTCGTCCATGGCATCCACGATGGGTTTGACGAAATCGCGCGGGTGCGAGGTGGTGTAGCGGACTCGCCGGATGCCCGGAATGCCGGCCACGCGACCGAGCAGCGCGGCAAAATCCCAGCCCGCGGGGGACGGGTCGCGATAGCTGTTCACGTTCTGGCCCAGCAACTGGATCTCGGCATAGCCCTGCGCGGCCAGGCCGCTCGCCTCCGCCATCACGCTTTCGCTGGTGCGGCTGCGCTCCGGGCCGCGTGTGAATGGCACCACGCAATAGGCACAGGACTTGTCGCAGCCTTCGATGATGGTGATGTAGGCCCGGTGCGGGTTGTCGCGGCGGGTGAAGGGGGTGTCGAAGGTCTCGTCGGTATCCAGGCTCAGCCCGGTGACGCGCCGGTTCCCGGCCTCTAGTTGCACCAGCATCTCGCCCAACCGGGTGTAGCTCGCCGAACCGGCCACCAGGCTCACGTGCGGCGCGCGCTCGAAGATCTTCTCGCCTTCCTGCTGCGCCACGCAACCCAGCACGCCGAAGATCTTGCCCTTGCCGGCCTCGCGTTTGAAGTTCTGCAGGCGGTTGAACACCTTCTGTTCGGCCTTATCGCTAATGCTGCACGTGTTGTAGAGCACCAGTCCGGCGGCCTCGGGCGTCGGAACCTGCGCGTAGCCCTGGGCCATGAGCGTGCCGATCACCTTTTCGGAGTCGTGCACGTTCATCTGGCAGCCAAATGTTTCGAGGTAAAAGGTTTTCCCTGACACTATCGTTCTATTGTAAGCTTCTTTGAGGGGCAGCCGTAGCGCGGCCGCACTGGTGCGCACTGGTGCGCGGGCAGGTCCTGGACAGGCGGAACCGCCTGTCCCACCATCTGTGCTACTAATGATCTTCAACGGTAATCCCTATGCGGAAATCCACGCTCGTTGTCCTGATGATCGTGCCCTGTACGGCGGCAGTCGTCTTCGCTCAGGCCGCCGCGCCACAACAGACCGTGCCTCCGCCCGCTCAACAGACTCCGCCTCTGACTTCGCCTGCACCCACAACCCAGGCGCAGCCTCCGTTCCGGGCGCCGGCTCCCGCGCCGCCGCCCTATAACTGCGAGCCGGTGAATCCGAACGCCACGCCGGAGGCCCGCGCGCTGCTGAAGACCCTCTGCGCGGTCTCGGGAAAGGGCATCCTGTCCGGGCAGCACAACTTTCCCAATCAACGTTCCCAGGACACCGATAAGGTGAACGCGATCACCGGCAAGTATCCGGCCATCTGGGGTTCAGACTTCGGATTCACGGACGGCGAGGACAAAGACTCCATCCTGCACCGCGACCTCATGATCGAGGAGGCCAAGAAGCAGGCGGCTGCCGGATCCATCATCGTCCTCTGCTGGCACATGCTCCGTCCCACCGAGGACGAACCCGGGAAGCCCGGGGCGAGCTGGCGCGGCAGCGTGCAGGCCAAGCTCACCGATGACCAGTGGGCCGAGCTGATCACCTCCGACACGCCCCTTCACAAGCGATGGGAAAAGTACATGGACACCGCGGCGGAGTTTCTGAAGCAGCTTCAGGACGCGCATATTCCGGTCCTCTGGCGGCCCATGCACGAGAACAACGGCGGTTTCTTCTGGTGGGGCGGACGTCCGGGTCCCGCGGGCACCGCTCAGCTCTACCGGGAGGTGTACTCCCGCATGGTCAACGTCCATCACCTGGACAATCTGATCTGGGTGTGGAACCAGAATGGCCCCGCCCCGGCCGGTGAGTTCGCCACCTTCTTTCCGGGCCAGAAGTTCGTGGATGTGGTCAGCTACGATAACTACCGGGGGCTGGGCGACCGGTACTACTACGAGATCATGGCGCTGGCGGACGGGAAACCTGTCGCGCTGGGCGAAGTGCCAACTCCCCCGTCGGCCGAGGTTCTTAAGGCTCAACCGAAGTGGACGTTTTTCATGGTGTGGGGCGGCATGGCCAACGACCGGATCAAGCCGGCTTACAGCGACTCTTACACCATTAACCGGGGAGATCCGATACCCAAATACTGAGGTGCGCGAAAGAGGTGCGCGAAATATGGTGACAGGCAGTACTGTCCACGCGGCGCAAGGACGGCGCCTTGGGACAGTGAAGCCTGTCACCATATTTCGGTCTTCACAATCCCGGAGCCCTCTTTGACGGTGACCAGTTGGCCGCCGGTGACGTTGCCGATGCGCTCCGTCGCGCCGTTGGGCCAGCGGATTTCCAGGTCGGCGCCGGGTTCGGAGCCCAGGCCGAAGTGCAGGCGGAAATCGTTCACGGAATAGAAGCTCGCCTGGCTCAAGACTGCCTGCGCCTGCTTCTTGCCGCCGTAGCGCGCTACCACGGTGGCGCCGATGGCGCTGCGGTTCGATTTGGTTCCGATCAGCTTCACCTTGACCCAGTGGCCGTCGCCGGTCACGTCGTTCCGTAAGAGGGAAGGCGGCTCGTTGAGGTTCACCACCACCACATCGATGTCGCCATCGTTATCGAAATCGCCGAACGCGCAGCCGCGGCTGGAGTGCGGCTCGGCGATGCCGGGACCGCCCTGCTCGATGAGTTCCTCGAACTTCCCGCCTCCCAGGTTTCGGAAGATCACCCGCGGAGTCTTGAAGGGATAGGCCGGGATCTTCGCCTCCAGCTCCGGGTAGATGCTGCCAGTCACGAGAAAGAGATCCGGCTGTCCATCGTTGTCCAGATCCACCATGCCGGCGCCCCAACTGGTAAAGCGAGTCTCCACGCCCAGTCCCGACCCCACCGTCACGTCGTCGAAATTCAGCTTGCCGTCGCTGCGGTACAGGATGGCGGTGTCGTCGGCGAAATGCGTCTTGAAGATATCCAGATTGCCGTCGAGGTTATAGTCGCCGATGGCCAGCCCCATGCCGGCCTGCTCCATGCCGTCCTCGTTCAGCGCAACGCCGCTCTCCAGGCCGATGTCGGTGAAGGTGCCATCGTGGTTGTTGCGCAGCAGGAAGCTGGCGGTGGAATCACAAGCCACGTAGATGTCGGGCCAGCCGTCGCTGTCGAAATCCGCCGCCGCGGCCGTCATGGGGTAACTGCCCGTCACCTTCGCGATGCCGGATGCCGCGCTCACGTTCGTGAAGGTGCCGTCGCCGTTGTTGCGGTACAGATTCAGTCCGCCGGGCGGCAAACCGCGCGGGCCGCAGGGCACCGGAATTCCTTTCCAATTGCAGGTGGCCGCCTCGCCCTGCTTGGGGACGGACTTCAAGTCGAAATCCATGTAGTGCGCCACGAACAGATCCAGGAGGCCGTCGCCGTTGTAGTCCACGAAGGTGCAGCCGGAGCCCCATTTCGTGCCCTTTTCGAGGAGACCGGCCTTTTCGGTGATGTCGGTGAACGTGCCATCGCCGTTGTTGCGGTAGAGGGCGTTTTGGCCCCAGTACGTGACGAACAGATCGTCGAAGCCATCGTTGTTGAAATCGCCTACCGCCACGGACGACGCCCAGCCGGTGCGCCCGAGGCCGGCCTTGCCTGTGACGTCGGCGAAGGTGCCATCCCGATTGTTCCGGTAGAGCCGATTGGTGGCGCCCTCGGGTGCACCGTCGAGTCGCGAGCCGCCCAGGACAAAGATATCGAGCCAACCGTCGTTGTCGAAATCCAGGAAGGCCACGCCGCAGCCCACCGTCTCCAGCAGGTAGTCCTTGCGGTCCACGCGGCCGTAGACGATCGGCGCGCGGAGACCGGCGGCGCTCGCCACGTCGGTGAACTTCGCGTGAAAAGGCAGGCCGGAAGGTTTGCCGCGGGGCATCGGCTTAACGGACCGTCGCGACATGCCCTGGCCCCATAGAGAAGGCAGCGGCGCTGCGCCGAGAAGGGCCAGGCAATCGCGCCGGGTCATCGTCTTTGGAGCGCCTTCGCGTCGTTGTCCAGCTCCAGCGCACGGAGCTCGCGGACCCGCTGCATGGCGCGCTCGGCCTCTTCGGTCTTGCCGGTTGCCTTGAGCGCGCGTCCCAGCTCGTAGAACAGCACGGATGCGCGCGGGTTCAGCTCGGCGGCCTTTTCGAGCAGCGGAACGGCTTCGGCCGGCTGTTTCAATTGCAGCCTGGCTTTGCCCAGGTAGAAGTAGTTGCCCCAGAAGCCGGGGCGTAAGCGGCGCGCACGTTCGAGTGACTCGGACGCTTCCTCGAAGCGGTCCTCCTGGAGCAGAGCCACGCCGAGGTAATAGAGCGCCTCGGGGTCTTGGGGGTCCTGCCGGACAGCGGCAGACAGCTCCCGGGAGGCATCCGGATCGCGCTGGCTCACCAACACCTTCCCCCTTTCGCGATGCGCGCCCGCGAAGTTCGGATCGATCTCCAAGGTCTTGCGGCAGTGTTCCACGGCTTCATCGAAGCGCCCGCCGGCCCAGTACGCTTTGCACCGGACGAAACTGGCCTGGGCAGGCGGCGCGGTTGTGGCGAACGCCTCCAGCGCCTGGCGCGCGGCTTCCGTGCGGTTCTGTTGGAGGTATCCCACCGAGAGCAGATACAGGAGCTCGGTGTTGTGGGGATCCTCCAGGCGCAGAGCCTCGAAGCGGCTCACCGCCGCGGTCACCTGGCCGGTGTAAAACTCGCTGGTGGCCAGGAGCTCGCGCGCCGGCAGATTTCCGGGATCGGCCTTCACGAGCGTTTGGAAGACGGGCAGCGCGTCCGCATAAGCTTCCTGTTGCACGTACGCCAGGCCCAGGTTCATAAGCACGCCTTTGTGGTTGGGGTTCAGCCCGAGGGCGCGCCGGTAGATCGGGATGGCCTGGTCGAGGCGGTCCGTTCGGGAGTAGACCAGACCGAGGTTCTGCAAGGCTCCGATGTGATTCGGCGAGGATTTGAGCACCTGTTGGAAGCCTTCCTCGGCAGCGGCGTAGTTTCCCGCGGAGAGGGCTTTCACGGCCTGATCGAAGAGTTGCGCCGGGGAGTCGGCGGCTGTCAGGAGGGCGGCGAAGGACAGGAGGCACGCGATTCGACGCAAAGAAGACAGACGACGAAAGACGATCGTCTGTCCCACTTACCGGTTCCTCACTTCGACTACGGCGTTCTCCTGCACGGCGTCTGTCGGATTCGAAATCACCAGGTCGCCCACCGACAGGCCGGATGTCACTTCCACTTCCGAGCCGAGGTCCAGACCGATCCCGATGTTCTTGAAGTGCACGATATGGTCGGAGCCGACAGTGGCCACATGCGGACCGGCCGTCCCCAGCACCACCGCATCGCCCGGAATCCGCAGAACGGGTTTGGCGTTGGGAGCCGAGAACCGCACCTGCGCATACATTCCGGGGTAGAGCGTGGCATCCGGATTGGGCGTCACCAGAATCGCCAGCATGGCGCGCGACGTGGCGTCAAGCGAGGTGGAAATCTCGCTGACGCGCGCCGGGAACACCTTCCCCGGCCGCTCCTGGACGCGTAGCTCAGCCTGCTGACCGGCGTGGATCTCCGCCACGTACGTCTGGGGAACATTCACGAAAATGCGCAGGGGCTGAATCTGCGCCACCCGAAACATCTCCTTGGCTGCGCCGCCGTTGCCCGAGTTGATGAGCACGCCCACGTCGACATTGCGCGCCGTGACCACCCCATCGAACGGGGCGGTGACGCGCGCGAAGGCCTTCATCTGCTCGAAGCGCGCGAGGTTCGCCTGACTGGCGTGGATGGTGTCCTGGGCGGTGCCCAGGGTGGCCTCGGCCTTGGCTACCTGCGCTTCTTTCACCGCCAGATCCGCCTGCTTCTCATCGCCTTCCTGGCGCGAGAAGACGCCCTTTTGCACCAGGCTCTGCCAGCGGTCCCTGGTCACCTTGGAGAGACCGAGGTTGGCGCGGGCCAAGGCCAGATCCGCCTGTAATTCCTTCAGCGCAGATTCTGTCTGCGCCAGCGTGGCGCGCGCCTGGCTGATTTGCTGATCGAGCTCCGGAGTTTCGAGCTCGGCCATCGGCTGTCCGGCTTTCACGTGGTCGCCCATTTCCGCGAAGCGGGTCTTGAGATAGCCATCGGCGCGGGCGAAGATGGGCGATTCGATGACGGCCTGCAGGTCGCCGGGAAGATCGATGGTGTCCCTGGATGCGGCGAAGTGCGCAGGAGAAACGATCACCACGGGCTTCCGTTCGGCCACTTCCTGGGATGCCGCAAGGAGCCCCTTCTGGCGGGAGAGGCGCGGCAGAAGGCCGCCCACAATTCCCGCCGCCACCAGGCACGCCAGCACCAGGAAGAACGCCACCAGAGGGCCACGCCCCGGCTTGGCACGCTGGTTCGATTTGGCGCCGGTTTCCTGGGCTATCATACGCCGATCTCCGAATGCCTCAGGTAGCGCGGCGCGCTGCGCCGAAGCACACTATACACCACGGGTACAAAGAATAATGTAGCAACAGTTGCCAGCAGCAGCCCGCCGATCACCGCGCGGCCCAGCGGTGCGTTCTGTTCTCCGCCCTCGCCGAAGCCCAGGGCCATGGGAAGCATGCCCACGATCATCGCCAGCGCGGTCATCACCACCGGGCGCAGCCGCGTGAACCCGGCCTCGAGCGCTGCGGAAACCGCGTCCGACCCGGTCTCGCGCAGGTCGTTGGCGAAGTTCACCAGCAGGATACTGTTGGCCGTAGCCACTCCAATGCTCATGATCGCACCCATCAGCGACGGGACATTCAGGGTGGTCTGAGTAACGTAGAGCATCAGGACGATGCCGGACAGCGCCCCCGGCAGCGCCATCAGAATAATGAAGGGATCGAGCCACGACTGGAAATTCACCACCATCACGAAATACACCAGCACAATCGCAAAAACCAGACCCACCCCGAGCCCGACGAACGAGCTGCGCATGGTGGCCACCTGTCCGCGAGTCTCGATGAAGCTGCCCTGGGGGATCCTGGAAGCGTACTCGGCCAGCACGCGGTCCACGTCTCTGGATACCGCGCCCAGGTCGCGGTCCTGCACGTTGGCGTACACGTCGTAGAGCGGCTGCACGTTGTAGTGGTTGACCACCGACGCGGTGGTATCGCGCCCCAACAGCCCCACGTTGGCCAGCAACTGCGATGCGGGCCGGGCGCCGGCGTGAATGGGGGTGCGCAGCAGCTCGGAGGTGGAGTCCACGCGGTACTGCGGCGTCTGGACGGAGACCGGGTAGTCCACGCTGTTGTGCGGGTCAATCCAGTAGTTGGGCGCGATCTGGGTGCTGGAGGCGAGCGAAATCAGCAGGCTGTTGGCGACGTCCCTCTGGGTCAGGCCCAACTGGCCGGCGCGGGTGCGGTCCACCTCGAACAGGAACTCCGGCACGTCCACCACCTGGTGGATATGGACGTCGGTGGCGCCAGGGATGCGCGCCAGACGGTGCTCGATCTGCCGCGCCAGCGCATAGTTCGCCTTGGCGTTGGCGAGCGGCCCCACCACCTGCACATCGATGGGCGCGGGCAGACCGAAATTCAGAATCTGGCCGACGATGTCGGCGGGCTGGAAGAAGAAGGTCAGGCCGGGGAAATCGTGGTTGAGCCGGATGCGCAGGTCGCGGATGTAGCCGGCCGTGGGGGCATGGTCGCCGGGACGGAGGGAGACCAGGATCTCGCCATCGAACGGGCCGATGGTAGCGGTGTCACTCATGGCCAGATTCACCCCGGAGTAAGGAAGGCCGATGTTATCCACGATGTCGGTCAGCTCATCCGAAGGAATCACCTGGTGAAGGGTGTTTTCCACCTGGGCAAAGTAATGCTCGGTCTCTTCGATGCGGGTTCCCGCGGGCGCGCGAACGTGGAGGCGGATCTGGCCGGCATCCACCTGCGGGAAAAAATCCTCGCCGAGGAACGGCCCCAGCACGAGGCACGAGGCGCAAATCACGAAGAAGCTCACGGCAACCAGCTTGCGGTGCACCAGCGCGGAGGCCAGAAGATTGCGATATCCATCGCGCATGGCTTCAAAGCGCTCTTGAAAACGGTAGTGGATAGCCGCGAAGAATCCGTGCCCCGAGTCTTCCATGACGCCAGCGTCGCCGTGGTATCGCTCGGCTTCGCCGGCCAGCAGGTAACGCACCATGGTGGGGACTAGCGTGCGCGACAGCAGATACGACGCCATCATGGCCAGCACCACAGCCAGGGCCAGCGGGGTGAAGAGGTAGCGCGCGGCGCCAGTCAGGAAGATCACCGGCACGAACACGATGCAGATGCAGAGCGTGGAGACGAATGCCGGGGTGGCGATCTGCATGGCGCCCTCCAGGATGGCGCGCAGAATGGGTTTGCCCAGGCCGAAATTGCGGTGGATGTTCTCGATCTCGACCGTGGCATCGTCCACCAGGATGCCGACCGCCAGGGCCAGGCCGCCGAGCGTCATCACGTTGATGGTCTCGCCCATCAGGTTGAGGATGGCCAGCGAGGTCAGGATGGAGAGGGGAATCGAGATGCACACGATAATGGTGCTGCGCCAACTGCCCAGGAACAGGAGAATCATCAGCCCCGTGAGCACCGCCGCGATGGTGGCTTCGCGCATCACGCCGGCTATAGCTGCCCGGACAAACAGCGATTGGTCGAACATCAGCCGCAGATTGAGCGAAGGAGGCAGTGTGGAACGGATGCGCGGCAACATCTTCTTGATCTGCGCCACGATATCGAGGGTGGAAGAACCGCCGTTCTTGAGCACGGTGAGCAGGGCGCCCCGCGCGCCATTGTGCCGCACCATGTTGGTCTGCACCGCGTAGCCATCGCGGACGTGCGCGACATCGCTGATATAAACGGTAGTCCCGTTGGTCTGGCGAATGGGCAGGCGGTTGAACGCCACGGCCAGGTCCGGGGCGCTGTTGAGTCTGACGGTGTACTCCTGGGCGCCGATCTTGACCGTTCCCGACGGAAGGATCAGGCTCTGCGCGTTGATGGCATTGGCGACGTCGCCGGCGGAGAGGCCCTGGGCGTACAGCGCCTGCGGATTCAGGTCCACCGAAATCTGGCGCGGCCGGCCGCCGTAGGGCAGGGGGAAACTGGCGCCTTGCACGTTGGCCATCTGGGTGCGGATGAAGTTGTAGCCCAAGTCGTAGAGCTGCTGTTCGGGCAGCGAGTCGCTCGAAATGCCCAGTTGCAGGATGGGGACGCTGGAGGCGTTGAAGCGGATGACATTCGGAGGAGTGATGCCGGTGGGCATCGATTTGAGCACGGATTGCGAGGCCGCCGCCAACTGGGCCACCGCCGCGTCAACCCGCGCCTTGGGGTGAAAAAAGACCTTGATGACGGCGAGTCCCGGCAGCGATTGCGATTCCATGTGCTCGATATCGTTCACCATGGTGGTGAAAGCGCGTTCACACCGGACGGTGACGACGTCGGCCATCTCCTCGGGCGAGACGCCGGAGTAGGTCCAGATGACGCTGACCACGGGGATATCGATTTCCGGGAAGATGTCAGTCGGCATGCGGAAGATCGCCAGGCCGCCCATGATGACGATGAGCATCGCCATGATGACGAACGTATACGGCCGGCGCAGCGCGAGTTGGACGATCCACATGTGTTGGCTTATTTATATGGTGGCACAGGAGTTGGCGGGTGTGTGGAGGGACATCGTGCTACGGGGCCGACGGACCTCTTGGTCGGGCGAACAGCGCCCCCGGAGTGGCTCGCAAGAAAGTGAAGAAAACCGCCAAAGCCGACGCCTAGCCGGGGTCGGCTGCATCGGCTCACGGGCGGGCGTGACTTCTCGCGCTTGCCTGCCGCGAAGAGGGCCGTGTAGAGTCAAATAGATCGTGATTTACGAGTTCATCATTGATGACGCTGCCCTGGAGCAGTTGCGTGCTCTGCCGAAGGAAGTCCGCCGCAACATCGGCTACCGTCTGGAGATGCTCCAGGATTCCTTCCAAGGAGATGTCAAGAAGCTGGAAGGAGAGGAACGCCGCTACCGGCTTCGAGTCGGCAATCACCGGGTTCTGTTTCGATTGGACGGCAAGATCATTCACGTGTATGCTGTGAAACAGAGGAAGGAAGCCTATGGGTAACAACGCGCTGCAGGAACCCCACGAGCCGACATTGCGTGAACTTGCTTCCGAGGTTTCGCGTCTTCGCGAGAGAGTCGAAGACCTCGAAGATCTGCGCGATCTCCTCGCCGCCGAACATGCCGCTCAGGGCCGCCCCGGTATTCCGTGGGAACAGGCCAAGAAAGAACTTGATCTCGACTAACCGCCGCCCCCTTTCCCTCATTCACCAGCCTGTGCGGCCGACCTCAGGCTTCGGCAAATGCCAGGTCGTGCAGTATAGAGAGCGGTGTGCGATCTAAACTTCGGGGGGGGCGTGGAACAACCATTCGACGAACCTCCGCGCGTCGGCGCGCATTGGTTTAGGAACGAACCTGACGACAGGAACCACAACATCGGGTTCCGTTGTGCTCGGGATGTGGAGCGGAAGGCACCCGGTCTTCCGCATGCCGGAGCCGGAGCGGTCACGGGCGAATAGGGTTCCGTGCTGTGTTCATGTACTTCTGTGGCGGGCAGACGTCCGGCTAAGAGCCGGCTGACAGACGACAAAAGGCGATCGTCTGTCCCACCAGGGTCCATTATCTCCTGCTGCCAGAATACGAATGACGGGGTGGGCGGTGTGTGACACGGGCATTCTTGCCTGTGTGGGCCGCACAAAAACCGACACAGGCAGGAATGCCCGTGTCACAACCTACTCCTTCAATTCCACGATGGTTGCGCCGGCGCCGCCTTCCTGCTGCGGGGCGGGATAAAACTTGGCAACGTGCGGGTGGCGGGCCAGCAGGTCGGCGATGGTTTTCTTCAGAATCCCCATGCCATGACCGTGAACGATCCGCACGCGGCTGGCGGTGGCCATCACAGCGCGGTCGAGGAATTCATCCACGGCGTCGCGGGCTTCCTCGGCATGCTGGCCGATCACGTTGATCTCCTGGTGCACCGGGGCCAGCTCCGGCGCGGGTTTGTAGCTCACACCCTTCGGCAATCTGCCCGCGGGCGCGCTGGACTCCGGCAGGACCTCGATCACATCGTCGATGGAGACCTGCATCTTCATGAAGCCGGCCTCCACCTCAATGCGGTCGTTGCCGATCTTCCGCCGGACGCGGGCCGGGTCGCGCACGTCTTTGAGCCGCACGCGGACGCCCTCTTCGATGCGCAGGGGCTGGATGCGGTCCTGGCGCGAATCGTCCTGGGTGGAAAGCACGGTGGTCTGGAAGTCTTCGCGCAACTCACGCTTGGCCTTGGAGACGCGCCGCTGCGCTTCCTGCTCGGCTTTGCGGCGGTCGGAGCCCTGCGCGATTTTGCCGAGGGCCTCCTGGGACTGCTCCTCGAAACGGGCCAGCGCCTGGTCGGTGCGCCGCTCCAGCTCCTTGAGCTTGGCGGTTTCCCGTTTTTCCCAGTCGCGCGCGATCTCCTTTTCGCGCTGGTCGAGCTCCACCAGCCGGGCGCGCAGGGTTTCCTGGAGCGCCTGAGTCTCTTCGATGCGGCGGTGCAATTCGCTCAGGAACCGCGTAACGTCGCGTTCGCGGTCGCTCATCGACCGGCGCGCGCGCAACATGATGTCCTCGGGCATGCCGAGCCGGGTGGCGATCTCCAGACCGGCGGATTTTCCAGGCAGCCCCAAGCGCAGAAGGTAAGTGGGCTCAAAGGTCTGTTCATCGAACCCCATGGAGCCGTTCACCACGCCCTCGGTGGAAGCCCCGTAAATCTTAAGCGCCATCAGGTGGGTAGAAACCAGGGTGAAGGCGCCGGCCGAGCGGAAATGCTCGACGATGGCCACGCCCAGCGCGCCGCCCTCCTCGGGATCGGTGGCGGCGCCCAGCTCGTCGAGCAGCACCAGCGAGTGAGGCGTCACATCCAGCGCCATTTCGCGGATGTTGGAGACGTGTGCGGAGAAGGTGCTGAGGTTCTCCTGGATGGACTGATAGTCGCCGATATCGGCCAGCACCTGCTCGAAGAGCGGGAATTCGGCTTCGGCCGCGGGCACCGGCAGGGCCGCCTGCGCCATCAGGCTGAGGAGGCCGACGGTCTTGAGGGATACGGTCTTGCCGCCGGTGTTGGGGCCGCTGATCAGCAGCGTGCGGCGCTCGCTGGTCAGCTCGAGGCTGATGGGCACGGCGGATTTCCGGCGGCGGCGCAGCACGTCTGCCAGCAGCGGATGGCGCGCGTCGCGCAGCAGAAGGCGCTGGCCAAAACGCGGGATGACGCAATCGAACTCCGTGCCGAAGCGGGCCTTGGCGAAGATCAGCTCCAACTCGGCCATGGTGACGAGCGTCTGCCGGATGGAATCGCTATACCCGCGCAGGCGGTCGGTGATTTCGAGCAGAATGCGGCGCACTTCGCGCATTTCCTCTTCGGCCAGCCGGACCAGTTCGTTGTTCAGGTCGATGGTTTCGAGCGGCTCGACGAACAGGGTGTGGCCGCTGGAGCTGGCGCCGTGGATGACGCCCTCGAGCTTGCGGCGCTGCCCGGCGATCACCGGCACCACGAAGCGCTCGTTGCGGATGGTGACGAACTCCTCTTGCAGGACGCCTTCCTCGCGGTGGGCGCGCAGAAAGCGCTCTAGGGATTCCTGGATGGCCTTTTTCTGGCGTTCCATATCGCGGCGCAGGCGGGCAAGCGCGACGCTGGCGTGGTCGGACACGCTGCCGTCGGGCAGGATCTTGCCGTCCAGGTCCTTAAGCAGGGCGCGAAAATCGCCGATAGTCTGGGCGCGGCGGCCAAGGCGGGGGAACCGTTCGGCGGCGGCAGTGAGCAGGGATTTGGCGTCGGCCGAACGATCGAGCAGGGCGAACAGGTCGGAGATCTCCTTAGGCTCCAGGGCCGCGCCTTCGATGCGCAGCTTGTGGACGGCGGCCTCGGTGTCCGGCAGATCGCCGAAATCGATGCGTATGGCGGCGCCCCGGGCGGCGGGCTGCGGACGGGTGGCCAGGCGCAGGTATTCGATGCCCTCTCCGGCTTCGGCGAGATCTTCAGCCAGCCGTCGGGGGTCGGTGTGCGGCTGGACCTTCTCCAGCTCGCGGCGTCCCATGGGGCTTAAGACATAGCGGCCCAACAGCTTGCGCAGGGATTCGAATTCCAGGACTCCAGCGCTGGTTTTCAAGAGGGAGCCTGGGTGTCAGTGGGGCAGGGCCTGACGGGGGAGTTAGTCGGACGATAAAAACCGATCGTCTGACCCACTGGGAATTTGACGGAACGAACCCAAATCCCATTTTCGGACAGGGGTCTGCTCGAAGGCCGAGACGGAGTGTTCTGGATTTGCGCCACTGAGCACATGAGATTTTGACGGAACGAACCCAATTGCGGCCATTGGAGCGCGCGGCTCGTATCATCAATACTGTAACACCGGGTCAAGCGTTTCGAAGGTTAAGTGACTGATGGGATTGAGACAAAGACTTGTGACCGAAAAATCGGGAAAAGGGGCTCGATCCACCAAGTGGAGGCGCGGCTAACTCCACCAACCCCCCGGTCCCAGTCGCCAACCCCCGGCCCAGCCGGTTACGACGGCGGGTGTAGAATGAGGATCACGGGGTGTTGGTTATTCCGGCGTCCATCATCGATAAGTACTGGAAAGAGACATAGTCCACGACCAACAGGAGGAGTTCCAGCGCTACAGTGAGCCTTTCCCGACGGCAGTCATTGAAGACCCTGGCGGGCGCTGCGGCTTTGCAGACTATGGGGGCCGCCAAAGGTCCCGCGCCGGCGATCCGGCTGGTCGTGCTCGACGTCGGCGGAACTATTATCGAAGACCGCGGAGATCTGCCCGAAGCATTGCGGAGCGCCATGGCGAATCACGGCGTGACCGTCAGTCTGGCGGAGATCAACCAGTGGAGAGGAGCTTCGAAACGCGAGATCATCCGGCGCTTCGTAAAAGAAGAAAAGCGTGGGGATGAGATTTATCGGGAATTCAGCGCGAAGCTCATCGAGATTTACAGGACCGTTCCGCCGATCGCGGGAGCGGAAGACGCCTTTCGAAAACTGCGCGAAAGCGGTCTTCTCCTGGCAACCAACACAGGATTCGATCGCGCCATCGCGAATTCAATTTTTCAGCGTCTCGGGTGGGAGAAGTATTTCGCTGCCACCATCTGTAGCGATGATGTCGCCGAGGGAAGGCCCTCTCCGTTCATGATCTTCCACGCTATGGAAGCGGCGCGCGTGAACAACGTGGCGGAAGTGGTCGCGGTGGGCGATACGCCGCTGGATTTGCAAGCCGGGAGCAATGCCGGGCTCCGCGGCGTGATCGGAGTACTCTCGGGAATCGGCACACGCCAACGGTTGGGCAGTGAACCTCATACCCAGATTCTGGGAAGTGTGGCAGATCTCCCGAACCATTTCTTGAAAAACGGCCGTTTGCGATAGAGAGTCCCCCAACCCCCAACCCCCGCGATGTGACATGCTAGGGGGAGCGAATGGCTGATCACAAATTGCAGGTAATTCCCCTCGGCGGGCTCGGCGAGTTCGGTATGAACATGGCCGCCATCCGCTATGACGACAACATCATCGTCGTGGACTGCGGCATGATGTTCCCCGAAGCGGAGCTCCTCGGCGTCGACCTCGTCATGCCCGACCTGACCTTCCTCAAGGAAAACCAGCCCCAAATTCGGGCCGTCATCCTGACCCACGGTCATGAAGACCATATCGGCGCCGTCCCCTACTTCCTGTCCGAAATCGATGTCCCCGTCTACGGTACCGATTTCACGCTGGCCCTGGTCGACCGGCGGCTGGAAGAGTATGAGCTGGACGAAGACCCGCGGTTCATCCACGTCAAGCCCAAACAGATCGTCGATATCGGCCCCTTCAAAATCGAGTTCATCCATGTGACGCACTCCATCGTGAGCGCCGTCGCGCTGGCCATCACCACCCCGCTCGGCGTCATCATCCACACCGGCGATTTCAAGGTGGATCCCACTCCCACCGACAACGAGTTGTTCGACCTCCACACCCTCGCCGACTACGGCAAGCGCGGGGTGCTCCTGCTGCTCTCCGATTCCACCAATTCCGACCGCGCCGGTTACACCGAATCGGAGCGCGCCGTGCGGCCGCGCATGGAAGAGGTCTTCAACCGCGCCGAACGCCGCATCGTGGTTTCCTGTTTCAGCTCCTCCATCCACCGGATCCAACTGGTGCTGGAGCTGGCGCAGGAATTCGGCCGCCGCGTGGCGGTGGTCGGCAGAAGCATGGTCTCGGTCACGGAAATCGCGCATTCCCTCGGGCTGCTCGACATTCCCGACGGAATCCTCCTGCGGCCCCAGGATGCCATGAACCTGCCGCCCGACAAGGTGGCCTTTCTGGTCTCCGGAACCCAGGGCGAGCCCATGTCGGCCCTGTCGCGTGTGGCCGTGGATAACCACAAGCACGTCTCGGTGGAAAAGGGCGACACCGTGGTGCTCAGCGCGCGCATCATTCCGGGTAACGAGAAGGCCATCTTCCGCATGATCGACCACATGGCGCGGCGCGGCGCGGATGTGCTGTATGGCCCTATGAACCCGCCGCTGCACGTGTCGGGGCACGCCAGCGTGGAAGAGATGAAGCTGGTGTTGAATCTGGTCCGCCCGCGGTTCTTCATGCCGATTCACGGCGAGTTCCGCCAGCTTTCCAAACATGCGCGCCTCGCCGACCACCTGCGCTTCGCCGGCCTGGAGGAGACCTTCGTGATGGAGACCGGCGACGTCCTGGAGATCGATCACCACGGCGCCCGCAGAGCCGGCCGTGTGGCGGTGGGCCGCGTGTGCATCGACTCGGGATCGGTCGACGATGTGGTGCAGGAGGTGGTGATCCGCGACCGCCGGCATCTCTCCGAAGACGGCATCGTGCTGCCGGTCATCGCCATCAACCGGCATACCGGCCGTATCGAAAGCCTGCCCGAGATCGTCAGCCGCGGCTTCGCTCTGGCCGAGGATGGCTCTGCCTTCATGCAGAGCGCGCGCCAGGTCGTAGCGAAAACGCTGGAGGGATCCAACCAGGAGGAGAAGACCGATTGGGGTGTCATGAAGGAGAAGATTCGCGCCGATCTGAAGCGGTTCATCATAAAGGAGACGTCTCGCCGCCCGCTGATCATGCCAGTAATCCTGGAAGTCTAGCAGGCCCCGGTGGGACAGACGATCGTTTTTCGTCGTCTGTCAGCCCGTTCTCCTCAGGCTCTGTTCTGGAGACTGGCCCCTCCGGCCAGCCCCCCGACGTGCCCCCCCATTACCTGGAAGATGCCTCCGGCCTGCGCGGCCACGCCGAGCGCGTCATCGTCCCTGCCGATGAGCCGGGCGTCATTGCCGCCCTCCGGGAAGCCTCCGCCGCCGGCGTCCCCGTCACCATCGCCGGCGCGGGCACCGGCGTCACTGGCGCGCGCGTCCCCTTCGGTGGCTGGGTGCTCTCGCTCGAAAAGCTGAACCGCCTGGAAGTCCACCCGGGCTATGCCCTCGCCGGCCCCGGCGTCCTGCTCCGCGACCTGCACGCCGCGGCCCAACGAACCGGCCAGTTCTACCCTCCCGACCCCACCGAGACTTCGGCTTCCATCGGCGGCACCATCTCCACCAATGCCAGCGGCTCTCGCAGCTTTCGCTACGGAGCCACCCGCCGTTGGGTGGAACGTCTGCGCGTAGCGCTGGTGGACGGGCGCGTGATGGATGTGGGGCGCGGCGAAGCCATCGATTTCGACCCGGGAACCATCCCGCTACCCGACGTCACCAAGAACACCGCGGGCTACCTGTTGCGGCCCGGCATGGACTGGATCGACCTGTTCGTGGGTTCCGAAGGCACATTGGGCGTAATGACCGGCGCACGCCTGCGCCTTCTGGCGGCGCCCCCGGCGGTGCTCGGCGGCGTGGTCTTCTTTCCCGGTGACGAAGCCGCGATCGATGCCGTCGAAGCCTGGCGCGCTGCGGCGTCTCCGCGCATGTTGGAGTACTTCGACGCGCCCTCGCTGGCCCTGCTGCGCCGCCGATTCCCGGAGATCCCGGCCGAGGCCCGCGCCGCGATCCTCTTCGAGCAGGAACTCAGTGGGGCAGACGATCGCCTTTCGTCGTCTGCCGGTTCGTCTACCGGGGCATCTGGCGGTTCGTCTACCGGTTCATCCGACGTGAGCCTGGACGATCCCGAACTGGATGCCTGGCTGGCGCGGATCGAAGCCTCCGAAGCCCTGGCGGACGACTCCTGGATCGCCCTCAACGCCCGCGACCGCGAGCGCTTCCGGCACTTCCGGCACTCGTTGCCCGAACTGGTCAACGACACCGTTCGCCAAAGCGGCGCCATGAAGATGAACTCCGATTATGCCGTTCCCCTGGCGCACAACCGCGAGATGCTGGCCTGTTACCGCGGCCGTCTGGAGGAGGAGTTCCCCGGACGGTACGTCATCTTCGGCCACATCGGCGACGCGCACGTCCACGTGAACATCTTCTCCGACCCGGCGAACCCCAGCCACGCGTCAGACCTGCTGTTGGAATTCGCTCGCCAGGCCGTGGCGCTGGGCGGCACTGTCTCTGCCGAGCACGGCCTCGGCAAACGCAAGGCGCATTTGCTCAAACTGCAGTATGCCCCCGAGCACATCGCGGCCATGCGCGCGGTCAAGGGCCGTTTCGATCCCCAAAACATCCTGGGGCGAGGTACGCTCGCGTTGGGATGACGATTGCCAGAGCTTGGCAGGCCAAAACGCCTGCCCCACAATGTTAGAAACTCCAGAGACAGCTTACAGCCCGGATGTGGCTTTCTTGGGGAAGCCCGCGTTCGCTTCTACCTCCCGAATCTGGGCGGTGTGCCGGGCGGAATGCGACGCCAGCAGGAGCAGGATTTGGTACCCGTCCATCGGACCGGCAGGCCCGGGCCCCACGTGCACGCGCAAATCGTCGTTGGACGTTTTCACGTAGGCGATTGTCTTATCGCGGCGCGCTGTGAACTCGCGAACCGCATCGTCCGGCGTGGCGAACTTTCGGCCGGGGACCAGTTGCTCCGGCGCCGTCGCTTTCCGGCTGCGGTCCTGTACGCCTGCCACGAGCTTGTGGTCCGCCTCCGCATTGGAACCATCCGGGCGGGGCACCACCGGTGTCTTGAGGACCTGCTGCGAACCACTGAAAATGTAGTCCTCAGCCAGGATGATATGCTCGGCGCATTCCTGTACGGACCAGACGGCGGGCGCGGGCTTGAACGTCCATTGCCCGGCAGTCAGGTCTTGAATGCTGGCGAGCATGTTCTTCTTGGAAGTCTCGAGTTGGTCCAGCAGGTACGCGCGCTCTTCCGCCGTCATGCTACCTTCGGCGGCGAACAGCGGGGCTGTGACAAACGGGGCAATGGCACACAATAAGATCGCTAGCTTTTTCATGGGATTGTCCTCTCCTCTTCCCAAGCCTCGTCGGAGGAATCTATGGGTAAATTGCCTTCAGGCGGAGGCTGAAGAGAGGAAACGGAGCAGTTTGCGGCAGGTGGCGTCAAACGAGCGTTGTTGCTCCTCGGAGGCGCAATTGTGAATCAGCGGTCCGCCCTCGTCATCGATCACACCCAAGAGAACCTTTGCTACATCTTTCCTTCTTAGGGAAGGGGTTTCGTTCAAGTCCCGGATGATCTCCCCGCCC
>JAIQFL010000528.1 GCA_020073365.1 Terriglobia bacterium | reverse complement strand
CAGACGCTGTACGCGGTGCTGGAGTGCACCAGCAAGAGCCTGCTGCCCGACCCTTATCGCAGCATGGACCGAGGGGAACTGGTAAGGCGGACCAACGGACTGTCGGCGCTGACGCGGGGGTGAATGCGATCGCCAGGACAGAAGGGGCGAGCCCGAGTTCCAGGTTTCAAGTGTTCCAGGGACTTCGTTACAAAGCATGAAATCGCAATTTCGATCTACTTCGCCCGAGGATGCCGCCGCGGTTTCCGCCTTCCTGCAAAAGATCTTCGACATGGCTCCCGAGAACCCCGCGGTGGAGCCTCGGCACATGCGGTGGAAGTACTGGGATGAGTGGCCGGACTGGCCGGCATCGCGTGGATACGTGATGGCTCAGGATGACGATATCGTGGCCCACGGCGCGGTGGTGCCGCTCACCTGCCTGTGGGAAGACCGTCGGATCAAAGTGGTCCGCGTGATTGACTGGGGGGCCAGGGCGAAACCCGTGGGTAGCGGCGTGCTGTTGATGAAACGCATCGGCCAGATGGCGGATGCCGTTATGGCCGTCGGTGGCACGGAGATGACGCTGAAGATCTTCCCCGCGCTCGGCGCAAAGAAATTCGGAATGGCCCACTCCTACGCCCGCCCCTTGCGGCCCCTCCGCCGCCTGTTGGGTGAGAGAAAGGCAGACTGGCGGGCAGGGGCGCGCTTCGCCCGCGGGCTCCTCTGGTCGGTGCAGGCGCCCTCATCCCTGCCGCCCGGATGGGCGGCCCGTCGCATCACCGCGGACCAACTCGCCTCGACCCATTTCCCTCGCCCCACCCCCAGGCCGGGCATGGCGGTTTTTGAGCGTTCGACGGCCAGCCTGGACTATTACCTGCGATGTCCTTCCGTTCTCATCGAACTGTACGCGGTGGAGAAGAGTCAGGTGCCGCGAGGCTACTTCCTGCTTGCGATCCTCCGCCGGCAAGTCCGGATTATCGAGTCGTGGGTGGATTCGAACGATGCCGGAGACTGGCGCGCCCTCCATCTGCTCGCCGTCCACCAGGCCCGCCGGCATCCGGACGCGGTGGAAGTCGCCACCATGTCGAGCGACCCGGTCACCCGGCAATCTCTCGTGGAGTGCGGGTTCCACGATCGGGGCAGCGCGGAACTGCATCTGCTGGATTGCAGCAAGCAAGGCCTTCCGGGTGCGGACCTGCGAGTTCAGATGCTGGAAGGTGATGCCGCCTATCTGCACGACGGCAGTGTCAGTCTCATCGCATGATAATGGTTTCCGCGCGGGCGATCGTCACCGCCCGCGCGTTTTGCCATGGTGCTCAGCGGAAAGCTGGAGGGTAGATGAATACAGACAGGATACTCGCATTGCTGACCCGCATCCCCGGCGCAAGGAGCTTGTGGTGCCGGTTCCCCATAGGGTCCGTGGGCTTGAGAGTCCGCTTCGGAATCTGGCACCGGCCCCACTATGCGTACGGCTGTTATTCGGCTGCCCAGCTCGCCCGGCGCCTCGGTCTGAACGGGATTACCGTCATGGAATTGGGTGTCGCGGGCGGCCGGGGCTTACTGGCGCTGGAGGAGATCGCGGGAGCTGTGGCAGGGGCGGTCGGCATCCAGATCGACGTCGTCGGTTTTGACAGCGGAGAAGGGATGCCCGCCCCGGTCGACTACCGGGACTTGCCGCATGTGTGGGGCCAGGGGCATCCATCCTGCCCAGTGGAATGACCAGATCTATGTCATGCACGATTTCATGCACCCGCTGTATTGCCGGAACGTGATGCCTTCCGGCGAAAAGTACACGCAGTTGCCCGCCGGCGATTCCGGACGGTGAGGACGCTTCCGGCGCGGGCCGCGTGCCGCACGCCCCTCACGCCGCATACCAGCATCAAGTCCCGGTGCGGGCTTCCATGTAGTCGACGATGAGCTTGTAGGAAGTCAGGGTCTCCAGGAACTCGTCATCCAACTCGCATTGGAATTCCTCCGCAATGGCCGATAGCAGCGTGATGTGGCCGACAGAGTCCCACCGCGCGAGCGATTCCTGGCTCGCCTGCGGTATGTCCGCCGGCGCAAGGTCGGGAAAAACATTGGAGAAGCAATTGGAGACTCTGGCTTGAATGTCAGTCATTCTCTTGCGTTCGAACCTCGTGTGGCAAGCCGTCCTGAAGGCCGAAGAACTGTTCCTCCAACAAGTCCATGACGGCCGGCTGGCCGCAGCCCAGACCCATGGAGCGGAGGAACTCCTGGAGCGGCCGATTGCGCTCGGTGGGCTGAAACGACAGCCGGATGGTTTTGGCGCCGCGCCTGCGAAACAGGTAGTCGAGCATTTGGTGCTCGATCTTGCGGGAGAACGCCCGGCAGCTCAGCACCCAGCTCGTGACTTCGACCAGGCCTGCCTTTTGCCGCCCCGCCATTACCGCAATCACGCCCAGCGGCCCGAATCTGTCTTCGTAGGAAACTCCGACCGCAAATCCGCTGTCATCTTCCAGGTGCCGCAGCCACTCGCCCTCGCTGATGCGCACACCGTTCAGGTTGAATTGATTCGTCTTGTTGATCAATTCCAGCAGCCGTTTGTTGGTGCTGTCCTTGCGTGCGTCAAAGGTCAGCTTGCCCTGCAAGTCCCGGATGAAGTCGCCGTTGGTCGATTGTTCGGCGGCCTCCTGGAGTCGGGCGTTCGCGTGGATGCTGGACTGGCGCAAGGTGTCTTCCAGGTGCACCGCCGGCTTGCCGAACAGGTCGCGAAGCTGCTCGCACAATTCCAGCGACTTGGCCGGGCTCCGCTGGGAAAACAGCAGGCACGTCATGGACGGGAATGCGGTCCGGACCTCTTCGATTTCCATCGGACTATCGTCCACGAACACGACGCTCTCCGGACCGATGTTCCAGGTTCGCAGAATCCCGGCGACCGCTTGGGACTTGGGCCCCCAACTCGCCATCACCGGAAAGAAGGCAGTCCCGGGGACATAGAGATCCTCGCGCCGCAGCGCCTCTTCCACCACCGTCATCTCATTTTTCGATGCTACCGCCAACAGGACGCCGATCTCCGAGAGGTGGCGCAACTCCTGCTGGTAAAGCCCGTGGATCTGCGAGTGTTCACTCAGACTCCAGCTCACTGCCCGGACCCCGACCTCGCCCACGATACCTGACCACAGCGTGTCATCCAGATCGGTGATGAGGCCCTTCATGGGACTTTGCGGGTAAAGGAGTTGCACCAACTGGCGTGCCAGGATGGAAGCATGCCCGACGCTATAAGGGAATCCAGCCGCCAATTCCATGTTCGGATCGCCGCGGGATGCCTCGGGGCTCAGCCGGGAGAGGCGTGACGGGTGCAGAATTCTGACGTTGCCGAGCCGCGCCGCATCGGCGAGGAAGGTACCGGCCTGCTTTCGCAATTCCGCCTCCGTCGCTCCCATCTGCCAGCCAGCCGTGTGCCCAAACAGCGGGATCGGGAGAGTCGGAGGGACCAGGGCCACGGGCATCCTGGAGGCGAGATCCTTCAGCCTTCCGAAATTCTTGGCCCAGCGGTCGCCGCAGTTCGCCAGAATGTCCCGCTCGGCGGAAAGACTCCAACCGCCGGCACTGCGGAGGCTCAACCGTGAATCCAGGTCACCCCACTCAATCACCACTGCTGCCGCGGTCGCATTCGATTTGGCGGCGCTGGCAAGTGTGCCGTCAAGATCGCCGTAAAGTCCCTCCAGGATGTCCGCCGCCCGATCCGGGAAGCGCACGGCAAAATGTGCCTTCAAGAACGTCGCCAGATGCAGTGGCTGAAACCCGCAAACCAGGAAGATTTCGCAACGCGAGACCTCCCCTCCCCGCGGCCGGAGTGTCGCGAGTGCCTGATTAAGCGTTAATTCCACTCCTCTAGAGTCTACAGTAGGCCGGAGCTTTGCCAACGCCACGACGCTCGGTTGGCGCTGAGAATGGCATCGCTCGGGCGTCAAGGCCAGTAGCGGCCAGCGAACCTGGAGACCGCCGCCTGAACCCGGAAGCGAGGCCAGCTTTGGTCGCCGACGCCGACTCGCTTGATGTCGTAGCACCTCGTAATTCCCGGCAGATTCGTTCCGCCGTGAAACGAGAATGCGGCGCGGTAACCCATCTCCCTGGCTATCTGCCGGGTTTGATCTGAAAAGCTGGTGGTGTTGCCCACCGGATAAGCAAGCGCATCGGCTTCGATGCCGAGTTGTTCCCTCAATAGCGCTCGGGATTGGGCCAACTCCTTGCGTTGCTGCTCCGGTCCCAATTGACTCAGCACGGGGTGCGAATGTGTGTGGGACCCGATCGCCATGCCCCCGCCGATCATTTCTCGCGCTTCGTCCCAGTCGAGAAAACGCCGCAGCGTTCCTGGTAACTCTTCCCCTTTCCCTTCTTCCCCCAATTCTCGAATGAACCTTGCAGGATCGGTGTTCTCGGGCCTCTTATAAAGGCTGAGGACCTCTCGCAGGCTTTTCGTCATTCCGTTCTCATCGACATCGACAACCAGGTCCGCCGGGTAGCGGAGACAGAACCGGCGCTGCCGCCCAGTCTTGATCAGATAGGCAATGTGATCCCACCAGGGAACGTAGCAGGATCCAACCATGTTCGTGACCAGAAAAAAGGCGCCTTGCACCCCATGCGAGCGCAGGATGGGGAAAGCCACCTCGTAGTTGTCCAGGTAGCCGTCGTCGAACGTGATCAGCACCCGGCAACGGCGGGCCTTCTCCTTGATCGTGCCGTCGGCAAAAGCCAGTGCCTCTGGAAGAGTCACCAGCGAGACGTGGCGCTTCAAATAGGATATCTGTTCGTTCAACTGATCGGCTGTAGCCGAGAAGACCCCAGGGTCGAAGGGATCGTCATCGGGGTTCCCGACACGGTGGTAGTTCAAGACCAGCAACAAGTCCCGCTCCGGAAGTTGGCCAAGGAGGAATGTGGCGCCACTCCAAAACAGGCCGCGTGCCAGCAACTCGCGCTTTCCTCCGAACATAACCACCTGATCATAACAAGTCCGGACAGGTTGCCTCCGCCCATTTCATGGCCGCCATTCTCGAGGGCAGGGAAGAGCGCGTCTGACAAAACTCACTCGCGGGTTTTGCGGCGATTCGCTCACACACCCGAGTTAAGGCCACCTTCGCCGCGCGCTACAATCGCATTGAAGGAGGCTCTCTGAAAAGGCCGATTCCGCGGCCAATGCCGCGCGAGGCGCCGGTAATCAAGGCATGCTTCTCGTTCATGGACAAATCAAACCTCCAGACGGACTCCAGTTGGGTTTCGAACCCGGTGGAAAGATTATACGCTGCGGCGCGGACCCTTAGAATCGGGCCTGAAGAGTGCGTTGCGCGCGCAGCCAAATGGGCGGAGGTGTACACCCCAATAGTCGCTCAGCTTCGAGACGGGATTCGGTATTTACGACGCGGAAGCGCCAAGTGTTTTGGCGGCTTTGCGCAGATCGGGCGCTTTGACCCACAGCATGCCTCCGTAGCGACCGGAGCCGGCGCAGAAGACCTGCGCCGAAGTTATGTTGATGTTGGCCTCGGCCAATCTGCTCGCCACATCGGCCACCGCGCCCGGCCGATCTTCGCCCTGGATCAGAAAACCCCTCTTCTTCTTGCTCAGCTTGAGCCCCGCAGTCTTGGCTGCCTTCGCGAAGGCGCCACTATCTTCCGGGATGAGGTCCAATTGGGATCTGCGCGCACCGTGCGGGAAAGCCGAGATGCCAAGTAGGTTAACCCCAGCAGCCTGCAGTGCAGCCAGGACGCGTGCCCCCTCCCCGGGTTTATCCGACACAGTCACGTAAAAATAGTCGATTCGCCTGATTTGGTCTGGCACGATCATCTCCTTTCGGCTCGTCTTGCGAGGATTATACACCCGACGATGTCCTGGTCCTGGTTCGATCCCCCGAAGCACTGCCCCTGCGATCTCCACCCCAAGCGCCGGGTGATCGGCTGCTGGGCATGAAGCATGCCCAGCAAAGCGACTCACCGTTCTCGGATCGCCATGACGTCGTGAAGGTCGTCTGCCTCTGGCGGAACGGCACGTGCCACCGCATCGAAGTCGTCGGACGCACCGTAAAACCAGGAGAGCACGAGTCGTATCCAGCGCTTCTGTGGATTGAAGAGGAGCACGGGGCAGGCCGCCGGATTATAGTTCGGGATGTCACCTTTCCCTGGGTGCATCACGA
>JAIQFL010000527.1 GCA_020073365.1 Terriglobia bacterium | reverse complement strand
ACTGCCACCGTCGACTCCATCGTTGCGAAGCTCTCTGGCTGCCGGCAGACTCTCGAACAGATTAAACCCGGCTGTACCTTGCCACGGTCACGAAAAGCCAAGAAATGAAACGTCCAGTTATTTATTGGACACTACACTAGCTAGTGCAACATCCCCGATGGCGGCAAGACAATTCGCCTCGCCCAGCAGATTCCAAATATTGTGGAACAACGCTTGCGCTTCTTCAAAGCGCGCGTGCGCTGCTTCGAGATCCTGACGGTAGAGCGCGATATTTCCGAGTCTGGCGATGCAGTTTGCCTCTCCATGGATATCCCCGGCCTTGCGGAACAGTGTCAGAGCCTCTTGGTAGCGCGCAAACGCCGTTTGGAGGTCGGCTCTCCGGAATGCGATTTCGCCCAGTCCCCAGATGCAATTCGCTTCGCCTCGCGCGCTACGCTCGCGGTTTTTGGGTCTGAATCTTTAAGTGCGACATCGCCCAACGCGCGAAGCGATCGGGCCGATCCCACCACATTCGTGGCACTCTCGTATGCGGATCGCGCTTGCGCGAGCACGTCCGTGGCACGATCAAATCTCGACAACCGAGTCAGCGCTTTCCCAAGCTGATAGGCAGCATCCGCCACGTCCTCTGGTGGCGACGCGATACGCTGACGGATTTCGAGCGCTTCGGAGAATGCCTGCACGGCCTCTGGCCACTGGTTTCGCGCGGCATATCCCATACCAGCGCGGAACAGCAGGCGGGCAACAGCCAACTCGGCCCCCTGCTTTCCCCGGAGGCGACTCGCTTGCTCCAGCGCCAATTCCGGATCGGGACCTCGCGATGGCCTGGCATGATCAGGCGAGGGAAAGCGTATCCCGGAAATATCATCCGTGGCCTCGGGCTTCACCCTCACCACCAGCGTCCGCACCGACCAGAGATCCGGTGCATTCTCGCGAAGCACTACCTGCAGCCAGGGCGCCCCGACGAAGATCACCGGAATCTTGAACTGCCTGCGAAGGGGATTCCGTTACTGGTTCAGCCACGCGACGCCCTGGCGCCAAGCCTTGAACCACATCTGGTAATCCGGTAAGGCGTCGGGCACCGCACGCGCTACCCAAATTGCACCGACTCCGGTCTCCGCCTCCATATCGAGGAGCGTGCCGGCGAGATTTTGAAGATCGGCCGGAGCAGTGATGGGAATCTGCATAATGTGCTCTCCTCGCGTGCGAAGAAAGGAATCCAAAGCCTCTCGGCAAACTTCCGCCCAGTCGTCGTTCGGCACCAGCAGCACAAGAAAAGCGAATCCCTGCCCGAGTTCGAAGTGCCGGATCAACGGCCGCCAATCGAGTGAATCGTCGAAGTTGTAGCGGCTTGCCAGTGATTCTAGGAAGGTTGGGTTCGGTTGGGGCATGTCGGTTATTATTCGGCTGTAGCCGCGCGGCTCGACTTCGCGATCTTCTGCACTTCGTCGCGCACCAGCGGGTGCAGATCGTACCATTCCTCGCCATTGCGAAGGTACAGCACCAGAAGCGTATCCAGGAACCGGGTTAATCGGCCGATCTCTTTCAGATTCACATCTGTCGTGGTCAGCCAGTTGCGAAATCTGTCCCAATAGGTCTCATCCTTGAGACGAATTCGATGTTCCTGCTCCAGTGCGTCGCCAAAAGCTCCAGCGAGTACAATGAACAGGCCCGCGATCTCAATTGGCGTGGCAGGGTTGATGTACTGGAGCGCATCGGCGTATAACACCACATAGCCCGCCTCGGTCAAACGTTGACGCAATCGGAAGAGTTCGGTGGTCTTCCCCGAGCCTCGAAAGCCGGAGAAGAGATTCAAGCTCTCGGAATCGGCGTACTCGATATCGTTCTGGAGCAACCGAATGGGATCCTCACATCCCGGATGGTCATACGGAGGCTGATAACGGGGATCGCCGGGATCGAGTGGACGATCCTCCAGTTGCCGATACACGAACTTCAGAAACTGCCGGTCATCTGTGGTGAGAGGCACTATTCATCAGTATCATACGCCGCCTCTTGATCGCACCATCCACATCGGCCGGTTTGACCGGCGCGACTCTCACTTCTTCACCAACTTCCACTCCGCCACCGTTTTCCCGTCGCCTTTCCTCGCTTCGAAATCCACCGGCCGCGGCTGGCCCGGCGTCGACGAGCAGAACCGCAACTTCTCTCCATCGCACTCGTAAATCCCAAGCTGCGTTTTCCCCTTATGCATCCCCTGGGTATGAACCAGGTCGATCTCGCGCGGCGACTTCGAGGGGTCGAGTGTGAATGTCGCCTTCATGAACACCTGCGGCCCGAATTGGACCGTGGTTTGGTTCCCGCGCGTCACGCGCCTGCCGTATTTCACCATCGAACTCTCAATCGGATGCCCGTCCATGAAACCCGATACCATGGACCACTCGCCTTCCAATTCCGTGGCTGGGCCTGCGCCGGCCGGCGCCTCCGCTTCTACAGTCAAAGCGTCGGGTGCCGGTTTCACCTCACCGCGTTTCAGGGTCTCCAGCGCGTGCCCCGTGCCTGGCGCCGTCGAGAACTCTTTCGGCCGGTCCCCACCTCGCGTGGTGAGACACAGCTTCCACTCGTCGTCATTGAGCTCATAGATCCCCAGCGCCGTATTGCCCTTCTCCGGCCCTGCGGTAAAGGTGAGGTCGAAGGTCTTGGGACTGGCGCTGGCGTCGAGCTTCACGGTCCCTTCATATACCGTGCCCATGCCGAGCGACTGGAAGCGATCGCCCTCCACTACTATGCGGGCCGCGCCGAGCATGGCCGCCGGCATCGGCTGCCCTTCCACTTCTAGGGCGACCACGCTCCAGCGTCCCTCCAGCGGGCCGGGTTCTGTCTTCCTGGTACGGGGTTTCATATTCTCCATATTGTAGAACAAAGCCGGTCAACTCGTGGGCAGATTGCGGGCCTGCCGTCCGCGCTACACTGCAACGTATGCGTGCCTCCGTCATAATTCGCCTCGGCCTGATGATGTTTCTCAACTACGTGATCTGGGGCGCCTGGTACGTGACCATCGACACCTATCTCACGGCTACCCTGAAATTCTCGGGCACTCAGACCGGCGCTATTTTCGGCACCACTGCGCTGGCCTCCATGATCACGCCCTTCTTCGTCGGCATGATTGCGGACCGGTTCTTCGCCACGGAGCGTGTGCTCGCAGTCCTGCATCTGGCCGGTGCGATCCTTCTCTACCTGGTGACGCGGTTCACCTCCTTCGGCATGGTATATGGCTTGATGCTTGCATACTGCCTGTGCTACTTCCCCACCATCGCACTCACGAACTCGCTTGCCTTGCGGCAGATGAAGGACGCCGGCGCCGAGTTTCCGCTCATCCGGGTTCTCGGCACCATCGGGTGGATCGCCATCGGTTTCACCGTGGGGTGGATGGGAGTAGAATCGTCTTCCACGCCGTTCCTGCTGGCCGCCGGCGCTTCGGTGGTGATGAGTGTATTCAGCCTGTTCCTGCCGCACACTCCTGCGCTTGGCAAAGGACAGCCGGTTACGGTGCGGAGCGTGCTGGGCCTGGACGCCCTGGTGATGTTGAAGCGCCGATCCTATCTGATCTTCATCCTGGCCTCGATTCTGGCGTGCATTCCGCTGACGTTTTACTTCTCGTTCACGAATGCATATTTGAACGACGTGGGGGTACAGAACGCGGCGGGCAAAATGACCTTGGGACAGGCGTCCGAGGTGGTCGCCATGCTGCTGATGCCGTTTATTTTCCGCCGCGTCACCGTGAAGGCTATTTTCTTGATCGGACTACTTTCCTGGTCGCTGCGATACGGTCTGCTGGCGTACGGCAACGCCGGAGCCGGCATGTGGATGTTCTACGCGGCCATCCTGCTGCACGGAATTTGCTACGACTTTTTCTTCATGACGGGCCAGTTGTATGCGGACCAGGAAGCTCCCCCCGATCTGCGCGTTACGGCGCAGGGGTTTCTGACCTTCGTGACTTATGGTGTAGGAATGTTTGTCGGCTCGCTGCTATCAGGCATCGCGGTGGACTTCTTCACCACAACGAACGGAGCGGTGAAGACCCGCAACTGGAGCGGCTTCTGGA
Source organism: Terriglobia bacterium (assembly GCA_020073365.1). GTDB lineage: Bacteria > Acidobacteriota > Terriglobia > Bryobacterales > Bryobacteraceae > JAIQFL01. The sequence continues at coordinate 2,071 of JAIQFL010000527.1, read as the reverse complement.
CGAGTTCGGCAATCATGGCGTTCGCGATCATGCTCCTGGTAGCGGTGTTCTTTGCGGGCCGCGCAAGGATTCACAGCGCCGGCGCGGTGGTAGTTGAGGGTGCGGATTAGGAGCAACAGGTTTGTGCCCCAATGCGCGCCGCTGCCGCCAGTGGCGGTTCGAGGTCCTCGACTTGGCCTGCACTGCTTCCCGATCCGCCCACTTGGGGATTCGCCCACGCTCACTCCGGGAAATACCACATGAGGATCGACCTGCCGATGCGCTTCTGCGGCGCCACGCGGTCGGCCCACGCGGGAAATCCGAAGACCTTCCAGATGGTGATGCTGACGGCATTCCAGCCTGGCGATGGCCGCTCGGAATCGCCTGGCGTCATCTCAGCCATCGGGTAGCCCGCCAACCCGTAGGTGCGATTGAACGGCGTGAAGGTCACTCGGGTCGCCCCGGCTTCGGCCAGGGACGCGCCCAGACGCTTCATGTCCTGTCCCCAGTCCAGGTCCGAATCCGCGACGAACCTCTCGGGATGGCGAACGGCGATCTCGTTGGTGTAGGCAAGGTAGTCGGGATGTTGCAGCGACCCCGAGATCGCGTGCCAAGCCAGCAGGACCAGTACGGCCGCCTTCGCCAGCAGGCCGCGCTTTCCCGTGGCGGCCCAAGCCCACCCGGCGACAGTTCCACAGCCAACCGCGAAACCTACATAGACCGGCAGGATATGCCGCACGCCAATATCGATGCGGCCGATCGACGCGCACGCAAGAATGCCGGCCGAAAATGCCAGTGGTAAAGCCGCCTCACGAAGCCGCGTGCACAGCACGGCGAGCAGCAGCACCGGCATTGCCAGTGGGGTTTTGATCGCCAGGACCACCGGGAAGTAGTACCAAAAACCGTTGGGGCTGCGTTGTCCAAGCAGATAGGATGGGTGGCCCGCGCGATTGTGTTGCCAAACCGAATGCAGTCCCGAAAAGAACCGCGGGGCCGGCAGGCGGAGGTGCAGAAACTCCACTCGCGCAAAGGAAAACCCATATCCGGCCCAGACCACCAGGAAAGCCACGCCCACTATCACGGCGACCGTCTGCAGGCGGTCCCGGATCTCCCGGGAAGCCTCTCCAAAGCCCCGGCGGGTGCGATACAGATGACACGCGTACATGGCCATCCACGCCGCGGGAAGAAACAGGAGCGCCGAGAACTTGGAAAGGCAGGCGAGACCCAGTACCACACCGAATACCTGGCTCCGGCTGCGGCTTGGATAGTCGGCCCAATACAGCGAAGTCAGGCCGGCCGCCCCCGTCCAGCAGGCCAGCGCCATATCCGTCGTGATCAGGCCCGCATGCGCCAGAACGGGTGGAAGAGTCGCAAAAACCAACGTACCGCCCAGTGCGGCAGCGGGGCCTCCGGCTCGATATCCCCACAGATAAACCACCAGCGAGGCGATCCAGAAAAACGGGAGGATACCCGCTCGTGCAAGGGCCAGAATTCGGTCGTAGTGTGGGCCGTGGCCGAGAATCCGGTAGCCTTCAAGGTAGGAATCCGGACCGGAGTGCCACCGCTCCCCCGCGAGGAATGGTCCCAGCGCCCCGAAAACTCGTGCTAGAGGGGGATGCTGATCCTCGTAGCGGTACTTGCCCGTATTCAGCCACTCCATGCCGGCCGCCAGGTGGTCGGGTTCATCGATGGTGTGATTGAAAACCTGGTATGTGGCGATGATTCGAAACGTTCCAATGGCCACTAGCAGCAGGGCCGCGAAAGCCGTGGCCTTCATGTAGAACCGATTATAGACCGCGGGGATACTTCCGTGTTTTTGCAGTCTACAACCGTCCCGGCTCAACCGCGCGACGGAACCGGAATTGTGCCGTCTGTGCCGTCTGTGCCCTTTCTGCGGTTCAGACAGTAATTTGAGCCTCCGGCGGCTCGATTCGGCCTCAGGGCGTACTGTAGCGGGGCGCCGCCGGTTGACGGGCTGCCGGTGGACTGTTGCCGTCTTAGGCCGGCTGTCCTGATCCCGCTTTTGTTTCCAGTTGAAGGGGTTTTTCGGAGCCTCCTCATTTTTCCGGCCTACAGCAAAGTCGGCTGTTAT
>JAIQFL010000526.1 GCA_020073365.1 Terriglobia bacterium | reverse complement strand
ACGAACCCGGGGGCGATGACCAGGAAGACCGCAGAGCCAAAGATCGCCAGCACCTTCCTCACCATGTCCTCATGTAAGCAGGTGGCTCGGCCCAGCGCAATGGAATCGGAATGTCGGGACGACGATTCGTCGGGCCATCGTATTACAATCCAACCGTGCTCATCTCACGCCGCAGGCTGCTGGCTTCCGCGACGGCTCTGCCGCTGCTGGCTGAATCCCCCACGCCCGCCTTCAAGATTATCGTCGCGGGCGGTCATCCGGGCGACCCTGAATGCGGCTGCGCGGGGACGATTTCGCGTTATACCGATCTCGGCCATGAGGTGGTTCTGCTTTACCTGAATCGCGGTGAGGGGTTTTGCGGCGGAGCGAGCCTGGGCCGCTGTGCCGCCATCCGAACCGCCGAAGCCCGGAAGGCTTGTCAGAGTCTCAAGGCCCGCGCCGCATTCGCCGGCCAGTACGACGGCCGCGCAATCGTCGATGCCCCGCACTATGAGGCTTTCGCTCGCATCCTAGATGCGGAAAGCCCCGACGTGGTATTCACCCAGTGGCCCATCGATCGTCACCGCGACCATCGCGCCGTCTCAATGCTTACCCTGGATGCCTGGTTGAAGGCCGGCAAGAGATGCGCGCTTTACTATTACGAGGTCGCCGAGGATACCATGATGTTCTCGCCCGGCGACTACGTCGACATCTCTTCCGTCGAATCGCGGCGCCGCGCGGCGTGTTACGCGCACGAATCACAGCAGCCTGATCAGTGGTACCCGAAGCAGGTCGAGATCACGCGGTCTCGCGGCGTTGAGAGCGGCTTCCCACAAGCCGAAGGATTCCTCCGCCACCCGGAAAGTAAGCGCGCTCTGCTGCCCTGATCCCATGGCCGCAGTGGGACTGACTTCCTCGTGCTGTCCCCGCGCACCGCAGTGTCCCGGCAAGCTTTTCGTGTGTCATGCAACTGGACCTAAGCCCATCCGCGCGAGGCACTCTTGAAACCGCGCATCGGCGCGCAGACTGTCCCACTGCGGCGCGACGGCGAGATGTACCAACGCCGGATCGCGGCTTTCGATCGCGCGCTCCAAATGCCGGAATGCCGCATCCAGGTCGCCTGCCTCGCCGTAGTGCAGGGCCACTTGGATCGCGGGAAAGGCTTGCGGTTGACTGGCAGCGCGCTCGAGGACGAGCCTCACTACGCCAGGGCGTCCACCCGCGGCGTAGGCTTGCTTCAGCGGCTGTAGGGCCTCAGCCGGGACGCCGTGCGATTCGGCGTGCTTGAGGTTCTCCGCCATGAATCGGTCGAAATCGCCCATCTTCCAGTAGGCCCCGGCGAGGTGCTCGCGTGCGTGCGGGTGCCGCGGATCGAGTTCCAGAGTCTTGTTCGCCCACTCGATGGCATCGTCATAGCGCCGCTGGTTCCAGTACGCGAGTGAGATCTCCAGGTGCACCAGGGGCGAGAACGGGTCCCGTTCCAGACCCTTTTGCTTCATGGCGAGCCCTTCCTCCAATTTGCCGAGCGCTTCCATCAACTTCCCGTAAAGCAGGTAAGCTTCGGTGTGATTGGGGTTGATCTCGAGCGCCCGCTCCAGGCTGCGTTCCGCGCCGGCCCAATCCCATTCGCTCCAGAACAAAACGGCGCCCAGGGCCACCTGCGCGTCGGCGCACGAGTCGTCCATTGCCAGGGCGTGGAGAGCGGCAGCCTTCGCTTCGCTGTAGGCTTCGGCGGGAGGCATCACGCGAAACTGGGCTTGCGCGCAACAGGCCAGCGCCAGACCCGCGTGTGCAGCGGCGTAAGTCGGATCCAACTCGATGGCGGCCCGGAACGCCGCCACCGCTTTCGGCGCTTCAAACATCGAGGCCGATAACAGGTGAGAGCGCCCGCGTCCAAAAAGCTCATAGACCTCCGGACGAACGATCGGCCACGCCGGCCCGCGCCGGGTCTCCGCTCCATTCCCGAAGCCGTTCGCGCGAATTCCCCGTAAGCTCAAACCGAGATGCTCCGCGACCGATTCGGCAACCCCATCCAGCATCGCGGTCACGCCGGCCGACGGCTCGTCGAATTCGCCACTCCACAAGCGAGCACCGTCCCGGGAGCGGACCAGACACGCCGAAACCTGGATTCGCCCGGCCGTCCTGACGAAGCTGGACGCAAGAACAGCATCCACACGTAACCGCTGCCCAACGGCCGCAGGATCCTGGCGAGTGCTCGTGTAGGCGCGCACTGCTGCGGTAGGCCGGATGACCAGCTTCGCGAATCTCCCCAGCCGTTCGATCACCCGGTCGGCGATTGCGAGGCCCATGGACTCTTCGCTTTCGGGAGCCCCCATGGCGGCCGATTGTGCGGGGAGCACGGCGATCGACCATCGCTCTGCGCCCCTTTCGCGATTCTCGTTCCTTGGCGTGACGTCCCCGATGAAGCGGTATCCCAGGCGCGCGATGGTCTCAATGTGCCGCCGCTCCCGCTCCCCATCGCCGAGGGCTTTGCGCAGAGCCGAAATGTGGACCGCCAGAATGCCCTCTTCGACGAAGGCCTCCGGCCAGACCAGTTCCAGCAGTTCGCGCTTGGTGACCAGGCGCCCGGCATTGCGAGAAGAGTCACCAGCACGTCGTGGGTCTTTGGCGGCAAAGGGACAGGCTGGCCGCCCCTGGTGAGCCGCCGCTCAGAGGCGTCCAGTGTGAACTCCCCGAGGTCGTAGAGTTCCCGGCTGAGCATGAATCTTAAGCAAATCTTAGCAGTTTCCTCGGGACTCGCCGGCGCGATTCCGGCTAGAGTGCGGGAAGAAGTGCAAATTCAAGGAGGTGGAAAGTGACGTGACGGATCCTTTTGTTGGAACATGGAAACTCAATCCCGAGAAATCTGAGTTCGGGCCGCATCATCGGCCCACCGCGGGGACAATGGTCTTTGAGCTCGACGAGCAGGGACACTACCTGATGAGGGCGGAGGGGGCCAATGCGAAGGGGGAAAAGGTCTCGGAACATCCACAGACGTTCATCGTGGACGGCGAAGTACGCCCCTTACCCGGTTTCGCCGGCATTACCTTTATGTCGACCCGCCCCGATCCGCATACGATCCAGGGGGAGGCCCGGAGAGAAGATGGGTCATCGTCGGGCAGGGCACGTTCGTGGTGTCCGCGGACGGAAAGTCGATGACAGCGACGAATTCGGGCTTCGACTCACAACTACGCCAGTTCCAGCAGCGTACGGTGTGGGAGCGCCAATAGGGGCCGGGGGCCAGGGGCCGGGGGCGGAGGTCTCCCTGTTCCTACGGCCGTCTCTTTCCTCAGCCTGGTTTACCGAGCGGCACGTCTTGATCGGTCTTTCAGGGAACTTTGAGCTGTTTTCTTCCACAACCGCGCTAAGCATGGTGGAAAGACAGTTAAGGTGAGAGGAGCCACAGAGACACTCTATGACGCCTGAACGCCATCATCAGGTTCGCGCATGCTATGAGGCTGCGCTCAGGTTGGAGCCCGCGGCACGTGAGGCGTTTCTCGATCGGGAATGCCAGGGCGATGAAAGCATCCGACAGGAAGTGGAGCGCTTACTGAGCGCGCGCGAGCGTCTGCCTGAATTTCTCGCGTGTCCGCTCCTCGGCCCCGCGCCGCGGGCTTTCGATCCGGCCATGAATCCGGCGCACGGTATGGAGGGCCGGCAATTGCATGCCTATAAGCTGATCCGCGAGATCGGACAGGGCGGCATGGGATCCGTCTACCTCGCCGAGCGTGTCGACGGTGTGTATACCAAGCAAGTCGCCATCAAGCTGGTGCGGCCCAGTATGAACAGCGCGGAAATCCTGGAGCGGTTCCGCCGGGAACGCGAGATCCTGGCCTCGCTCGATCATCCCAACATTGCCAGGCTCATCGACGGCGGCAGTACCGACGACGGGCTGCCGTACTTCGTCATGGAATTCGTGGAAGGCCAGCCGATCAACCGCTGGTGCGACGAGCGCAAGCTGAACGTCAGCCAGCGTCTCGAACTGTTCCGCAAAGTCTGCGACGCAGTTCAGTACGCGCACCAGCACCTGGTCGTGCACCGCGATCTGAAGCCCGGCAACATTCTGGTCACCGACGACGGGGATGTCAAGCTGCTCGACTTCGGAATTGCCAAGCTCCTCGGGCCGGACCTGACCGGAGATCTGTCGGCCACGGTCACGATGACGCGGCTCATGACTCCTCAATATGCGAGTCCGGAGCAGGTCAAGGGCGACGCCATCAGCACTCTTACGGACGTTTACTCTTTGGGAGTGATCCTCTACGAGCTGCTGACCGGGCATCGGCCGTACCGCCTGCTGCGGGCGGCGATGCACGAGATGGCCCGCGTGATTTCCGAAGAAGAGCCCACTCGCCCGAGCGACGTCGTGACAACCACAGAGGAGGGGTTCGAGGGCGAACCGGGGAAGCAGCCCATCACGCCGGAGACCGTCAGCGAGGTGCGGGAAGGCGCCCTGAACCGGCTGCGGAAGCGGCTGCAGGGCGATCTCGACTCCATCCTGCTGACTGCGCTCCGCAAGGAGCCATCTCGCCGGTACAGCTCCGTGGAGTCCTTCAGCGAAGACTTGCGCCGCCATCTGGAAAACCGCCCCGTTAGTGCGCGTGAAGACAGCGTCTGGTACCGGGTGAGCCGGTTCGTTCGCCGGCATCCGGTCGGCATGGCCGCCGGGGTCGTGATTGCGCTATTCCTGGGCGGCGCCATCCTGACAGCGCTGTGGCAAATGCGGATTGCACTAGAGGCCGGACGACAGAAGTTGTCGGGCCGCGAGATCCTGGCGCCCCAACTGGTGCTCTGGGCGTGCCTCGGTCCGGCCGCGTGCGGGGGCACCGTCTTCTTCACGCGGGCCAGGCTTCGCCGCGTCGCGGGTGCGCTGGCAGGGGGGATGCTGTTCGGGGCCACCTGGATTTTCAAGTTGCGGCTCGACTATTCGATGGGTTGGTGGCGCACCCGGTTCGCCGAGACACCCGATCCGTTTTCCTTATTCTCCCCGACCTTGATGTTCCTAGGTATCGCGGTCCTCGGCGCGCTGGTGTTTCTGGTTTCCTGGCGCGTGGCCCGCCGTTTCGGTTGGGCGGGCCTGGCTATCTTTATCGCCTTCGTGTCGGCGGCGTTTACCTTCAGGGACAGAATGTATTGGGACAGATTCATGCACATGATGACGGTGTCATGGGGAGTTCAGCCGCTGCTTGCCGACACAGCCCTTTTTGTCCTCGGGTTGACGCTTGGACATGCGGTGATGCGCATCGTCTCCGGACCGGCAAAGGGTGATGAGCTGTCCCGGCGTTCCTCTTGATCTCGTCGTGGGGTGTAAGATAGTCCCGTCCGGTCGATAGGCATGCTTCTTCCGATGGAAGCGCAGCAGGGGCGGAACAGCTCCCGACCGCTGGGGATATGGCGGAAGAGTCTCACACGATCACCGGTCTTCTCAATGAATGGCGCGGCGGCAACCAGGAAGCAGCGAACCAACTGATGGAGCTGGTGTACGGTGAGTTGCACGGAATCGCAGCTCGGGAGATGCGGCGTGAGCGGGGCGAGCATACACTTCAAACCACGGCTCTGGTCCACGAAGCGTACTTACGGCTGAGGGGCTCCGCGCCAGTCAACTGGAAAGACCGCGCCCATTTTTTCGCGGTGGCGGCGCAGCAGTTGAGGCGGGTGCTGGTGGACCACGCGCGGCGCGTTCGCAGCGAAAAGCGCGGCGGCGGCCAGGTTAAGCTCGCGCTTTGGGAAGCCGACGGCGGGACTTGGGAGCTCGATGAACGGTTGCTGGCGCTGGACGAGAGCCTGACCCGCCTGCAGGCTCTCGATGAGCGTGCCGCCAAGGTGATTGAATTGCGCTTTTTCGGCGGCCTGAGCGAAATCGATGCCGCCGAGGCTCTGAACATCTCGATAGCCACGCTGAAACGCGATTGGGATTTCGCGCGAACCTGGCTGGCGAGCCAACTTGGAGTCTGATCGCGAGTACCGCACTCGTCGGGCAACACAGGCAAGAATGCCTGTGGCACAATCAAGACGGTTCGTGCGCAAACATTGGGAACATCTCCGTGGCGTCCTGGCGCGGCGCGTCCGCTACAAGATCACGCGCGGCGGCATGCTCTTCACTCTGGCCATCCTGGTGGTCGGGTTGGGCGCCATTGTTTCCGCCAACAACCTGCTATTTCTCATCGTCGCCACCATGCTGGCCACGCTGCTGGTC
>JAIQFL010000525.1 GCA_020073365.1 Terriglobia bacterium | reverse complement strand
AAACCCGCCTGCCGGCGGACGAAGGGGAGGACTGGAATCAGGTTTTGCAGAATGCCCGAACTGGATCAAACTGGCCTTGCCAAACAGCCAGCCGGTAAGGTAAAACAGGTCTGTCCAGGATGATGGTCCGTTGGCCGGTTTTGAAGTGACCCTCTATGGCCGGTTTTGAAGTGACCCCCGAGGGCGGAACAAACCCAATTTGATTGGGTTGGGGGCTGCGGGTGGCGGCTGTGGTTAGCGGGCAGGGTGCGGCGGAGACATGGTTGCGGAACGAACCCAATCATAAAAGGATAAAGGGCAGGACGGGGTTGGCCCCGAACTGCCCTTCCTCTTCATGGTAACTGCGGAGGGCAGCGGAGTACGGATCTGGAACCTTAAGCTATTGAAAACATGGCGTGAATATTTTGGATTTGCGTGAACTGAAAAAGGTTTGCTCGACTGAAAAAGGTTTGCTCGACTGAAAAAGGTTTGCTCGACTGAAAAAGGTTTGCTCGACTGGCAGTGTCCTGACGCAACGGCGATGGTCATTTGCGCTTCCCCTCCCGAAACAAGGCCACGCGTACATTCAGATCAAGGTTCGCCCACCCGGCATCACCGGTCATGGCAATGGCGTCCAAGTGACGGGCCATCGCGAGGCAGGCGCGGTCGGCCAACGAGATCCCGTGGGTCCAGGCCAGCGGCGCCAAATCCCGGCTCTCCCATGCCAGTTCCTCGTTCCATGGCAGAACGGGCATCGGAAGCGCGCGGAGATACCGTTCCACCAGGCGCGGTTCGCCTCCCTTGCGAATCAGCTTAGTGATGGCTTCGGTCAGGTGGATGGCACAGACTGCGGAGTTGCCCAACACCCGCTGAACGGTTTCCCATCCGGGTTCGTGATGAACCAGCGCAATAAGCGCAGAGGTGTCGAGGATGTGGAGGGTTGGAAGCTCAGTCTTCGATCTCACGCCGGGCCTCCAGGCGGCGCTCGGCGAGCAGTTCGTCGGACCAGAGCTCATCCGCCGGCCCGAGGCTCAGGAAATACTCTTGCGCTTCACGTAGAATTGCCAGCGTCGGTTCCAAGACAACGCGGCCCGACGGGTCGGATGTAATGGTCACGGTAGCGCCGGGTTGCAGATGGGCCTTCTCACGAATTTCCGCGGGGATCACCACCCTGCCCGCTTTGTCCACCTTGCCCGTGTAACGCGTCACCGGTTTGCGTACCATGCTCCCATTCTAGCGCTTCATGACATATTGGGCGGAAATGGCATGGTTCGCCGGATTGCACTCGCGTGCTGCTGGCGGTCATCGCGAAGCATCCGGAGGCGGTAGAGGACGTTCTGCGGAAGGCCAGTTGATCGTTTGTCTGGCCGCGCGGATCGGATGGCGCGGTTTTTTGTCGATATTGATCGGCGAAACAATGTCGATGCCCGGCGGTCGCCGAGGTCTTCGTCCTTATAGTCTCCATTTCCAGGTCTAACTAAAACGACGGCCTTTCAGGCGGTCAAAGAAAGGCGAAGCCGCCTGTCCCACCATACGACAGCCACGTATAATCGAGAGGAAGGGCCAATTCCATGAAAAAGCGCCTGTTGTTCGGATTCGGCGGGGTTGTGCTGGCACTCTCGGTGCTGCTGGTGGCATGGCAGGGGTCCTTCGACGACGGACGCTTCGATCCGGCCAGCCCGCGTCAGACGTTCATCTTCTGGGCCACATCGAGCCTCATTTTCGTGCTGATGGTGACCCTCGGCTTCCTTCTTTTCCGCGAACTGGTCAAGCTGTACATCGCGCGCCAGAGCAACCAGGAAGGCTCGCGCATCCGAACCAAGCTGGTGTTGGGGGCCTTGGCCCTCACGTGCGTGCCGGTATTTTGCCTGGTGCTATTCAGCTTCGGAGTGCTCAGCCACAGCCTGAACCGCTGGTTCACGAACCCCGTGAATCAGCAGGTAGACAGGTTCATGTACATAGCGAAGCTGCTCGACCACGAGATGCAGGACGAGGTGAACGCCCAAGCCGCTCTGCTGGCTGCTCAACCAGAGACCCGCCAACTGCTGACGGGGGGCGCTCGTACGCCGGGCTTCCTGGAGCAGTTTGCGAAGGCGCAGGATGCGCAATTTACGGCCATCTTCCCGGCTGAGGGCGACGTGCCGGTCGATTCGTGGGCGGGGACCCAGGCCCAGGCGGCCCCGGCGCGCAGCGTGAAGGCCCGCGCCCCTGTAAACGCGGGCGGAAAAACCATCGGGTACGCCGAATTGGTTTCCCCGATCCCCGTGGACGTTGAGGATCAAGTCTCGGCAATCAAGAGATATAACGATCAGTGGACCCTGCTCCGCGACCAGCAGAAGCATTGGAAGCTGTTTTACACCATGCTGATGGCCCTGATCACGCTCTTCGTGCTGTTCGTGGCGACCTGGATTGCGTTCTTCCTGGCGAAGCAGATCAGCGTGCCGATCACGGCGCTGCTGGACGCCGCCAGAGAGGTCCGCAAGGGAAATTTCAAGCGGGTGGAAGTACGGGCCGTGGACGAATTGGCGTCGCTGGTGCGCGGCTTCAACCAGATGACCGAGGAGTTGGAGGCCAGCGGCCGCGAACTGGATCGCCGGCGCCGCTTCACGGAGGCCATTCTGGAGAGTATTCCAACGGGCGTCATTTCGATCGGCGCGGACGGGGGCATCAAGCGCGTGAACCAGGCGCTTTCCAAGATATTTGCCGCTGAAACCGTAGCCCAGGCCACGCGACTCGAAGATCTGTTTTCGCGCGAGGATACGGCCGAGATCCGGTACCTGATGAAACGCGCGCGCCGCACGGGCACCGCCACGCGGGAGCTCGAGCTGCGCACGGCCAGTCGGAAGCTGCAGATCGCGATCACGGTTTCCGCGCTCGAGGAGAGACTCACATCCGGGTTCGTGGTGGTGCTGGAAGACACCAGCGAACTGTTGCGCGCGCAGAAGTCCGCGGCCTGGCACGACGTAGCGCGGCGCGTGGCCCACGAAATCAAGAATCCGCTGACTCCCATCGCGCTTTCGGCCGAACGCATCGAGCGGCAACTCGACCGCCTGGATCTTCCACCGGCGGCCGATCGCATCCTGCACGAGTGCGCCGCCACCATCTCGAAATCCGTGGAATCGGTGAAGACGCTGGTGGACGAGTTCTCGCAGTTCGCGCGTTTCCCCGCGGCCCAACCCGTGCGCAGCGACCTGAACCAGGTGGTGGGCGATGCGCTGGCGGTGTTCAAAGGCCGTCTGGAAGGCATCTCGATTCAGACCAGTTTTGCGCCGGCACTTCCGGCGGTCAACCTCGATCCCGAGCAGTTCCAGAGGGTGGTGGTCAACCTGGTGGACAACGCCGCCGAAGCCATGCAGGAATCGCTGGTGAAGAGACTCTATATCGCCACGCAGCCCGGCGGCGCCGAGACCGTGGAATTGGTGATCGCCGATTCGGGCTGCGGCATCAGTCCCGACGACAAAGAGAAGCTCTTCCTGCCTTACTTTTCGACCAAGAATCGCGGCACCGGCCTGGGGCTTGCGATCGTGAGCCACATCGTCGCCGAACACAACGCGCAGATCCGTGTGGAGGACAATCGGCCGGTGGGTGCGCGGTTCATGGTGGAAATTCCGGCGCTGCTGGAACCCGACGCCCTGGAGAGTGCCGTGCCCATGGCACCCCGGCCGGCGGCAGCCAAGGTATGAAGTCGCGACGAATCCTGGTGGTAGACGATGAACCGGGTATCCGTGAATCCTTGAGCGGCGTTCTCGAAGACGAAGGCTACGTGGTGGAGGCGGTGGAGAGCGGCGAGGCGTGCCTTTCGGCGGTGCCGGGCGCGGGGTTCGAACTGCTGCTGTTGGATATCTGGCTGCCCGGCATGGACGGCATGGAGGTGCTGGCGCGCATCCAGGAGATTCCGTTCAGCGAGCGGCCCCTGGTGGTGATGATTTCGGGCCACGGCAGCATTGAAGCCGCGGTAAGGGCTACCAAACTGGGCGCCTTCGACTTCCTGGAGAAGCCGCTCTCGATTGACAAAGTTTCGGTGGTGGTGAAGAATGCGCTGGCGCATCGCAACCTGGCGATCGAGAACAGCCGCCTGAAGGCGGACACCGGCGCGCGCCATCGCATCATCGGGGAAAGCGTGCCCATGAAGGCGCTGCGCCAGCAACTCGCGCTGATGGCGGGGACCAACGGGCGCGTGCTGATCTATGGGGAGAGCGGGACCGGCAAGGAACTGGTGGCCCACGCCCTGCACGCGCTGAGCCCGCGGGCCAGCGAACCGTTCGTAGAAGTGAACTGCGCCGCCATCCCCGAGGAACTGATTGAAAGCGAGCTGTTCGGCCACAGCAAGGGCAGCTTCACCAGCGCGCACGAGGCCAAGGTCGGAAAATTTCAAAAGGCGGACGGAGGCACGCTGTTCCTGGACGAAGTAGGGGACATGAGCCTGCGGACCCAGGCCAAGGTGCTGCGGTCGCTGGAGGAGCAGCGTTTCGAGCCGGTGGGCGCGGCCGAGTCGGTGCAGGTGGACGTGAGGGTAGTGGCCGCCACCAACAAGAACCTGGAGGAGGAGATCGAGCGCGGCAATTTCCGGGAGGATCTGTTCTATCGGTTGAACGTGATTCCGTTTGCCGTGCCGCCGCTGCGCGACCGGCGCGAGGACATTCCGCTACTGGCCGATCATTTTCTGCGGGAGTTCACCACCGCTTACGGCCGCAAGCCCAAGGAGCTCACGGCCGAAGCTTACCGCATGCTCTCGGATTACCACTGGCCGGGCAATGTGCGGGAACTGAAGAACCTGATCGAGCGGATAGTAATCCTGAACCCGCAGGTGCGCGTGGATGCGCGACACATTCCCCTCAGCGCCACACGGCGGCAGCACGACCGGCCGCTCGACCGGTTCGGAAGCTTGCAGGAAGTTCGAGAAGCCGCCGAACGCGAGTACATCCTCAAGAAACTGGAGGAGACCAACGGCAATGTCACACGCACGGCGGAACTGTTGGGCCTGGAGCGAAGCAACCTGTACCGGAAGATGAAGACGCTAGGGATCGGGCCGAAGGAGTGAAGGCTGGCTAGGCTAGTGCTTTGATAGACTTCATGGCAGGGGTGCCTAACCGCGTCTTGCCGTTTTGCGCCGGGGTGCTGCCAATGGTGCTGCCACCACCGCAACCGCTATCGCCGCCATTGCCCGGCAGATGCGTAGGAACTTCGGTCTGGTGAAGGGCGACGCAGCCACGCCATCCTGGACGAGCTTCAGAGTCGCGTTTGGGCACTTATCCCGAAGCACCGCCAGTCCTGCCGCGATCTCCGTTTCAAGCCGCTGCTCGTCCACGATCATGCGTCGCCGTAGAAGATAGTTGAATCGTGGCGTATGAACGGGTGATCGCCAGGCCGGAGGATAACGGTCTGATCCTTGCTATTCCGAAGTGTAGTGACGCTCACGATGGCGAACAGGTGCGTCCGTGGGCCCGGTTGGGTCACGACGATCCAAAGGTGGGGCGTGGCTGCCCCGCCCGGGGCGGGCATCAGGAACGTGTCGCCACAATCCATTTATGCCGGTTGCAGCATTGCTTCCGTAGCTGCCAGCGACTCCAATTCAGCCTCAACAGCCGCTACCTCAGTCTCGGTCTTGTTGCCCGCCCGCAGAATGTCCCGGTATTGGATGGGGATCGCGCTGCCGTTCGGGTCTTGCCACTCCGGAAGGTCGTGCGACACGCGCACGAGATCCCAACGGGTCATCTTTCCGTAGGCAGCGTAGATCTCGTCGATCAACGCTTCTTCGGCGCGGGAGAGTTCGTCGGTTTCCAGGTCCGCGAGGAGTGCGACTTCCCATTCTTGGGGAGCGGAGATGTAGTGCCGCCAAATTGGATCGGTGCCCGGAGCCCGTTCTTCCCGGATCAGGTCGTAGATCCGGCTGACGACCGGCCCGTTATCCATCGAAACGTACCTGTCGGTGGTCACCGGCCTGCCCCACCGCAGTAGGGTTTCTCTATCAAGCAGGTACAGCAGTTTGATGAGCTTGAGATAGCTCATCCGGCCGCCCCGGAGTTTCAGGAAACGTGCCGCAGCCTCGGTCGCTCGTCGTTCGTTAAACCGCAAAACCGTTGCCATCATTACTATTGTAAGACATCGAGCAAGCCCCACATAGATCGGCAGAGTCGCCGCCGAGATCATTTTCTGCGGGAGTTCACCACCGCTTACGGCCGCAAGCCCAAGGA
>JAIQFL010000092.1 GCA_020073365.1 Terriglobia bacterium | reverse complement strand
ATACCACATCCCGCTCCTTCAAGGTCAGGCATCTTGCGCAATTGCGGAAGGGGATACCGACCGATGCAGGACGCTGGCCGATCGCAGCATTCAACTCGCTCAGGAGCATCGTGCCCCTGCATACATGGCCCGCGGTTATCAACTGCTTTCTGAAGTTGCGACGAGGACAAACGATGATGCTACCGCTGCGGAGAATATTTTAGCGGCTATGGCTGCGGTGAGCGGATATGAAATCTTAAACGTCGAGTGGCAGGTCCACGCTGCCGCTGTACCAATCCTGGCTAAGGTTGGCCGAACGCAGGAAAGCGCGCAGACTCGAGCACATGCCCTCGGGGCGGGCGAGCGCGTGGCGGCGACGCTATCCAATGAACCCGCTCTTCAAATTTGTCTGCGTAGCCGCATCAGGGAACAACTAGCAATGCGATCTTCGGCCTGAGTGCGCCGGTGTCGTTAGCTTCATTGGCGACAATGCCGCGCGAATGAGGATGTACAGTAGCGGCGAGATCCCAGACAAGGCTCAAGTTGCAGCCTCGATTTCATTTCGTCCCGAGGCGGTTCTGTGGGAAGCATTCGCTGAGGTGTTCCTAGTGTTCCACGTCTGTTCCAAGTGGCGGGCAAGCTGAACTCGTGCCGTTTCAACCTTGTTCCCATTGTTCCCAGTGTTCCTTGTTCTTGAACAATATGGATCGCATAGGGAAATGCGTGAATAGGGATGAGTTCAGGCAATCCGGAACACTGGGAACTTGAGGAATCCATTGCGTTAGGACTGGGAACAGACTGGGAACAAGACTGGGAACACTGGGAACATGTCCACTTTAGGCAGCCTTCCGATACCGCCATTCGAGGTGGCTGCCGTGACGCTCGCGGTACCGTAGCCAGCCCTGCGCCCGCAGACAACGCGCGGCACGAATCTTGTCCGTCTGCGTCTATTGCGCCTGCGGCTTGTTGATGCATTTCTCCAGGACTTCTGAAATCGTGGTGCTCTCTTTGCTCTCCAGCCACGGTCCAATCACCTCTTCCCAGGGATCCCCTTCGTATCGAGCCTCTTGCTGATCGCTTGCGAGTTGCACCAAATCGGGTGTGTCGAGCCACCAGACAGCGCCCGATTCGAATCTGACTTTGGCTTCCGCCCACAACTGGTCACGATTGCCGACGAGAGCGTGTATGTCGATCCGACCGCAGGCGATCGGCCAAAACCGCCGCCCTCCAGTTTCGTCACGCAGGTAGGTGGCGTGGTTGACGGTGCCGGCGAACACGCACTGGCGGGGCGATTCCACCAGACGCATACCGTAGGGCGGACGGAAGCGATCGGTGGTCCGACTCATGAAGGCTTTGATCCGCGCCACCTCGGCGTGGTTGAGGTTGTCCAACTCGGAAAGCTCGATAATCCAAACTCCGCGGGTCTGCATGGCGGCGTCTTTGCTGCCCAGGTCGGCAAGTTCATCGGTGAAGTACTCGCCGGCCACGGTCCGCAATGCGGTCGATTTTCGGATGCCCTGCGGACCTTCGAGGATGAGGCAGCAGTCGGCCTTCGCCCCGGGTCGGAAGATCCGTGCGACGGCCGAGATGAGCCAGCGCGAGCCGACGGCACGCGAATATTCTGTGTCTTCGGCCCCGAGGTAGGTGGAGAGCCAACGGTCCACGCGCTCGACCCCATCCCACTGGAGGCCCTGCAGGTATGATTTCACGGGGTGAAATGGATGATCCCTCGCGGCGGTTTGCACTGCTTGCCCCGCAATTTCGACCGAGACCAGAACTCCTTGACGCTGCAGCCATTCGGCGGCCAGGCGGTCCTCGTGATCGGTCCATTCGCCTTTGGGAACGATGCCCCAGGGCGCCGGTTTGAGAACGACCGTCCCCCATGCGAATTCGTTAAAGGCGAGCACGCCGCCCCATTCCGGCGCGTGCCTGAAAGCAGCAATCGCATTTGCCAAAACTGGCAGAATACGGCCCTCGGTTGTGTTAATGGCTGGTTTAGAGCGCAGCAAGTCCTTCTTCCACGCCGAGCCCGCGAAGTCGACCTGGGCGATCTCCTCGAGGACCGTGTCAGGGCCAACGGCGGCGAGATGGTCATCGATGCCTTTACCTCTCGCAATGTCCCACTCCAGGAAACCAACGAAGGCACCACGACAACGCAGGTTTGCTGCCAGCATTGAGCGGGCGATGCTAACCGCTTCTTTGGTGACCGCGTCGGCATCGTAGGCAATGACTACCCTGCGGCCTGTCCAAACGATCCAGTCGAGATCCGGGAGCGGTCCCTTCACGTCGAGACGGCTGCCGTCCGGCCCAACCGTTTTGCCGATTGTTCCACGCCAGTTGTATACGCCAGACACCCCCACCGGCAGAAATCGGGGACGACCCGGAGTTCCATGGTTTGCTGCGCGCCACAGTGCGAGGGTTTTGAATTCACCCTCCGTGAGAACGATGGGTAGGGCTGGCTCGCGCAAGAGCGACTGGCTCAGTCCGGGCGGCAGGTACAACTTGTTGGAGCGACCAGGCGCGCTGAGGTACTTCTGCCGCACCTTGAGATTGCCGGCAAAATCGTATTCCAGATCCGGATGGTCGCGTCGTAGACGATACTCTCTGACTTGGCTGGACTCGGGATGGAAATACGGGATGACGATGCCAGCGTAGTCCCCGCCTTTTCGGCCGATGACTTCAGCACCCGTTAAGGAATCCACCCTTCGAAGTTGGGCACTGGTGGCCAAACCGCGGTCGATCCAGCGGCTTTCCAAAGCGGCGTAATCGGCATCGGTCAAACCCGATCCAATGAGATTTGCACCCTGACTTTGGATCGATTCTCTGCTTTGTTCGCAGCCTACATATGCGAGCGTACCGAGAGCATTTTCGTCTTTTCTTTGCGGGTCCTGGTGGTGTATACTTCCGTTGAGGAAATTCACTTTTCACCCCTATGGGTCGGATGGCTCGCGTTCCAGCGCGGGCCATTGCTGTGTCTGGGGTGCAATTCAAAACAGGGTACGAACATCGGGTTCGGGAACCTCACGGTCGTAGAATTTGAGGAAAGATGACTACGCCAGCAGGGTCTCGAAAGGGACGGGTTTCGTCGGAAATATTGCCTGGATTCGGGACTACCGCAAGGCTGTTTCGGGAAGTTCTTGTTTCGCACGCGCTGCACTCCAATTGCACTCCATTAAGAGGCGTTCGCGGTGTACCGCTGTTTTTCCAGGTGTCTCGGTACTCTCCAAACCAACACCTGCGCTCTCTAAATGTCTGAAATTAAAGTGTCGTGTAACTTCCCAAGCTGGACGTCGCGGGTTCGAACCCCGTCTCCCGCTCCATCTTTTCAATAACTTACAAGAACCCCTCCCTAGAAAATGCAGGTTGAATCGAGGTAGAACGAGGCAGTTATCCGGATCTGTTGTTGCTTGAATGAATTGCGACCCAGAGTGCCAGCCCTGCGAATGCTTCGGTGACCTGCTGCGCCACTCGGTGCGCGATTCCCACGCTCCAGAGTCATTCCTCAGCGCCGTATTCGGGATGGGCTTCGGCCGGCCAATCCCGTAGGACCTCAGAAGGAGATGCCCCTTAGCGGGGCACCTCCTCAAGGTTCTCATCGGCGGATTCGCGCTTGGCGGCGCGGTCGAGTTTCAGGACGGAGTCCGACGCGAATTTCCCAGACTCGCTTGGGTATTGTAGTCTTTTTCGTGTCGACGTCTAAGTCTAGCCGTCGGCGATCCAAGCCTTTGTCCATGCGCGATCATCTTTTGTGCGGCCCTTCCTTCGCATGCGCTTCACGCATTCCAGCTACGGGAGTTTCGATGCTCCGGGCAAGGGCCGCTCCAAGAGCGCGATGCTCTGCTCGACCGCCTTCGCGGCACCCCGCGTCGTACTCCGGTCAGGCGCGGGAGGAGCTCGATAGGGTAAACCCTCCGACGCACCGGCCCTTTCGAGCGCCGCGATCACCGGACGGCTG
The DNA here is from genome assembly GCA_020073365.1 of Terriglobia bacterium. Lineage (GTDB taxonomy): Bacteria > Acidobacteriota > Terriglobia > Bryobacterales > Bryobacteraceae > JAIQFL01. The sequence continues at coordinate 30,985 of JAIQFL010000092.1, read as the reverse complement.
CCGAATTTCCTGGCCCAATCGAGCGCCGTCTCGTCGCGCCCGCTGCGCGCGTTTACATTCGCGCCCGCTTGCAGAAGAACCCTCACCACAGCGAGATCCTGGTCCTCCGATACGACCGCGAGCATCAGAGGCGAAATCCCTTGAATATCCTGTGCATTCACGTTTGCGCCCGCGTCTATCAAAGCCCGGATGAGTTCCGGCGATCCCGTAGGAGCGGCCGACATTAGCGGAGTCTGCTTGCCGACACCCGTGTCCACGGTGGAGCCACCGATCACCCTCGTCATGCTTTTCAACCCTGCATTGGGATTCGCGCCCTTCGCCAGTAGCAAACGGACTGCCTCCACGTTATCGGACACTGCGGCGTACATCAGCGGCGTTTCTCCCGGACACGGGGACCCGGCTATGCAATTCACATTGGCGCCGCTTTCAATGAGCAGCCGCATGATTTCGATGTCCCCTGACTGAGCGGCTGGGATCAGCATCGTATCGTCAGGAGTCTCCACGGCCGCGCCCTTCTCGAGCAGCAGACGGACCAACTCGGCGTTGCCGTTTCGTTTCGCGGCCGCCATAGGGGTGTTCGCCCTTGCTGCGAACGGACGTTTACGTCGGCGCCATGCTCGATCAGCATTCGAGACTTGACCGCATCACCGGCAGCCCAAATGAGTGCCGTCGCATGGAATGCGTTTTGCGCGTTCACGTCGGCGCCCGATTCCAGAAGGAGCTTCATCTGCCTGGCATTGCCGAACGCTGCGGCGTACATCAACGGCGTCGCGCCGCGTGAATCTTTCGCGTTCACGTCTTGACTCTCCAACAAAGCGCCCAGTGCTGCCGCATTGTCGTTGCGATTAGCCTGGTAAAAGCGTTCGGTCACCGACGTTTGAGCCGGACAGATCACTGGCCTCATGCACCAGATTACGGCGATGAACTATTGACACGAAAGTTCTCATCCGTTGAATCCCTCCTGCTGGGTTAACGGAAGAAACTAGCGGCGCGTATCAAAAGCGCGGAGCGCGATTAGCGGGGCTGAGTTGGCCGGACAACCAGGCCCGGGCCGCCTTCCAATCCCGTTTGACCGTAATGGCGGAAACCCCAAGCACTTCGGCAACCTGCTCTTCTTCCAGCCCCCCAATAATCGCAACTCCACTACCCCGCCCGTAGGGTTGAGGGGACTCGTGACGTCGAAGTATTCCTTAAGTGTTCTTCCTGATCGGGGCTCGGTGTACTGCGGTTGACGGAGTCTGGCCTTGGAGGAAATTGCTCCCTCCCGGTCGCCAAGGGGAGCGATCCTCGGATTGGCGCCATCGAAGGCCCGCCGGATCATAAGTCTATCCTTCGCCTTCAGGAGGATCCTTAGAGCGTGCGTAGAAACGCAATCAACTGCTCCCGTTCAACAGGCGCCAGTTTCAGGCCGAATTCGTGCCCTCGGATGGCGTAGGTCTTCGAATCGTAAGGATGCCAGCCGCCCGGCAGATGGGTCTCCTTCAATCGATCCGGATCGAACATCTCTTCCAGGCTGGCGACCGCGCCGTGATGGAGATAGCGTCCGCGATACCAGACGCCCTTCAGAGACGGAACCTTGTAATAGCCAGTTCCTTTTCGAGTGGCCATGGCCAACCCCGGATCGGTACCGACGGACACAGGTAAGACGTCCAGCGTCGCAGGACGATCCGATGGGGGGCTGAACCCGATAGCGACCGTGAGCTTGTTGTTGGTGTACAAGGGCGGGGTGTGACAGCCTGGACAACCCTCCCTTGTGAAGATCGCTTGGCCGGCTTTAGCCTCATCGTCAAACGGATTCGGATTGTGCGGCGGTTTGAGCGAGTAAATATACAGGGCAAGGGCGTACAGCGCTTCGTCTGAACGGCGGGCTCGTACTCTTTCCGTATCTCGCGCGAGCACGTGATACGAACCAAAATCGCCGGGTTCCGCCACCGCCACCAGAGCCGCGTACCGCATTAGGTCGCCAATATCCCGGTGCAGGTGCGTGGCCGTAGCGTCAATGTATTTACGGTCTCGGATACCGATCAGGTCCGAGACTTTGTGAGGAAAAAATGGGCTGCCGTTCCATCGGGGCAAACCGCCGCTGAACACATACGCACTCCGAATTTCCTCCCATTCCGACGGAGTCATCATCTTCAGGCGCTGATGAATGTCGTCCTTGCGCCAGGGCACACCAAACGCCTGATACAGCCTATCGCCGAATGGCCCAGTTCCCATGAAGAAGGGCGCACTCGCATTCACAAGTCGGTTCGCGAGATGGATCTGCGGAACAATCGGGGTTGGCCGCAGACGACGAATACCCCAGAACGGAGCGCCGGGCACCGCCTCGCCATTCGCCTGATACGTCGTGTGGCAAGGGCCGCACTGTGGTGCGGATAACGCGACGACGCCCTTCTCCGTGGGCACCCAGCGAACATCCGGCAGGACACCATTCGGCAAAGCCTCCGCCCCCGACTCCCGAAGCGCTTTGGCATCCCGGGCCAGGTTAATCAGGCGGGGATCTAATGTCCGCTGTTGGATGGCGTCGGACTCGAAGAACATCCGCCGCCCAGCATCGATCCAATCCGCCTCGGTTTTTAGCCTTTCGACTTCGACGAGAGGCTTGGGACCAACTTTCTGTAACATTTCCCAATAGCCCGCCGGCTCGTGGCCCGGCAGGTAGACGGCATAAGTCCTGAGATTGTCGACCGGCAGCGCATAATATTCTCGGGCCGATATCGCAGCCGGACGGACATTGATTCCAGCCAAAGGTGTGGCCCAGTCTTCAAGTTTGGCTTCGTCCCAGGTCTTTGGAACCGAGCGTCGGAAATCCGCTTGCGGCCAAACAGGAACGACTGCGATGGCAAGGATGGTAAGGCAAAGAGTGACGATGATTTTCACGACCAGCCTCCGGTTCAGCTATTAGCTTCAGCCACTATAGGTAACCTTGCGGGCAAAAGCTTTACGTGCGAACGATTGAAGATTTGCGCAAACGGCAGTATGCCTGACATGCTCGCCATTTATCTGGCAGCCTGAACCTGCACCTGTTCCGCCGCCGGCATCAGCGCCATCGCCGACCACGCCGTAGCCGCCATCGAGATCCACTGGTCATGGCCGTGAGGGAATCCACTCTCGAAGTAGGGCTGAAAGCCGAAGGCACGCGACTGAACATGCCATGACCCGTCCGCTTCCTGCGTTCGCATCAGGTAATCCACGCCGCGACGGTAGGCTGCGCTCTTAACCGAACCCGGATCAGCAGCTGCCAGCGCGGATAGCGAGAGCCCAGTCTCATAGGCGTCGGACGACAGGTCGGAGTTCTGAGCCCAACCGCCGTCAGGTCGCTGCTGCGCCAATAGTTCGCGAGCCGCTTCCTGAATTTGACCAGTCGCCGCATCCGTCCAGACCAGGCCAAACACACGGTAAGGGTAGTCGTCGCCAAATTCCGGCCTGGCGGAAACAAGAAACGCGCGTGCGCGTGCAATTTTGGTCTCCAGGTCGCCGGCCATCGCAGGAACCAGGTACGACTTCATCGCTCGCGCGGACAATGCGGTCTCGGGGATATCCCCTTCCGCACTGAGCGGCGGTCGCGTATCGATGCCGAAATGAGTGTGCCCGTCCGGATATTGAGCGAGCGACAGGCAGCGCACCACTGCATCGGTGAATGCGTCGGGCGCGTAGCCCTCTGCTTTCAGAGGAATCAGGGAATGCGATCCTACGCTCGGTGAACCGAGAATCGCGCAAGCCCCCGACAACAGGTTGTCACGTTGAGGCAGATACGTTGCCGCAGTTTGTTTCACCAGTTGCTGGGTAGATGCTGGCTTTACGGGATAGCCGCGTCGCCTCCCCTCGCTGAGTGCCGCAAGCGGAAGGGAAACATTGTGACAGGAAATGCATCCGCTCTTGGGGAAGAACTTCGGCGCCGACTCCTCGAGTAATGCAAGGCTCTTCGCCACCGCCTCGTGAACATCTTTAAACGTCGGCCTGGCCGCGGTCTTTACTGGAGCGATGTTCACTGCCTCAGCCGTGGGGAACATGTCCACGATTTCATGATGAGCGCCCAATCGAGCCCAGTCGGCTGGCGTCCGGTCGAGCTCGTCTTTCGCGCGGATGTCGGCGCCGCGGTCGAGCAGCAAACGCACCACTTCGGGATTCTTGCTTCTGGAATTCGCCGCCATCATCCACGGTGAAAATCCTCGGTCATCCGCTGCATTCACCGGAGCACCAGCTTCGAGCAACAGTCTGACAACGGGCAGGTTCCCTTTGAATGCCGCATAATGCAGCGCCGTCAATCCGCCATTGGTCCTGGCTTTCGCGTCCGAGCCGTGCTCCAGCAGCAGCCGTACGCACGTTTCACAATCGACGCGGGCAGCATTCATCAGCGCGGTGACGCCCTCCGCCCGCTTCCTTAGACGTTCCTGCGCGGCCTGGTCTAGCTTGGCCGTGCGCGCCTTGTTGAGAGGTTGACGTTCCTTCGCCTCACTGGAGCTGCTGGCCCCACCATCCAGCAGGATCTTCAGATTACCGGCCGCAGCCGCCAACGCCGCCGCCATGACGGCATCCGATCCCTGTTCGTCCGTGGCTCTGACATCCGCGCCATGTTCGATGAGGTAGCGAACCGCGTTTTCCGCCGAGCGTATGCCGGCAACGATCAGCAGCGGTGTTGTACCCCCTGCCGATACATTTACCTCGGCTCCGTGCTCGACTAGCAGCTTTATCTTGGCGAGGTCTGGAATTGCCCTCATCAGAGCGGTGTGGCCCGTCCTATTCGACGCGTTCGCGTCAGCCCCATGCGTCAGTAAGAATTCGAGATCGGCGGCTTTTCCGTACGTTCCGGTCTGCATCAACAGAGTGTTGCCGTCGGCATCACGGCTGTTTACTTCGACCCCTTGTTTGATGGCAACCCTCACGATCGATCCATCTCCTTGCCGCAGGGCTTCAAATAGGTACTGCGTCTTCGGCTCCTGGCACAACGACAAATGGGCGAACGAGCAGACTGCCCCAATGCCGATAAACAGATGAACTCTCATAATGCCCTCCTTGCGACTCGTTTGAAGAGCCGTACTGATCTGGACCCTCAACTGGTAGAAGCGGCATTTTCTGTGTTGAGACACCACGGATTTCCGAATTTTTCTGTTATGATTCTCCCTAAGCGTGAGGCGGGCACTGGAATGCAGAACCAGACGAGCCAAATCTCTGCACTGCTCGCCGGTTGGCGGGAAGGCGACCAGGACGCCCTCGACCGCCTGCTACCTCTGCTCCGTACCGAGTTGCACCGACTCGCCCGCCGTCATCTGGCCCGTGAACACAAGAATCACGCGATGCAGCCTTCCTCACTGGTGCAAGAGGCATTTCTGCGGCTCCTCCCCGGCGTGGACGCGGGCTGGCGTGACCGGGCCCATTTCTTTGCCGCCGCTTCCAAGGTGATGCGTCATGTGCTGGTCGACCACGCGCGCGAGAGGCGGCGCACGAAACGCGGAACCAATGCGATTCACGTTCCTGTAGATGCGGCGGTGGTCCTCTCGCCCGATCAGGTTGAGGAGATTGTGGCCGTAGATCTCGCCCTCCAGCGTCTCGCGGTCGAGGACCCACGCAAGAGCCGGGTCTTCGAAATGCGTTTCTTTGGTGGAATGAGCGTGGAGGAGACTGCGGAGGTGTTGGGAGTGGCGCCGAATACGGTAATCCGCGACTGGACTTTCGCTCGCGCCTGGCTGCGACGGGAACTCGGTGGCGCCGGGACAACCGACTGTGGAACGGTTTCAGCAAATTGAGGAGATCTTTCAGCAGGCGTTGCAGCAGGAACCTGCGCAACGCGAAGCATTCGTGCGCGAGGCGTGCCGCGGCGACAGCGACTTACGTCGCGAGGTAGTGTCTCTGCTTGCGACTCACGAGAAAAGCTCTGGAGGCGAACCATGGGCCGTGCGAGCGGCTGCCCAGCTGATCGACTCTCCTAAGTCGCTGCAACCGGGACAACTGCTGGGGCCTTATCGCATCGACTCATTTCTAGCGGCCGGCGGCATGGGGGCAGTTTACCGTGCGACCGATACGCGATTGAACCGGCAGGTGGCGATCAAGGTCTCGGCCGCGCGTTTCAGCGAGCGCTTTGAACGGGAAGCGCGAGTGATCGCTTCTCTGAACCATCCGCATATTTGCCATCTCTACGATGTGGGACCCAACTACCTGGTGATGGAGTTCGTCGAAGGCTCGGAACTCAAGGGTCCGTTGCCGCTGCACCAGGCATTGAAGCTGGCGATACAATTGGCGAGTGCGCTCGAAGCGGCGCACCGCAAGACCGTCACTCATCGGGATCTGAAACCCTCAAACATTCTCGTGACCAAGGGAGGCGTGAAGGTTCTTGACTTCGGTCTCGCCAAATTTGATCAGACGAAGGAAGCCAAGGCGAAGGATGAAACGCTGACCCGTCCGCTGACGCAGGAAGGTTCGATCGTCGGAACGCTCCAATACATGGCCCCTGAGCAGTTGCAGGGCAAGCCGACCGACAATCGGACTGACCTTTTCGCGTTCGGCTGCGTGTTGTACGAAATGCTTACCGGCAAGCGTACGTTCGACGGCGCGAATGACGCCAGTGTGATTGCCGCGATACTGGAGCGGCCTGCTCCATCCGTGAAGCAGGTGGCTCCCGCGGCGCTTGATCGGGTACTCGGTCTGTGCCTGGAGAAAGATCCCGACGAACGCTGGCAGGCAGCTCACGATTTGAAGGCCGAGTTGATGTGGATCGCAAGTGGAGAGGCGGAAATCCTCCGGCAGCCCGAGGGTCGTTCCTCCACGAAGAAATGGATTTGGGCCGCGGGGTCCTTACTGATGGCGGCTATCGCCGCGCTAGCGGTCTGGAAACTCGGGCCCACGCCGCCGTTGCCCGTGACGCGCACAGTGATCGCGCTGGGCCCGGACGAACACCTTGCGAACTTGAGTGGCACCGTAGTCGTAATATCGCCGGATGGCTCCAACGTTGTCTACGTCGCCAGCCGCGGCGGTGGCCCCGCGCATCTCTTCCTGCGCCCTTTGGACGCGCTGAAGGCCGAGCCTCTGGCCGGGACGGAAGGCGCGGTTTCTCCCTTCTTTTCGCCGGACGGCCGGTGGATCGGATTTTTCGCTGGCACCAGGCTGGAAAAAGTGATGCTTGGCGGCGGCGAGGCCGTCACCATCTGCGAGGTCGGCGGCGGCAGCAGTTCGGCTTTTCCGGGCGCAGTCTGGACGCCACACGACACCATCGTATTCCAAGGCACGGGCTGGTTCCGAGAGGTTCCCGCCACCGGAGGAACACCGCACCGGGCGACCATTGCGGGAAAAGGCGGGTACCGGCAATGGCGCTGGCTAGAGTTCACGCCCGGCGGAGCCGCGATGGTCTTCGCCAGCGGAACGAACCCCATCTCGTTTGCGGGTAAATCGTCGATAACGGTTGCCACGCCCGGCGGCGTCGGCACGTCCAGAGAACTGATGCCGGGCACAGCGCCACGTCTCACCACAACCGGAGATATGGTTTACGCGCAGAACGGGAATTTGATGGTGGTGCCGTTCAACTCAAAACGTCTGGAACTGGCAGGGACGCCTTCTCAGGTCTTGGATGGCATCCTGGAAACCTTTTCGGGGGCGGCGCAGTACAGCCTCTCGGCAAACGGCACCCTCGTGTACATCCCGGGCGGAATGCAAAATTCCACCTCCCGCCTGGTTTGGGTAGACCGGCAAGGCGCGGAGCAGCCCCTTGGGGCAGCTGTGCGTGGCTTCTATTTTCCAAGGCTCTCCCCACCGGACGGACGGCGCATCGCGGTTGCAGTCGGAGAAGCCACGAGCGATGTCTACCTGTACGATATTGCGCGCGACGCGTTGTTCCGCTTCACGTCAGGATCGACAGACGCTAACCCGTTCTGGTCCCCTGACGGCAAGCGGCTCGGATTTCAGTCCGACGAGGCGGGCGCGAGGAATCTCTTTTCGCAGTCCTCTGACGGTAGCGGTATAGCCGAACGTCTCACGACCGACATTCTTGGCGTTGCGGGTTCCTGGTCGCCCGATGGCCAGAGAATCGCGTTCCAGGAACTTACTCCCGAAGCGGGCAACGACATCTGGACCGTCGGGCTTGCCGATCGGGTGGCGAAGCCCTTCCTGAAAACTTCGGCCAACGAAGCAGCCCCTCAATTCTCTCCAGACGGGCAATGGATAGCCTATGTGTCCGACGAAACCGGACGATGGGAGGTCTACGTGCGACCGTTCCCTGGCCCGGGAGCAAAGTATCCTATTTCGACCGAGGGGGGCACCGAGCCGATGTGGAACCCCGCTGGCCACGAGCTGTTTTATCGGACGGGAAACCGCATGATGGCCGTGGACGTATCGTTTGCGTCGGGGTTTTCGGCCGGCAAGCCAAAGAAGCTGTTTGAAGGCCCGTGGTTGCCTACTCCTTTGACTGTCGCGAATTACGATGTCTCACGCGACGGCAAGCGCTTTTTGATGCTGAAAGCCGCCGAAACAGACAGCGCTGCGCGGCATATTGTGGTGGTGCAAAACTGGTTTGAGGTACTGAAGAAACGCAATAAATAGTTAAGGTTTGTCACAATGTTAAATCGCATCAGGGAACTTGGGGGCGCGAAGGACGCCGGCTGTGGAACGATTTCAGCAAATTGAGGAGATCTTTCACAAGGCGTTGCAGCAGGAACCTGCGCAGCGAGAAGCATACGTGCGCCAGGTCTGCCGCGATGACAGCGACTTGCGACGTGAGGTTGTGTCACTGCTCGCGACTCACGAGAAAAGCGCTGAGGGCGAACCATGGGCAGCGCGAGCGGCTGCTCAACTGATCGACTCTCCTTCGTCCCTGCAAACGGGACAATTGCTGGGGCCTTACCGCATCGACGCATTTCTCGCAGCCGGCGGTATGGGCGAAGTTTACCGTGCCACCGATACGCGACTGAGCCGGCAGGTGGCGATAAAGGTCTCGGCCGCAAAGTTCAGCGAACGCTTTGAACGCGAAGCACGAGTGATTGCCTCCCTTAGCCATCCGAACATCTGCACGATCCACGACGTTGGACCCAACTACCTGGTGATGGAGTTCCTCGAAGGCGCTCCCGTGCGCGGTCCGTATCCAGTGCACCAGGCTGCCGAATACGCAAGCCAAATCCTGGATGCCCTGGATACCGCGCACCGGAAGGGCATCGTGCATCGCGATCTCAAGCCGGCGAACATTCTGCTGACTAAGCAGGGAGTCAAACTGCTCGATTTCGGGCTGGCCAGACAAAGCGGTCCACTCCAGCAGGCCGATGCCACACTAACGGCCGGGCTCACGCGCGAGGGGCAGATTGTCGGCACTCTGCAATACATGTCGCCAGAGCAGTTGCAGGGGAGACAAGCTGATGTGCGCAGCGATCTTTTCTCCTTTGGCTGCGTCCTCTACGAGATGCTTTTCGGAAAGCGGGCATTCGAAGGGGAGAGTGCGGCCAGCGTGATTGCGGCGATCCTGGAACGAGAACCGGCGCTGCTCAATCTCGCTCCGCCGCTGGAACGAGTCGTCAAGACTTGCCTGGCGAAGAATCCAGACGACCGGTTTCAAACCGCGCGCGATCTCAGGCGCAATCTAACCTGGGCGCTGGAACAGCTCATTGCCCAGCCCATTGCCACAAGAGCCAATCGGCGCGTCTGGATAGGAGCGGCCGCGGCGTCCTTGCTGATGGCGGCCATTGCCGCGTTGGCGGTCTGGAAGCTGAGGCCAGCGCCGCCCGCACCCGTGATACGCACGGTGATCGCGCTTGGGGCCGACGAACAATTTGGGAACCTGAATGGCACCGTAATGGCAATCTCGCCCGATGGCTCCAACGTCGTCTATGTCGCCAGCCGCGGCGGCGGTCCCACGCGACTCGTCCTACGCCCTTTGGACGCGCTGAAAGCCGAGCCTATCGCCGGCACCGAAGGAGCCGCATCGCCCTTCTTTTCGCCCGACGGTCGATGGATTGGGTTCATCGCCAACGGCAAGCTCAAAAAACTTCCCGTCGGCGGCGGCACCGCTGTCGAAGTCTGCGATGTCGGTAGCAGCGGCGGTTCGGCTTTTCCAGGTGCAACCTGGAGTCCACACAACACGATCGTGTTTCACGGCACCAATTCTATGCGCGAGGTCCCCGACACCGGAGGCACTTCTCAGCAAATTGGCGTCAATCTTAGGACCCGTTACCTGCGCTGGCCGGAGTTTACGCGGGACGGCTCGGCGATCGTCTTCGCGAGCGGGACCAACCCGTTCTCTTTCGCGAACAAATCGTCTATTGCCGTCGCGGTGTTCGGCAGTACGGCGACAGCGAAGGAGCTGATGCAGGGGGGCACGGCTCCTCGTCTTACGCCCTCGGGAGATCTGATTTACGCGCTCAACGGGACGTTGATGGCGGTCCCGTTCGATTCAAAACGCCTTGAACTGGCTGGCTCGCCGTCGCGGGTGTTAGAGGGAGTCCAAGAATCCAGTTCAGGTGCGGCTCAGTACGCCTTCTCGGCCAGCGGAACGCTCGTGTACGTGCCGGGAGAAATGCGAGGCTTCGCCATGCGCCTGGTCTTCGTCGATCGGCAGGGCACAGAGCACCTGCTTCCCGCGGCTGCGCATGGCTACTATTTCCCTAGGCTCTCGCCAGACGGCCAGCGCATTGCCGTAACAGTCGCCGAGGTCTCGAGCGCCATCTACATATACGACATTGCTCGCGATGCGTTGTTTCGACTTACATCCGGCCTGACAGACTCTAGTGCGATCTGGTCGCCGAACGGCAGGGGGATCGCATTTAACTCTTCCCGGATGGGTCCCCCAAATCTCTTTTGGCAGCCCGCCGACGGGAGCGGGAACGCTGAACGCCTTACGCACAGCGAGTTTCTGAACGTCGCCGGGTCCTGGTCTCCGGACGGCCGGACTGTCGCTTATTTTGAAATTGCTCCCGAGACCGGAAACGACATCTGGACCGTCGGTGTTGGCGACCGGAAAGCGGAGGTGTTCCTGAAAACACCCAGTAATGAAACAGCACCTCGATTCTCTCCAGACGGGAAATGGATCGCATACTCGTCGGATGAATCCGGGCGATGGGAGGTGTACGTACGGCCCTATCCTGGACCCGGCCCAAAGTATCCGATTTCGACCGAGGGCGGCACCGAGCCTGCATGGAACTCGTCGGGGCACGAACTGTTCTACCGGATCGGGAATCGTATGATGGCCGTGGACGTCTTACTTACACCCGGATTTTCGGCCGGCAAGCCAAAGATACTGTTCGAAGGTCCGTGGCTGCCTAGTCCGATGACCGGTGCCGACTACGACGTCTCAAGCGATGGCAAGCGCTTCCTCATGCTGAAAGCCGCCGAACCCGAGAGCGGCCCGCGGCAAATCGTGGTGGTCCAGAACTGGTTCGAGGTACTGAAGAGACGCAATAAATAGCTAAAGTTTGTCACAATGTTAAATCGCATCTGGGAACTCGGGGGCGCGAGGGTCGGCGACTGTGGAACGGTTTCAGCAAATTGAAGAGATCTTTCACCAAGCGTTGCAGCAGGAATCTGCGCAGCGTGAGGCTTTCGTCCGTCGCGCCTGCCAGAATGACAGCGACCTGCGGCGTGCGGTATTATCTCTGCTCGAGAATCACGAGGAAGACTCATCCGAAGCGCCTTGGGCGGTGAAGGCTGCGGCGCAACTGATCGATCCGATGCCAGCGGGCTCGCTCCAACTCGGACAGTCGCTGGGGCCGTATCGAATTGAGTCATTTCTCGCCGCAGGCGGCATGGGCGAAGTCTACCGTGCCACCGATACCCGCTTGCAGCGCGACGTGGCGATCAAGGTCTCGGCCGCCCGATTCAGCGAACGTTTCGAACGAGAAGCGCGCGTGATAGCTTCGCTCAATCACCCCCATATTTGCCATCTCCACGACGTCGGTCCGAACTACCTGGTAATGGAATTAGTCGACGGCGCGCCGTTGAAAGGTCCGCTGCCAGTCGGCAAAGCCATCGAATATGCGGGGCAGATTCTGGATGCGCTGGATGCGGCCCATCGCAAGGGAATCACGCACCGCGACCTGAAGCCCGCCAACATTCTGGTCACCCGTCAAGGGATCAAGCTGCTCGATTTCGGACTGGCGAAGCAAAGCGCGCCGCTGAAGGAGACGGATGCCACCCTCACCCAGCAGGGCCAAATTGCCGGCACGCTGCAGTACATGTCGCCGGAGCAGTTGCAGGGCAAGGACGCCGATGCGCGCAGCGATCTGTTCAGCTTCGGCTGCGTGCTGTATGAGATGCTCTCGGGCAAGCGGGCGTTCGAGGGAAAGAGCGCGGCCAGCGTGATCGGCGCGATCCTCGAGCGGGAGCCGGCGCCGATCGACATACCTCCGCCGCTGGACCGCGTGGCGAGACGCTGCCTGGCCAAAGATCCGGATCAGCGATTTCAAAACGCGCTTGACCTGAAAACCGCACTCACCTGGGCAGCTGAACAACCGGCGGTTGCCAAAGCCAGTCGCGCGACGTGGATGGCATTCACGGCGTTTGCGCTGGTGATCGGCTCGCTGGCAGGATGGGCGGTGTCGCGCTACCCGAATACCCCGGCGGACGATCCACTCATGCGTTTCCGGATCAATGCGCCGGAGGGCGGGGGCATTTCCTTAGGAGGCAATCTTGGAGCAGGTTTTGCGATTTCGCCGGATGGCCGGACCGTGGCTTTCGTTGGAGTGGTCAACGGTAAGTCCGGCTTGTGGGTCCGTCCACTGGATGCCGCTAATGCCCGCCTGATCCGTGGCACCGAAGGCGCTCGCCGGCCCTTCTTTTCTCCGGACGGGAGATTCATTGCCTTTTCGGTTGGCTGGGTGCTGCAGCGGGTAGACCTGTCACGGGAAGCAGTATCGAGAATCTGCGGCATTCCCGGCCCGCTCACCGGCGGAGCATGGTCCAGCGATGGACGCATACTGTTCGGCACCCTGGGTGGCGGCATCTATCAGGTGCAGGTCTCGGGCGGTACTCCATTCCAGTTCACCCAACTCGACCGTGCGCATGGTGAAGTCAGCCATTACAGTCCGCAACTGCTTCCGGGCGGTCACATTTTATACCGGGTCTACGGTACGGATTCGCAAACCGCGGGCGTCTACGCAACCTCTCTCGCAAAGCCGGCTGAAAGAGTCCGGCTGCTCGAGAATGCTAGAGAGGCGTGGTTCACGTCTGGCGACGATGGCGAGGACTACCTGTTATGGATACGGGATCGTGCGCTGCTTGCGCAACGCTTCAACTCCGGCAAACTTCAACTGATTGGAGAGCCCCATTTGTTGGCAGACGGCGCGGAAGCCGTTACCAGCGGAGGGCGGGTGTTGATGTATGGCTCGTCCATTGCGTTACGGCAGTTCAAGTGGATGGACCCGAAGGGAAACGAGATTGAAAATCTCGGTCAGCCTGGTCCGTGGATCTACAGCAGGATTTCCCTGGACGGAAAACGGGTCGTGACGATCGCTTCCGGTGACCCTGCGAACATCTGGTTGATTGAAACGGGGCGCGGCATTGCCAATCGGCTGACCTCAGGCCTCGGGACGCGGATTGCACCTGTTTGGTCACCGGATGCGCGGACCATCCTGTTCTCTTTTGGCGCCCCCTTTAACATTTTTCGCATTGGGTCCGATGGCGCGAGTGGCGAGGAACGTGTCACGCAGTCAGTGAACCGGCAAACAGTTGACGATTGGTCGCGTGACGGACAGTTCATCTTATATACTGAAATCCATCCGGATACGGGGCGCGACCTCTGGTTCGCGCCGGTAACACGAGAAGGAAAACTACCCCCCGGTGCCAGACCCTTGCCGCTGGTTCGCGAGCCCTTTGAACAGCAATACGGACGGTTTTCCCCCGACACTCGATGGGTAGCTTACACGTCGGATGAATCCGGTCAGAATGAGGTGTACGTCCGTTCTTTTCCCGAACCGCGCGAAAAATTGCGCATCTCCACCGCTGGCGGCTCAGTCCCGGAGTGGGGCAGCGGCGGCCGTGAGCTGTTCTATCTGTCGCACGACGGGAAGGTGATGGTGGTGACGTTGAAATTGGACGGGGCGTCCCCCGAGGCGGCACTTCCGCGTGACCTATTTGCGCTGCAAACAGACGGATTCACGAATCCCTACGAGGTCACTCCCGAAGGTCAACGTTTTCTGATTGGCGGGATGGCGGCGAGTCCAGAGCCGTTGAATGTGATCGTCAACTGGCCAGCGCTGTTGAAGAAGGGGGCTGGAGCGCCATGAAGCCGGGCGATCGGCCGCGCGTAGAGGAAATATTTCACCAGGCGTTACAGCAGGAATCTGCCCAGCGCGATGCATACGTGCGCCAGGCGTGCCGCGGCGACAGCGACTTGCGACGTGAAGTGTCGTCTCTGCTCGCAAATCACGAGAAAAGCGCTGGCTGCGAGCCATGGGCAGCGCGAGCGGCTTCACAACTGATCGACTCTCCTACGCCGCTGCAACCGGGACAATCTCTGGGGCCTTATCGCATAGAAACCTTTCTCGCAGCCGGCGGTATGGGCGAAGTTTACCGTGCCACCGATACGCGACTGAACCGGCAGGTAGCGATCAAGGTCTCTGCGGCAAAGTTCAGCGAACGCTTTGAGCGCGAAGCGCGAGTGATTGCCTCCCTGAGCCATCCGAACATCTGCACGATCCACGACGTTGGACCCAACTACCTAGTGATGGAGTTCCTCGAAGGCGCTCCCTTGCGCGGTCCGTATCCATTGCACCAGGCTGCCGAATACGCAAGCCAAATCCTGGATGCCCTGGATACTGCTCACCGGAAGGGCATCGTGCATCGCGATCTCAAGCCGGCGAACATTCTCCTGACGAAGCAGGGAGTCAAGCTGCTCGATTTCGGACTGGCCCGGGAAAGCGGTTCGCTCGATCAGGCCGATGCTACGCTGACAGCCGGGCTCACGCGTGAGGGGCAGATTATCGGGACGCTGCAATACATGTCGCCCGAGCAGTTGCACGGGAAGCAGGCTGACGCGCGCAGTGATCTTTTCTCTTTTGGCTGCGTCCTCTACGAGATGCTCTCCGGAAAATGGGCGTTCGAGGGGCAGAGCGCGGCCAGCGTGATTGCGGCGATTCTGGAACGAGAACCGGCGCCCCTCAATCTCGCTCCGCCGCTGGAACGAGTGGTCAATACCTGCCTCGCGAAGAATCCAGAGGACCGGTTTCAAAACGCGCTCGATCTGAGGCGCGCCCTTACTTGGGCGCTGGAACAGCCCGTTACTGTCAAAGCCAATGGTCGCGTCTGGATCGGAATTGCCTGCGCGCTGATCCTGGCCTCGATGGGTGTTTGGGCAGCGACGCACTTTCGCCAGCCTGTTGCTGATGATCGCGTGATCCGCTTCCAGATCGTTGCGCCAGAGGGCGGGAGCCTTTTAGCGGGCTCGGGTTTTGCCGGGGGCTTTAACGTGTCGCCGGACGGTCGGATGGCGGTCTTCGCGGGTGTCGTCAAGGGAAAGTCCGGGCTATGGATCCGCCCGCTCGAAGCGGCAACCGCGCGACTTCTGCCGGGGACTGAGGGAGCTGGCAATCCATTCTGGTCCCCCGACAGCAGATCGGTTGCTTTTTCCGCCGGTGGCGTGCTGCAACGATTCGATCTGTCACGCGAAACGGCGTCAAAAATCTGCGAAATCAACGGCGTATTCTGGGGCGGGTCCTGGGCCGTCGATGGTCGCATTTTGTTCTCAATTCGAGAGGCTGGCCTGTTCCAGGTACCGGATTCCGGCGGTACGCCTTCACAGGTCAAGGATTTGGATCGTTCGCACGGCGACCTCAATTTTTCGAATCCGCAGATACTTTCTGGCGGGCGCTTCTTATATACAGTTCAGGGCTTGCAATCCGCAGGCGTCTACGCGGGTTCCCTCAAAAAGCCGGCAGAGCGAATGCGGTTGCTTAGTGCCGAGAATACGCCAAGCACGAGCCAAACTGGCGCCTCGTGCGTTACGTTCGGCGATGGAAAGCACTATCTAATCTGGATAGCCGGGACGACGCTGTTTGCACAGCAATTTGACCCCGACGAGCTCCGGTTAATGGGAGAGTCAAGTTCACTGGCGGATCCTGTCTTCGACGTACAGGCCGGCGGCAACGTGCTGCTGTACGCCACATCTCCTCCTTTGCGACAGTTCAAATGGTTCGACCGCACGGGGAAGGAGATTAGCTCGCTTGGCGAACCTGGCCCGTACAACTCTAACCGCATCTCACCGGACGGCCGGCGGGTTGCCACGACCCGCTCTGGCAGAACGCCTGACCTCTGGATTTTGGAAACGGGTCGCGGTGTGGCCAGCCGTCTCACTTCGGGCCGTGGCATTCACATCCTGCCCGTCTGGTCTCCGGATGGGCGGACCATTCTATATTCCGGCGGCGCTCCGTTTAACATATTTCGCGTCCGTACAGACGGCACTGGCAGTGAGGAGCGAGTCTTGGAGTCGCAGGACGTGCTGCGAGTCAATGATTGGTCACGTGATGGACGTTCCGTTATTTACAATCAGCGTGCACCAGAAACCGGGACGGATTTATGGACCTTGGCGGTAACACCTGACGGGAAACTTGCGCCTGGCGCGAAACCGCGGCCGTTCGCACGAGAACCCTTTAACCAAGATCGGGGACGCTTCTCTCCCGACGTTCGCTGGGTGGCTTACCAGTCGGACGAGTCCGGCCGGTACGAGGTTTACGTCCGGGCCTTCCCTGAATCGGGCCAAAAGTTCCTTGTCTCCACCGGAGGCGGCGCGTTTCCTCAATGGGGTCCGCAATCGCGTGCCGCTGGAATCGAGTTGTTCTATGTTTCGCGTGACCGCAAATTGATGGTGTCGACGCTGAAATTGGGAGCGCAATCTGTAGAACCGTCAGCTCCCCGTGAACTGTTCCCGATGCCACCAGGCTTCGGCGCGAACAGTACCGCGGAGAGCTACGATACTGCATCAGATGGTCAACGCTTCCTGATCAACGCTCCATCGGATAGCCCGCAGCCATTGAACGTGATCGTGAACTGGCCCGCGTTGTTGAAAGTGAAATAACCGTAGGCAATCAGCATAGAGCGGGCCAGGCGCGCCTCACCTGGAGATCCAGGTGAGCCCGCCCGTGATGCTCGCGGATCGCTGAGAAATCATCATCAAAGGGAACGTCGCACCCACCCTGATTCCGTTTGCGGATATCGGCGTAGGGTGAGTGTAGCGTCACCGAACTTGTCGGACCCCGGTTTCGGGCGGCTCCTGGGAGCCGGCCACGCCGGACGGTCTGCCAAGGAGCCAGGGCAGCTTTGCCGATTCGGATGGACGCCATGTGTGGTTTCACGTCGTTGTGGTCGGGGTGACGGTCAACAAAGGCAAGCGAGGAGAACGCGACGTGAGCGGCACCTTCAGGTACACACGCGTTTGGGTGAAACGCAAGGGCATTTGGCAGGTTGTTCTTTCACAGTACACTCGGATCGTTTGACCATCTATCCCGCGAAAAGTGGGGCTGCGTCAGCAGCTTCCGCCTAAATAAATAGTCTGTTTGACGGGGGATCCCTGGAAAACTGTGCCTTCAGGTGTGGCTGCACAACGTCACGGCTACGGACGTACAGACGTAGAGCAATCATCAGCCACAGATGGGCGCTAGAAGCGCGGCTGGCCGTCAATCGAAAGCCCCGCAAGGGCAAGGCCATGAAAAGCCGGGCTACGACACCAAAATCCACCTGGACACCTATGCCGCGTCCCACCGCGCCGTCAGGAGTCTGAACAGAACGGCGAGTTGCGCAGTTGCCCAAGTGAAAACAGCCGCAGACTCGTAGGCAGCAGGCTGCGTGAAGAACGGAAACGGAAGTCTCCGTAGACCCACCATCGAGAGCTCGCCGGCGGGCCGAGTCCTCCGAGCCTGTAAACACAACGCGTCAGCGGGGATCCATCCGCCGGCGGTCCAAGCCTCTGGCCACGCGCGATCATCTTCCCTCCGGTTGTTCCTTCGCATGCGCTTCACGCAGTCCCTCCGCGGGAGATTCGATGCTCCGGGCAAGAGCCTCCGCGGCCCATCCTGTTGCGGCGGCCGAAATCCATTGATCGTGTTCGAAAGGAAAGCCGCTCTGGAAATATGGCTGTAGTTCAGCGGCGCGGCTCCGAACGTACCAGGAGCCGTCTGGATACTGGGTGCTCAGCAGATATTGAACACCACGGCGATGCGCCAGGTCGGCGGCGCTCAGGAACCCGGTCTCGCGCAGGGCATGCAGGGCCACCCCGGTGGAATGCGCGTCGCTGCCGAGATTTGGGTTGCCTGCCCACCCGCCATCGCTCCGCTGTTGGGCAACCAGCGAATCTGCCACCCTCTTGACTGCATCTTTCCCGACGCCTGCCGCGGAAAGAGCAAGCAATTGTAGAGCATGTTGATAGGTGTTGCGTGGCGTTGCTTTTTGTAGCCAGGCAGAGGCGCGTGTCACGCGTTCCCTGATCTCGGCTGCCCGGGCCGGGATGCCGTAGTGCTCGAGAGCCAGCACAGCTTCGGCGGTCCCTACGATGTCACTTTCCGCCGTGGGGGACCGGACCGCGCCGACGTATCGATGCCAGTGCCCGTCGGCATATTGCCCTGCTACTACGCTGACCACAGCGGCATCGGTCACTGTGTCAGGGCTGTACCCGGAGGCCCAAAGGCCCGCCAAATGATTCGTCTGAAGACTGATGGCCTCGACGAAACCCTGAAGTTGGAGTTCCTGCGCCGACCCGAGGATAGACTTCATGACATTCAGGCGCTCACGCGCGGCGGCCTCGTCCAATGGTATGCCGGCGGTCCTTGCTGCCCGGACGGCGAACGCGGTCACGTCCTGATGATGACACCCCACACATCCGCTCTGCTTGAAGAATTCGGCGCTGGAACGCTGGAGGAGCGCGATGCTCTGCTCGACCGCCTTCGCAGTATCCCGCGTCGTACTTCGGTCAGGCGCCGGAGGAGCTTGATAGGGTGCGCCTTCCGACGCGCCGGCATTTTGCAGCGCCGCAATCACCGGACGGCTGCCGAATTTCCTGGCCCAATCGAGCACCGTCTCGCCGCGCCCGCTGCGCGCGTTGACATTGGCGCCCGATTGCAGAAGAATCCTCACAACAGCGAGATCCTGGTTCTCCGACGCGACTGCGAGCATCAGGGGCGACATCCCTCGGATATCCTTCGCATTCACGTTTGCGCCCGCGTTTATCAAAGCCCGGATGAGTTCTGGCGATCCCGTGGGGGCGGCCCACATGAGCGGAGTCTGCTTGCCGATGCCCATGTCCAGGGTGGAGCCACCGCGCACCGCGGTCACGATATTCAGCGCTGCGTTGGGGGTCGCGCCCTTCGCCAGTAGCAAACGGACCGCCTCCACGTTTCCGGACGCAGCAGCGTACATCAGCGGCGTTTCTCCCAGACGCGGAGAAACACAATTCACGTTGGCGCCGCTTTCAATGAGCATCCGCATGATCTCGACGTCTCCGGACTGAGCGGCTGGGATCAGCGTCGTATCGCCGGGAGTCTTCACGTCCGCGCCCTTTTCGAGCAGCAGACGGACCAGATCGGCGTTGCCGTTTCGTTGGGCGGCCGCCATTAGGGGTGTTCGCTCTTGCTGCGTACGGACGTTTACGCCGGCGCCGTGCTCGATCAGGATTCGAGACTTGACCGCATCACCGCCGGCCCAAATGAGTGCTGTCGCATGGAAAGCGTTTTGCGCGTTCACGTCGGCGCCCGACTCCAGAAGGAGCTTCATCTGCCGGGCATTGCCGAACGCTGCGGCGTACATCAGCGGGGTGGCGCCGCGTGAATCTTTGGCGTTCACGTCTTGACTTTCCACCAGAGTCCTCAGATCTACCGAATTGTCATTGCGAATAGCCTGGTAAAAACGTTCGCTCACCGGCGTTTGAGCCGGACAGATTGCAGGCTTCATGCACCAGATTGCGGTGACGGCTATTGACAGGAAAACTCTCATCCTTTAAATCCCTCCTACTGGGATTAACGGAAAAAACGAGCGGCGAGTATCAAAACCGCGAAGTGCGGTTAGCGGGGCTGAGTTGGCCGGCCAACCAGGCCCGGGCGGCCTTCCAATCCCGTTTGACCGTAATCGTGGACACGCCCAGCACTTCGGCCACCTGGTCTTCTTCCAAACCGCCGAAGAATCGCAACTCCACTACCTGCGCGGCCCGAGGATCCAGCGTGGCAAGCTTCGATAATGCCGCGTCGAGGGCGAGCATGTCCTCATCGAGCGGTACAGGCGCCAGGCCATCGACGCCCGAGAGGCTGACGCGCTGCTGTTCGCCGCCGCGTTTCTCGGCCAACCCGGCGCGTGCATGGTCGATGAGGATCCGCCGCATCGTTTGCGCGGCGACAGCGAAGAAGTGTCCCCGGTCGTTGTAATTGATCTTCTGACTTCCGAATAGGCGGATGCACAACTCGTTCACAAGGGCGTTAGGCTCCAGTGTATGATCGCCCCGTTGGCCCTGTAGCAGGTTCGCCGCAATCTGCCGCAGCCGTGAGTGCACGACGTCGAAAACCTGATCCCGCGCGTGCTGGTCGCCCTCCCGCCAGCGTGCGAGCCAAACCGTGATTTCTTCCGGGGGTGTCATGATACGCGGAGCAGCGGGCATCCGTTATTATAAGTGCTGCTCCTTTCGACGTTCAATCCGCAGCACGCTCATGGACGGAGCCAGCGAGGCTATTGCGATGAACCAGCCGCAACCGGTCGGCATACTGGGCCCGGACGAATTTCGCAGGATCCGCGAGATTTTCGAGTCCGCCATCGAACTAGCGCCCGCCGATCGCGAGCGCTTTATCGATCAGTCCTCTGGGGGAGATCGGCGCCTGATCGCTGAAGTTCAACGGATGCTCTCTGGCGACGCAGAAGGGACCATTCTGTTGGATGGCGGCGCTGCAGGCCGCTTCCAAGAAGGGCGAATTTTCGCGGGACACTTTCGTTTCGGAACCCTGTTGGGCCGCGGCGGCATGGGCGAGGTTTATCGTGCGCACGATGTCCAGCTCCACCGCGATGTTGCGCTCAAAATGCTCCCGAGATCGTTCGCCTTCGCCCGCGACAGAGTGGAGCGCTTCAAGCGCGAAGCGCAAGTGTTGGCCTCTCTCAATCACCCCAATATCGCGGGCATCCATGGCCTGGAAGAATCGGACGGTGTGTACGCACTGGTGCTCGAGTTGGTGGAAGGTCCCACGCTGGCGGATCGCCTCGCGGGGGGTCCCATTCGGGTGGAGGAGGCGCTGTCGATTGCGCGGCAGATCGCGGTGGCGCTGCAGGCCGCTCATGAGCGGGGGATCGTTCATCGCGATCTCAAACCGGCCAATCTAAAGGCGCCGGACGAAGGCCCGCTGAAAGTGCTGGACTTTGGACTTGCAAAACTGAACGACGAGCCAGGTGCGACGGATTCTTCGAGCGCATCGCCGAAGTTACCCACCAACGCGCCGTCCCCGGCAATGAGCGCCGACGGAGGAATTCTCGGCACGCCAGCATACATGTCACCCGAGCAGGCGCTCGGCAAGGGTGTGGACAAGCGAACTGACATATGGGCGTTCGGGTGCGTGCTTTTCGAAATGCTCACGGGGACGCGCGCCTTTGCCGGCGCAGACGTCAAGGATACCCTCGAGAGCGTTTTGCAAAGCCAGCCCAGCTTCGAGAACCTGCCGTCCTCAGTCCCACCCGCTGCACGGACACTGCTGCAGCGGTGCCTGGAGAAGGATCGAACGCGGCGCGTTGCGGATGCAGCGACTCTGGTCTACGTGCTTGACCAGGCGGCTTCACTCGCTCCGCCCAGTGCGGTGCGCGACCGAGATCGACGGTGGATGCTCGCCGCTGTGGCGGCAGGAATTCTCGCTTGTGGCCTGCTTTGGAGCCGCTGGCCTTCCCCTTCGCGGGCGCCCATTGTGCGGTTTGCGCTCTCGAAGTTCGATGGTCAGTTGATGATCATGGCGCGGATCGTTATTGCGGTGTCGCCGGACGGTTCGCGACTGGTTTACCACAGCAATGGCCGGGCGTTCCTTCGTGAACTTAGTGAACTGGATGCGCGGCCTCTCCTCTCCTCCGGGACTTTCGTCAGCCAAACGGCATTCTCGCCCGATGGCCGCTCTCTGGCCGCGTGGTTCGGCGAGTATGGCGGCATTAAGCGCATGGAGATTAGCGGCGGCGCCCCTGTCCCCGTCTGCCGCTCGGACAACGTCCTCGGCATGACATGGGACCAAAGCGGGATCCTGATTGGGCAAGGCGCCAAGGGGATCGTCCGATGCCCTGCGAATGGCCGTGGGGCGCCGCAACAACTCGCAACTGTGGAAGCCGGCGAGGAAGCCGATGGTCCTCAGATCCTGCCCGATGGAAATACTCTGTTATTTACGATCGCTAAGACCGCCGAAGGACCGTCTCGGTGGGATACGGCTCGCGTCGTCGTTCAGTCCCTCGAGTCGCGCGAGCGGAAGACGGTTTTCGAGGGAGGAAGCGCGGCTCGATACATTCCAACCGGTCACCTGTTGTATGTCCGGGGCGGCGTCCTATTCGCCGTTCCCTTCGACGTGAGCCGCGGCCGCATGAGTGGCCAAGCCGTAGCTGTGGTGCAGGGTGTGAGACGAACGGCAGAGGGTTTTAGTGGCGGAGCCCAGTTCGCGGTCTCGAACAATGGCCACCTGTTTTACATTCCGGGGCCTGTGACTGCGGGAACTTCGGAGCGGACGATTGCACTGTCCGATCGCGCGGGCGTGGTGACGCGTTTGCCAATTCCTCCCGGTCCATATGTGTACACTCGCGCCTCGCGAGACGGCACCCGCCTGGCGGTCGGGACGGACGACGGGAAGGAGGCTGCCGTCTGGATTTGCCGGCTGCCGGAGAAGTCCGCCCTACAGCGCCTCACGATGGAAGGGAGGAACCGATATCCGATCTGGTCGCCTGACGGAACGCGTGTTGCCTTTCAGTCTGATCGAGGCGGGGAGAAGGCGATCTATGTGCAGCGAGTGGATGGAACCGGCCGAGCGGAGCGGCTGGCTGGAGCGCAAGATGGCGGGTCCCTCATCCCGGAGTCGTGGTCACCCGACAGACGTTGGATTCTACTCTCGCAAGAGAAAGGCTCGGAGTTTACGCTTTGGACACTGTCCGTGCAAGATGGCAGGCTGCGGCCATTGGATGTGAGATCGCAGCGGATGATTGGTGCAACATTCTCACCGGACGGCCGCTGGATCGCATACTCACTTTCAGGGGGGAACGATCGCCCGTTGGTGTCGCCGGATCGCGGAGTGTTCGCGCAGCCGTTTCCGCCCACGGGCGCGATCTACCAGGCGCCAAAGATGCTGATTGATTTCCATCCCGTGTGGTCCCCGGATGGAAGGGAGTTGATGTATGTCCCGGGTGCTGCCTTAGTTCAGTTAGCGACGGTTCGAGTGACCGCTCATGACGGGCTGACCTTTGGCGCGCCTGTTACGTCACCGTTCAGGATTACCGCGAATCGTTTGAACACACAGGCGAGGGCATACGACGTCCTGCCGGATGGCAGGTTCGTAGGCCTGATCGACTCGTCGGAGCCGGAGGGACCTCCGGCGTATAGCGCCTCTGAGATTCGCGTTGTCCTCAACTGGTTCGAAGAGTTGAAGGCGCGGGTTCAGCCCGGCAGGCCTTAAGCTGTCCGCCACTGCCTTAATCAATTCTCGGCGAAGTACAACCTGGGGACGTCGTTTCCACTGACCTCGAACGTCTCCTGGCGCGCTGCAAACGGCCCCGGACCGATAGGTCGTCAGTAGTCGCGCAGTGGCGAGTGATCCATTCTCCCTGTCCGGGACCGAGGTCTCACAATTCTCTAATCAACGCTACGCCGTAAGCGAGGATCTATCGCCGCCGGGCGCCCGGCAAATGTCAGCAACGCGCGTTTCCCGTCACCTTTGCTGCGGCTGTCGAACTTCCGGGTGGTCTCACCGGGCGACATCGATTCGCGGAACTACCGATATGCCGGGCAATTCTCAGGCTGTGATACATCGCATCCGTTTCAGAAGATCGATGAATCGTCGCCGATGGCGGATCGGGTCGCATGCGGGCGAAACGGCGATCGACGGCAGATACGGCTCACGCTGATCGAACGCCTGCTCCAACCACTCGAGACAAGCGGCCGACTCGCCCAAACCGAGATACACTCAGGCGATTGGCAAACCGGGTGAGTACTCTCCTCGGCCGCGCTCTTCCAACTCCCTAACCACTTCTCGCGCTTCCGCCAGGTATCCGCACGTCGCTGCGACGTAGCCGAAGTGACCTTCATTCAAGGGTTGGCGGCCGCCAAGCGCACGCGCCTCAACCGCTGCGTTCCACGCTCCCTCCTTGTCACCCAGCTGGACCAGCGACCAAGCCACGTACCAGCGAGTATACGGAAAATCGCGCGTCAGCTCGATAGCTGTTCGTCCGCTGTCAACAGCCTGTTCAAATCGTCGCGCGTAATAACAACTCTTTACGAGATGAAAATTGGTCGCCGGGTCGAGCGGATCCAAACTTACTCCCATTTTGCCCTGCCGCACCGCCTCGTCGTGCCTGCCCCGGAAGCAACACAGATGCGAATACATCATCCGCACGTGCGGGTTCTCCGGCTCGAGCTCGATAGCACGCCGGAACGCCACTTCTGACTCCTCCCATCGCCACTGATCCATGCGCAATATGGCGAGCGTGTTCTGCAGCATAGCGGAGTTCTCATCGATCTCCCTCCCTCGCGTGATAAGGTCCTCCGCTTTCGTCAGCGCGTCGAACGGACGCAACTCGCCCATCAGCGCCGCAAGCAGGTAATAGAGCGCCGCTCCGTGATAAGACAACACGTCGTTTGGGTCAAGACGGATCGCCTCACGGAAATACTCGAGCGCCCGCTCGGCATTCGAGGGCGTATGCCGCTTGATCAGATGATGTCCCTTCAGATACGCCTGATGCGCCTCCGAGTTTTCTCTTTGACACCCCGGTCCATGCTTGCCGGACGGCTTCGGTGAGGAGACCGGTCCAATGAACCGGTAGCCTCGCTTCGGTATAGTCTCGACCAAACGCGGCTTGTGTGAAGACTCGCCCAGCACTTCACGCAGACGGCTCACGGCAGAATTAAGCCCAACGTCAAACTCGGCGAAGGTTCGTTCCCCCCACAATCGTCGCCGCAGTTCTTCGCGTGTGACGATCTCCCCCGGCTTTTCCAGCAGCGCTATCAGGACCTGAAACGGCTGAGCGCGCAGGCGTAGACGCGTGCCGCGCTTGAACAGCTCGCCGCGATCCGAGTCTGCGAGAAAAGGGCCGAACTCGACGCGCACGCGTCCATGTTACCAAGACTCAATGGTTTCCGTGTCAATGTTTTTCCAAGCTCGATTCCCTGCCGGGGGCATCTAATATTGCAGCAGGAGCACTCACAATGGCTCGAGGTTTGCTGCTTCTCGCACTGGGATGCTGGTCTTTGCATGCGCAAGCGCCCGATCTGATTTTGATCAACGGCCGAGTTTTCACCGGCGCGCCTAATCAGAGCCTGACCGAAGCATTGGCCATTACCGGGCACCGCATTTCCGCAACCGGCGCTTCGACCTCGATCTCCCGCCTCGCTGGCGCGGCGACGGAGGTCATCGACCTACAAGGCCGACTTGTGATTCCCGGGCTCAACGATGCGCATATCCACTTCATCCCGGAGTTCGTAGGTAAGAAGCTGGATTTTGGAAGCAATAACCCGAGATGCGAAGAGGTGCTGCGCGCAATCAATACCGCGGCTGCCAACGCGAAGCCGCAAGAAGTGATCACGGGCGTGTTCGGCCCCTCCGCATTATTCAGTCCGGGTTGCAGCCCCGCACAACTGGACGCAATTGCGCCCTCCAATCCCGTACTTCTGCGAACGTTCACTCCTCACGCAGCCATGATGAACCACTCCATGGCACGATATCTCGGAATCAACGAAAAGGACCCTCCCGTAATGGGCGGCTTCTTCGGAAAGAACATGCGCTCCGCGCAATGGGACGGCGTCGTGCATGAGCTCGCGGCAATAGAACTCTACACAAGGTTGGTGGACCACGCTGAAGAACCGGCGCGTATGGCGGCAATGCTGGAGGCGGCAGCACATTGGGGCATTACTACGATTCAGCTCATGTCGGCGCCGACCGATCCAAAACACCTGGTCACGTTGCTGGCCGCCACGGGTTCGCCCATTCGCGTTCGGGTAATCCCATTCGTCTATACGACGACCGCCGGACGCCAACGGCCAGTTTACCCGCCGATACCACCCAATATCGCGGATCGCATACGCGTCGATGGAGTGAAGTGGCTGCTCGACGGGACGCCGATGGAACACTCGGCAGCCATGTCCAAACCCTATGCCGACGATCCTGCGTGGTCGGGGGCGATCAACTTTCCCGACTCAGAAATCCGCGCCATTCTGGACGAATCACGAAGGGCCGGGACGCAACTCATGGTTCACGCCATCGGCGACCGGACCACGAAAACGGTCCTCAGTCTGCTGGAGCACTCTGGCGGCGCCGGGGTCTGGGGCGCCAGGCGTGTACGTATCGAACACGGCAACGGAATCTCGCCGGATCTCCTGCCGCAGGTTCGGAAGCTGGGGGTGGTGGTCGTGGTGAATCCGACGCACATGTCGCTGGCAGGCCAACCCAACCGCACCATGCCAGATACAGGTATTCCGCTGGCCATCGGTACGGATGCCGAGGGGCGCACAGCCGGAATGAATCCCTTTCTGAATATCATGCTCATCTCGAAATCCACGGGCGATGGTGCTCCCGTCAACCTCACGCGCGAAGAGGCCATCGCCGCTTACACCAGGACCTCGGCCTACGCAGAGTTTGAGGAACGGGAGAAAGGGACGTTGGAAGCGGGCAAACTTGCCGACATCGCGGTCCTTTCCCAGGACATACTGAAGTGCTCCTTGGAAGACTTACCCAAAACGCAATCTGTCCTAACCATCGTCGGCGGCAAGATCGTATACCGAGCCTCCAAATAGCGGTCCCGCGCGCCTCGAGTCACGGTTTCCGGATCATTATCCAGCTGGAGATCCACACCGCCGTGTAGTCCCTACTCGGACTTTGGCCGATCGTGGGCCCGAAACAGGCTTTCAGGCCGACAGATCCTGGCTTGTCGCGAAGTGGCGACCAAATCAGCACGCGCCGGAATTACCGTTGGCGGTCGTGCTTGCTACTCGCCCCTTCGCCGTTATCGGGGAGCCATCTGCTAACGCGGGGGTTTGACGTACCATGCTGTCCAGGCTGAACCCCTTTTCCGAAACGGCGCAATGAACACGGGATTTGTCCACATCAACGTGCGCCATGTTGGGGTGTGGTCGAACCGGCGGGGCGAGGGGACAACCTTTACATCATCAAGAAAACTCAGGTAGCCGCCTGGTTTTGTACATAGCTTGCGCAGCCGCCAGTAGAAATCCACATCCTCTCCCATGAAATACGACTCGTCATAGCCCTTCAGGATGTCAAAAGCCGACTTCCGGCAGAACTGAGCTGCGCCTTGGGCCATGCCCAGTCGGATTCCGAGCCAGCGCCAGGCTCTTAAGTAGGCTCGCAACAGTTTGGATGCTGGCATGTGGACGATGTCCGGGCTGCCACCGATGCAAGCAGTGTCGCCCATGGCCTCCGCGACTCTGTCGAGAAAGTAAGGCGGGACAATCGTGTCGGCGTCAACGAAGGCCAAAACATCGCCACGGGCGACGCTTGCTCCGGCGTTTCGAACCCTTGAAATATTGTGAACGACCTCGTACACGACAGTCGCGGCGAATGACCGCGCGACCTCCCTGGTGTGATCGGCACTCTCATTATCGACAACGATCAGCTCCACGCTGCACCTGCAAGCAGAGATAGCGTCCCGAAGGCTGGATAACGTTGCCGGAAGGCACAACTCCTCGTTGAACGCGGGGATTACGACGCCGATCAACATGTCGTGGCACTGGCTTTAGTATTACACGATGCCCCGCAGCACCGGATTCCCCGCGAGTAGTCGCCAAGGGGCGAGTGATCCTGGGCTGCGCCCGATCCGCCATCATGTGTCTACACTACGCCGTTAGCGAGGACCTATTCGGATTGGCCGCGCCAGGGCTTCTGTTTACGGCTAGGCCGTCCGGCGGGCGTCGGCTGAACCTGTCGGGCAGCAGGACTTCGTGAGGCACGCACGAATTGCTGTTCGATGAGGTAATCGATCCCGCGCCGATCGCGAGTTGTCCAAAAAGCAGAACAACAATCCCGAGGGAGAGCAGTAAAACCCAGACGGCCCAACCGCTGGTCACCGAGTTGTCGATCGCGCATCTTTGGAGATTCGAGCAGGGGGTTTCCTCGGACTATCGATCGCGGGGAAGGGGATAACCGGGACCTTCCCACTTGGTGGCATCTTGATTCTCTGCTTTAGGGTCGATCACCGTATTCTGGAAATGCGCAATCTTCCAGATGCCATTGCGCTTGACCATCGTAAACGAACCTCTTGTCTTCGCGCCAACCGCCCACGCATAACGGGGGTCGGGGGACGCGCCGAAATGCATGGTCGCAACGGCTATCGCCACGCTAGGCGCGATCGATCGGATTGTCGCGGATTCGACGCTCATACTGGTCCCCGCGGACATGCCGTTGTGAATTGCTGTGTGCCCCTTGTATACGTTCACCTTTCCACGCCAATAATGGCCCACCACGTTGATCCACTCCACATCTTCTGTGTCGAGTTCGTGCATCGCATTCATGTCATGCTGATTCCAGGCGTTCGCGAACCCGTTCACGAGCGCCCGGAGTGCCGATTCATCATCGGCACTGAGTGCCGGCGGTGTGTTCGTCATTGCGGAATCCCGTGTCGTGCATCCTGACAAGGCAATTACCGCAAGCGTCGCCAAAACGGTTCGATTCATGAACAATTCTCCATCGGCTGCAAATGTGAGACCTATACGGCCCCCCGGACCGAATGTTCTCGGACCCCCGCACGCTCCATGGTGGAGAAGTGGGTCACTTGAAGGATGATAGTGAATGGCGGCGTTGAAAAGATAGTAAGAATGCGACGCTGGGCAGACTTTTACTTCTGTCGCGGATGGTTTTCAGTCGCGAAGAACGTATGGAACTCGGGCACGCGCTCGAGGTGCGCCAGGAACCGTGAAGGGGACTCTCCCGTGAAGGCACGACAGTCGTGCACCAAATGCATCTGATCGTAGAAGTCGTGATCATTGGCGATGCGGCTCCACGCACGGCTAGGCAATCTGAGCTTGTGGTCCAGGGCGGCGTTGAACCTGACGATTCGAGCATAGAGTTTCGGCGGCACGCCGACCTGCGCGAGGAAACGCCTCTCGAACTGTCGTGGTGACAACCCGGCATCGGTCGCCAATGACGAGACGCGATGAATGCCGTTGCTCGCAAACAGGCTGTTCGCCGCAATGGCGACCGGGTCCACTGTACCGTGGCGACCGAGCATACGGATGAGGCGCTCCTCGACGAGTTGGATTCGCTCGGCAAAGCCGGGAGTATCGCCAAGCTCATGTTCGAGCCTCGGGATCTCAGGTCCGATGACGGCGGACGCGTCATACGCTGCATCCGTCAGTTCCGTCATGGGGATGCCAAACAGCCGGTTGAAGCCAGATGGTTGGAAATGAATGGTGAAGTTGTCGATTCGTCCGCGGACCGACAAGCCAGCCCGAGCGTGTGTCTGAGGACCCACCACGGTGATACGCGGCGCGGCGTCACTATGATCAGACCCAGGGCGATGGATGTAGTAAGGGTCTGCGAAGGAGAACGTCAGGAGTTGCTTCGGCCGTGCCGGCAGCGGGATAACGAGCGGTACGGAGCCGACCCGACCCGTAGTCATGCCATACGCCCAGACGTACGGTCGCAACGCCGGACTCGATGGCGCCATTTTTGTCTGAAGCATATGTGCGACCCGGCGGGTACAGTGTATCAAATCTCTGGGATCTCCTGTCCGACCGCTAACCGGAAGAAGGCTCGTTAAAGATTACTCCTGCCTGGTCGCAGCGTTTACCGTGGCTTTCGTCGACGTCATTGGGCGCCGCAGACGAGTCACGAGCCTACGGCGTTCGGGGGCGAATCGGTCGTCGATCCGGCAGTAACCTCCTTTTGGCTCGGTCCGGAGCTTGCGGCCCGATCGCTTCCCGCCCGATTCCGTTGACTATTTGTGCGCCGTAACTCGCCGTTCGACCTCGTCGAAAAAGTTGAGAAGCACGGTGGCATGGTTCGGCGATTGCTCGTGGCCCGGGGGCTCCGCCGGCATCAGCACGGCGAAACGTTTGCCGTCCGGATGCAGATCCAGCGCCGGAACCACCCCCGTATCGGCAAAGCGACGTTCGGTCCACGCCACCGGTGGTGACGGCACGAAGGAATCCCCGCGAATCGCATAGGACAGTTTCATGATCCGCTGCCGTTCGGTGGCGTAGAATAATTCGTGACTGGTTTCCGACCACATCGGAATCCGGCCGCCTCCGTTGGACACCTGAACCGGAGCGCCGCGCGGCGGGAAGCTCTGCACATATATTTCCCACGATCCCGAGACTGTAGAGTTAAACCCGATCCATTGCCCGTCGGGCGAAAACCGCGCCTGGGTTTCAAGCGCTGGAGTGGCCTGAAACGGTTCCGCCTTTCCGATGCCAAGACCGCCTCCCGTGGCTTTGAGAGGCACCGTCCACAGGTCCGGGCCGGTGACCGCACTATATTTCAGGTATATGAGAGTTCGCCCATCCGGTGAAACGGAAAGCGGAACTTGCCGGACGTGTTCGCCGGACTGAGACCTTGGCTCCAGAGGCATTGGTTCGCCTGCTCCGTCCCCGGGCAGCCAAGACATCTCCATGGGTCCTGCGAACAGCAGGAACCGGCTGTCGGGAGTCCACATGGGTGTAGCTCTTTTGGATTTTGCGAGTCTCTGGGTGTGAGGGAGTTCGCGGGTGCGAAGGCCCAGTACGCCTGTCATTCCTTGCCGACGATTTTCAGCCTGCCGCGACGGCTAGTCCGGGATGAGGAAACTGTGGACGGAACGGTCCCAGGTACACGGTGATTGGCATAGTGCGAGGCGTGGTTTCGTTCGTATTCCTGTTGCTCGTGAAACTTCCAATAGGCATCGA
>JAIQFL010000524.1 GCA_020073365.1 Terriglobia bacterium | reverse complement strand
ACATCATCCTTCCCACCACCGACGGTCGCGAGCTTCGTCTCCGCCGTGTCACCGAACCCAACGCCGAACAGAAATCCCTCCTTTACCAGCTCCACATCAACCTCCCCGACCGCTTCGAACTCAATCGCAGATGTAGTGTAGACTCGGCCAGTGCATGAACTGATTCTGAACGAGTTAGCCAAAGTTCGGCCGGTTCTGTGACGAACTTGGGCTAGAATCGTCCGGGCCGCGCCGGTGCTCGTGCGAGCGCTCGTTTTTGGAATAGCAGTTCGGGGTCGTCCCGATCATCTTGGGATCGCAAATGAGCCTTCCGGCAACCGGAGGGCTTTTTTCATTTGGCTCTGAAACGGAAAAGGCTTGGAGTTCTGACCTCCAAGCCTCATCACTTCAAAAGGAAATACCGCTCATGACCATTGTAAACATTCGTGCGCCCAAATCCAATGAACAATCGAGTCGGGCGAGTCGGGCGATGTTCGCCGGGATCCGAGTTGAAGCGCTGCAACCTCGGTCACCGCGGGGAGCCGAGCGATGAACAACCCGGCGAAGCTCCTCAGCTCGTTCGGCTCGGACTTGACGGATGCCGATTACCAGGGGCTTGCTACCCGCCGGATCACACGCAAGCTCGCAGATGAAGCCGGTCTCCGTCGAGTCGATTCACTAACCGGGCGCGAGATGTTCGGGCGGAAGCGCGGGGACCTGGCCGGGCTCATCATCCCCAACATCTTCCCGGGTGAGGCACAAGTGGCAGGAATCCGGAAACGGTGGCGATAGCGGACAATACGGCCGCAGTCGCGACCAAAGTCACGCCATCATAGGCGTCGACGCCGAACAAGTTGCCCGCCGCCAGACGCGACAGTCCCCAGGCGCTCGGCACGGGATCATGACACCGCGAAGGGCTCTCGAGGAGCATGAAGAGAAGAGTCTCGAGTTAAAGACTCTGTTGTCTGCTATGCGTTGAAGCGTTAGCACGGCGGTGGTACAGTTACGATCATGCTGGACGGCGCGCCAACGGCGGAAGTCGTGCGTGAGCACCTCGAACGTATCCTGGCAAGCTCGCTCTTCCGCGCGTCGGAATCGCTTCGCCGGCTCCTTCGGTATACGGTGGAAGCGGCTCTGGCCGGGCGAGGGGAGACTCTTAAAGAGTACACAGTCGGCGTCGAGGGACTGGGCCGTCCGGCGTCGTTCGATCCGCATCAGGACACCATCGTCCGGGCGCAGGCGCGGAAGCTGCGGGAAAGGCTGGCGGCCTACTACGCAACTGAAGGCAGTAGCGACACCCATCGCATCGTCTACCGGCCGGGTAGCTATCAGCCGGTTTTCACCACTGAGCAGCCGGTGCCCGCGGCAGCGGTGCGGACCGTGGCCGTGCTGCCTTTCATGAACCTCACGGCGGACGGTTCGGCCGGGTACTTTTGCGATGGCCTGGCCGAGGAACTGATCGACTTGCTCACCCGCAGCGAGGGCTTGCGAGTGGTCGCGCGAACATCGAGCTTTCGCTTCCGAGGCAGCGAGGCGGATGTCCGCGAGATCGGGCAGCGGCTCGGCGCGGACCTGCTGATCGAAGGGGCGGTGCGCGGCGACTCGGATCGCTATCGCATCACGGTCCGGCTGCTGTCCGCCGCCGACGGCTACGAAATCTGGGCTAGCCGGTACGACCGGAAGTTGCGAGACATCCTGGAACTCGAGGCGGAAATCGCCGCCGCCATCGCCTCCTCGCTCACCTCTGGAACCCCGCCGACCAGTTCGGCTACAGATCCCGAGGGGGCTCTGCTTTACATTCAGGCGCGCTACGCCTGGAATCAGCGAACGGAAACCGGGCTCCGCCGCGCCCTGGATCTGTACTCGGCTGCGACCGGCCGCGACCCACGCGCCGCCAAGGCCTGGTCTGGGATCGCGGAGTGTCACGTGATCCTGAACATGCATGGCTTGGCCCGGCCGCACGACTGCATGCCCCTAGCGCGGAAAGCGGCGCAGACGGCGGTTGCGATCGACCCCGGCCTGGCCTCAGCCTGGTCGGCGCTGGCCGCGATCACAATCCTATACGACCGTAAATACGAGGCCGCCGAAGAGCAGTTTCGTAAGGCCCTCGAACTGGATCCGGCCCACGCCACGGCCCACCACTGGCATGCCACACTGGTCTTCCTCCGCTCCCGAAAAATGGTGCAGGCGCTCGACGAAATGCGGGAAGCGGAACGGCTGGAGCCGCTTTCGGCGCCTATAGCAAACGACACCGGTTTTGTGCTTTACCGTGACCGCCAGTTCGGCGAAGCGGCCGAACAGGCCCGGCGGACCATCGCCCTGCATCCGGGCTTCTACCGGAGCCACGCATTGCTTGGGCGCATCTACTGCGCCCAAAACAGATACTCGGACGCCGTGAGGGCCTGCCTGAAGGCGCGCGAGTTAGCGGAGGACGGCTCATTTCTGCCCTTCCTGCTGGGCACCCTCGGGTACGCCCATGCATCGAGCGGAAACGGGCCTGCCGCGCGACAGATCTTGGAGGAGTTGCTGGCGCTGGAACAACGGCGGGCGCCCACCGGGCACGAGCGCGCCCTGGTGGCTACGGCGCTGGGCGATTTTGACGGCGCGCTTGCCGCGCTCAAGACGGCCTTCGCGCTGCACGCGGGCTGGATGGTGTGGGTTCACGTGGAGCCTCTGTTCGAGCCTCTCCGCGCGCGGGGCCTGCTCACCGACACCTCGTTCACGTGAACGTTCACGTCCCGGTCACCAGCAGCCACCTTTCCTGGCGGCGGCGCGCGGTTCATGCTCTTTAACGGGTGGAAATGAGACCCGGTCCGAGACCGCTCGAAAGCGCAGCCAAAAAAGCGCTGCTCGCCGCCCAGATAAGGAGATATATATGAAAACCTCGACGTTCGTACTGATGGGAATTCTGCTTCTGGGGTCGTTCGTCTCAACACAGGCCGCGGATCCCGTAGGCGCTTCCCAAATGGCTATGGCATTCACCGGCTTGACTGTCATGACCTCGGAAACCACGGGTATCTGCATCGCGTACTGGCCGATCATCGGCGACTTCGACATGAAGTCCCTCTTCGCGGGCCCCTTGTTCGGCGCCCCGGTAGCCGACAAAGAGCATGCCTACCTGATCTTCGTGTCGGACTGGAGCATGACCGTCCTGCCCCCCAATGGGGCCTTCAACTTCCTCGGGATGTTTGTCCCTGGAGAGGCCACCATCTATTACAGCAACCGGCCCGATCTCCGCGACTGGCGCGACCCCACCAACCGGAGCACCTGGGGGGAACCCGTGGCAAAGTTCGTCCGCAGCGCGGGGCTCTTCCAGAGCGCCGATGAAGGGGTGTCGGGCACGGTCACCTTCTCGCTGACCCTGACTTCGTCCAGCACCTTCACGATGAATGGAAAGCCGTTCAACTTCAGAACACTGATCCCCCACGGGATGACCTGCTTCGAGACCGGTATCGGAGACGTCGAGAGCGGCACCTGCGTCGCCAACGGCCAAGGGCAATAGTACGGAAATGTCCGCGTGTTCGGCGGTCCGTGGGACAGGTTTCCGCCTTCCGTCGGCAAATCGCACCCGCTTGTCTCAAACCGGTTTCGGGCGCAAGCTGTAACAGGAGGCAGATATGATCCTGGTAGCCGGAGCCACTGGGCTCCTCGGAAGCGAAATCTGCGGCCGGTTGCGCGCGGCGGGCCAGACCGTTCGAGCCATGGCGCGCACCGGTTCGGCGCCGGATAAAGTCGCGGCGCTTCGATCGATGGGCGCCGCGACGGCAATCGCGGACCTGAAGGATCCCGCATCGCTCGCCCGGGCCTGCGATGGAGTCGAGACGGTGGTCTCCACTGCGTCGTCCACGATCTCCCGCCAGGAGGGCGACTCCATCGAAACGGTGGACCGCCTGGGGCAGTTGAACCTCGTCGAAGTGGCAAAACACGCCGGAGTCACGCGGTTCATCTACGTGTCAGTTCCGCCGCGCCAGCCATACGAGTGCCCGCTGTTCAGCGCCAAGCAAGAGGTGGCTGCCGCGCTCGAAGGAAGCGGGATGGAGTACACGGTCCTGCTTGCCAACTTCTTCATGGAGGTGTGGCTAAGCCCCGCGCTCGGCTTCGACTACGCGAACCGCCGTGCGACGATCTACGGCGACGGCAAGCAGCCCATATCTTGGGTGTCTTACCGGGACGTGGCGGGGTTCGCCGTAGATGCGCACGGCAACCCGGCCGTCCGCAACCGAGCGCTCCTCATGGCCGGACCCCAGGCCTTATCGCCGCTTGAAGTGGTGCGGTTGTTTGAGCAGGTTACGGAAAGTCCGTTCGCGGTTGAGCACGTTCCCCAGGCGGCGCTGGAGAAACAATACGCGGAAGCCATGGACCCGATGGGCTGCACCTTCGCCGCGCTGATGCTGGGATACGCCCATGGCTGCCCGATGGAAATGAACGAAACACTGACCTTGTTGCCGCGGAGGCTCACGACCGTGCAGGATTATGCCGCCGCGGCGGGGAGGAACACATGAGAGACGCCGGGAGCTTCCGAATCGGTGACTACAACTGCTGGTCCCTCAATGACGGCGAGCTGATCTACCCCGGATGGACCATCCTTCCGCCCGGAGCCCAGCCCCCCGAGCATCTGTCCGCACCCTACATCGCCTTGCTTGTCGATACCGGACCGGTGCGTGTCCTGATCGACACCGGCGCCGGCGCGCTCGGTCCCGACACCGGAAAGCTGCTCGAAAGCCTCGCTTCGACGGGCTTCTCGCCGGACGACATCCACCTGATCATCCTGTCCCATGGGCATCCGGACCACAGCGGGGGAATGTCTCAATTCCCGAATGCGTCCGTGGTGATAATGCGACGGGAGTACGAGTTCTGGACGGCGGCCGAAACCCGGGCGAAACTGGAAGCCGGACGGATGTATGGCTTGGGGCCGCTGGAGGCCCTGATCGCAGCAGGTGTTCGCGATCACCTGGAGCCCGCCAGGGACCGCATGCGACTGCTCGAAGGGCCGACCGAAGTCGCGGCGGGAATACTGGTCTTTCCTGCGCCTGGGCACACGCCCGGACATGCCGCCGTCCTGATATCTTCGAGAAGGCGGCAACTGCT
This sequence comes from Terriglobia bacterium, assembly GCA_020073365.1. Taxonomy (GTDB): domain Bacteria; phylum Acidobacteriota; class Terriglobia; order Bryobacterales; family Bryobacteraceae; genus JAIQFL01. The sequence goes on along the minus strand of JAIQFL010000524.1, from coordinate 1,116 downwards.
CTGCGTAGGCGATGCCATAGTCCATCCGGCGCAGTTCGAACATCCCGATTGGGTCTGCGCGTTCGACTTGGCGCGCGAAGAGACGGTGAGCACGCGGAAGCTGTTGCTCGACCGCGCGGCCGCCGACCGTTGCTTGCTGGCGGGGTACCACTTGCCAGGCTCGGTGGGCGTGGTCGAGAGGTGGCAGGCGGGGTTTCGATGGGAACGAATTGCCGCCGCCGAGACGGCCTAAGGTGGCCACCCGGGGTGCTGCAAAACACGCCAGGCCGGCTGGCGTGAACAACCCTGCTGACCGCTGATTTGGGCCCGGCGTCCCGACCGTCGTGCGATCAATAGATCCTGGCTTGTCGCGAAGTGTTTACCAACCTTTCGGCTTGGCGCAAAAGATTTCGCAACAGCTATCGGGCGTGATCAGCCCAGCCGCCAAGATTCCGGCTTGGGCGCTGCCCGCATACGTTGGCTCTTTCCGAGTGGCGCGTGATTCGGCCGGAATTGGTTAACGCTGTCCGACCAGGAGAGAGTAATTCCTCCGGCGCCGCGCTCTGGCCAGTCTCAGCATAGGCGAGTATGCGTCAAAGTGGATCGCTTCCGGGTGCCCGACTCCACGTCCACTGACACCGGATTCGCACCCCCCGGCGAGTTCCCCTCATGCCGTCGGCCCATTCTCGTGACTCGCTGTCAACACGCCGTAGTGATTCGCTGCGAGATGTCAGCGAGCATCTCTTCGATTTCTTCTTTGGCGGGCGAACGCAGTCCTGGGTCGTCCAGCGCGCACTCCAGCGATTGCTTGGCTTCATGTAACTTGCCCAACTCGCTCTGTGCTTTGGCAATTCCCCAATGATTACCGTAATACTCGGGGGTTTCCTTCGTGGCTTCTTCAAACGATTTGATCGCTTCCAGCCAACGCTTCTGGCTTAGGTAAAACAACGCGGGGGAAAGCCGCAACATCCCACTCAATATCGCGAGCCTCCCCAACGGGGACTACACGCTCCAGTTCCGTCTCACCATCGGAGGGAAAGAGGTCGACCGGATCGATAGCCCCGTCCGCGTGCTGGACCCACTCCTGACGCGCCAGCCCGATCAGAAGATCCGCATCGTCAACGGCGCCTTTTCCGC
>JAIQFL010000523.1 GCA_020073365.1 Terriglobia bacterium | reverse complement strand
CCGCTCGACAAAGACATTTACGACCTGTCGCCGGAGGAGATGAAGAGCGTTCCGTCGATGCCAGGTTCGCTCGACGAAGCCCTGAGCTGCCTCGAAGACGATCACGCGTTCCTGATGCGCGGCGACGTGTTCACCGAGGAGCTGATCGAGACGTTCATCGATTACAAGCGGAAGAACGAAGCGGAGGCGGTGAGATTGCGGCCCCACCCGTACGAATTCGCGCTGTATTACGACATTTAGAAAACTATGGGCCACGAATGAACACGAATTAACACGAATAAGAAAACCGAGCAATGGTTTTATTCGTGTTCATCCGTGTTCATTCGTGGCCCAAGATCTTTTGTGCAAGGCACCATCGTTCAAGTCAGCATCTCGCTTGGTGGCCTCCCCAAGCGGGCCATTCCGCTAGGCATGATTACGCATATGGGAATTGAAGGCGACCGGCACGCTCACCCGGAATTTCACGGCGGGGAGCGGCAGGCGATCCTTATTATTGCGGCAGAGGTGATCGACGACCTGGCAAACCGCGGGTACCCGGTTTTCTACGGCGCGCTGGGGGAGAACCTCACCACGCGCGGTCTCACCATCCGCGACCTTCGCATCGGCGATCAGATCCGCGCCGGAGGGGCGTGGCTCGAAATCACGCAACCGCGCGGGCCCTGCCTGCAACTGGATGTCTACGGTGAATCGATCAAGCAGGAAATCTACGACAGTCGTGTGAAGGATCGCGACCCTGCCTCTCCCCGGTGGGGCATGAGCGGATTCTATGCCAGCGTGGTTTCACCCGGCCCGGTGGGTCCTGGAGATATAATTGCTGTCGTGGCTAAACTGGCCTGACGCATGCAGATTTCGCTCGACGCAATCCGATGGGGGGCGGTGCTCCCGGAACGTATTGCGACGCGCATTCAGCTTCTGCTCGGCTCGGTGCCGGATGTCCCCACAGCCACTCATTTTCTCGAACGGCTCCGCTTGGAATCGCCAGGGGGCTTCGACCGAGTCTGCAGTTCGCCCGCGGCGCTTCGCTCGGCGGTGAATCTCTTCTCTTACAGCACCTTTCTTTCCGAGGCGGTGCTGCGGCATCCGGAGCGCCTCCTGCAAGTGGCGAATTCCGGGAGTTTCTATCGTGCGCTCACGCCGGAGGAGTACGAGCAGCGCCTGCTGGAATTCCTCGGCAAGGACCAGCAGGGCGTGCCCTCGGCGGTGGACCTGGCGCGCTTCCGGCGCCACCAGTTGCTGCGCATCGTGTTGCGCGATGTGCTGGGCGTGGCTACTCTCTCGGAAGTAACCCATGAGCTCTCCAACCTGGCCGACGCGATTCTCGACCTGGCCTACCGGCGCACGCGCGCGGAATTCGCGATGCGTCATGGCGAGCCGCGCCGCGCCGATGGCAGGCCTTGCGGTTTTTCGGTGATCTCGCTGGGCAAACTCGGAGGCGGCGAGCTGAATTACAGTTCCGATATCGATCTGATGTTCGTCTATGGCGGCAACGGCGAAACCGACGGCCGCTCTCCCGTGAGCAACAAGGAGTTCTATAAGAAGGTCGCCAACCAGTACACTTCGCTGCTCTCGTCGTATACCGCCGACGGCCAATGCTACCGCGTGGACCTGCGACTGCGGCCGGACGGCACTCTGGGCGAGATCTGCATTTCCGAGGAGGGCGCCCGAGCTTACTACAGCGAGCGCGCGCGCGACTGGGAAAAGCAGATGCTGATCAAAGCGCGGGTCTCCGCCGGCGAGCCCGAACCCGGAGCGGCCTTGTTGGAGTTTGTGGAGCCGCTGATCTACCAGAGCTCGCTGGATTTTCGCGCGGTAGAAGCGGTTTCCGAAACCCGCCAGCGGATCACCGAAAAGATGGCCGCCAAGCGGGGTCTCCAGAACGGTCTGGACATCAAGCTCATGCCGGGTGGAATTCGCGATATCGAGTTCCTGGTGCAGTGCCTGCAGCGTCTGCATGGCGGCCGGGAGCAGTGGATCCGTCACGGCGGGACGATGTTGGCGCTGTTCCGCCTGCGCGACAAACAGCTCCTTTCCGACGGCGAGTATGCGCGCCTGGCCGCCGCCTACCGGTTCCTGCGATGTCTCGAACACCGGTTGCAGATGGACGAGGACCGCCAGATCCACACGTTGCCGGCGGACCCGGATCGGCTCGCCATCCTGGCCAGGAAGCTGCCGCCGGAAAGCCCCGGAGTGGCAGCCACCGCGGAGACGCTCCAACAGAAGCTGGAAGAGCACCGCACGGCGGTGGTCGAAATCTATGAGCGCGTGATCCACGCGCAGAAGCCGTTGTACTACACCACCGTACCGGCGCCGGCGGCGGTCGAGGAAGAACTTGAGGCGCGGGCGCCGGCCAGCAACCTGACGCGCTTTCTGGACCAGCGGGCGCCGCAACTGGCCGAAGCGCTCGCCGATAGCGGTTTGCATCGCGGCCGGGAGCGCTTCGAGCATTTTCTGGAGAAGGCCTTCGCGAATCCCGATCTGCTGGACCGCCTGAACGCGGACCCCCAACTCGCCGCGGGAACGATCGACATCTTCGAGCATAGTCCGTACTTCGCTGATGATCTGCTACGCTACCCCGAACTGCTGGACGAGATCGGGGAGCCGTTTCAACTCGAGGGCGGTCCGCTCCAGGACGGCGCAAACCTGCGTCGCTTTTACCGGCGGCAGATGCTGCGCATCCAGAGTGAAAGCATTCTCCGGGCCCCCGAGATCTTCACGACCCTGCGCAAGACCTCGGTGCTGGCGGACAGCGTGATCGCCGCGGCATACCGCATCGCCCTCAACGAGGCGCCGCCTCCGGCCAGCCCCTTCTACATGCCCACCGACCAGATGATGGTGGTGGCACTCGGCCGCCTGGGCATGGGCGAGTTCGACCTGGGCTCGGATGCCGACCTGGTCTTCATCATCCCCGATGAAGACGCCGGCGAGCACGCATTCTGGACGGGCGTGGCCGAACGCATGATCCAGACCATGAGCTGCTACACCAGCGAAGGAGTGATGTTCGCGGTGGATACGCGCTTGCGGCCCAACGGCCGCGAAGGCGACCTGGTGCAGTCGGAAGGCGCGTACAAGACCTATTTCGCGAGCCACGCCGAGGCTTGGGAAGGCATCACGTACATGAAGTCGCGGGGGGTGGCCGGCAACGTGGAACGCGCCACCGAGTTTCTGCACGAATTGCAGGACGTGGACTGGCGGCGCTACGGCCAGAGCATGCGGTCGCGCAAGGAGTTGGCCGAGATGCGCGCGCGCCTGGAGCGGGAGCAGGGGCCGCGCAATCCGCTCAAGGCGGGCGTGGGCGGGTATTACGATATCGACTTCGCCCTGATGTACCTGCGGCTCAAGGGCGCGGGGATTTTCTATAAGGTGCTGAACACCCCCGAGCGGATCGATGTGATCGAGAAGATGGGACACCTGGATCGCGAGGATGCCGACTTTCTGCGCGAAGCCGCCACGTTTTACCGCGCGGTGGATCACGGCCAGCGCGTTTCCGCCGGCCATGCGGAGGGCAGCCTGCCCACGTCGCAGTCGCAGTTCGCGGTGCTCACCAACCTGGTGAAGCGCTGGACACCCGAGCATCTGCACCAGGAGCGGCTGGACGTGACCCTGCGCGATATCCGCCAGCGCACACGCGAATTCTTCAACCGGCTGTTCGGGCGGTTGTAAGTGGGACAGACGATCGCCTTCTGTCGTCTGCCAGCTCGCGTGGGGCAGATCACCGACGTCACCGACCTGCCCAAAGTTGGTGAAGCGATCGGCGCATTTTCCGCGTTCTCGCATAGCATTGGAGAGTCGGGAGCCGTATGATGAGTGCCATGGGCACAGTTGTCGCCGCAAGGATGACGTTTGAGGAATTCGAACGCCTGCCCGACGGGCCGGAGGATCTCGAACTTCTAGAAGGAGAATTGGTTGAGATGCCACCGCCGGAACGCTCGCACATGAAGGACACCAAGCACCTGTTCAAGCTGCTGGATGCCGCGGTGGAGGATCGGCGAATGAAACAGACCGAGGCGCTGGGTGAAGTGTTCATGGAGATGGGGTACCTATTGACCAGCGATCCGCGGTCCTGGCTGCGTCCAGACGTCAGCATCACCCACGCAAATCAGCCCGGTGGCAAGTATTACGAGGGCGCACCTTTAATGGTATTCGACGTAGTCTCCGGCGAGGATCGGGCAACGAAGCTGATCCAGAAGGTGCGGCTGTTTCTCCGTCACGGAGCGCAGGAAGTCTGGCTGATCTATCCGGTGACACGGGACGCATACATCTACAAGGCGGGCATGGCCGCGGTTGTACACGAGGAGCAGGCGATCCACAGCGACTTGTTGCCCGGCATCCAGATCCCGTTCGATCAGTTTCTTTGGAAACCGGGGACAGACGGAACGTTACCCGAGGCTTTCCTTCGCGGGCCCCGTGTGTAGCCTCACGGCCGGATGAGGAAGCTATACCCGTGCCGCTCGAACCCCAGGGCCTCGTAGAATCGGTGGGCGCCCTCCCGGGGCAGGCCGCTCGACAAGGTGAGCTTGTAGCAGCCGGCCTGCCGACACTGCTCGCGGGCATGCTCCATCATGGCTCGTCCGATACCTTTCCCCTGCTGGTCAGGCGTGACGGCCACGTCCTCGACAATGCCACACCTGGCGCCGCGCTTGGCCAGATTGTCTAGGATCACCAAGGCATACGTACCAGCGACCTCCGCATTCACCAGAGCCACGTATACGCGGTAGCTGGGATAACGGCGCAAGCAGGCGAGGTGCTCCCTGGCCTCTTCCACAGTGAAGGATCGGCCGGCATCGATGCCCGAATCGGCGTACGCGCCCAGAATGGCCGGCAGGTCGGCCTCGGAAGCCTCCCGGATCGTCACGTCCGTCATAACTCTCATTATCGGAAAACGAGCAGGGATTCCTCGCGGGCTATGCGGCCTTCGCTACCTTCGCGGGCTATGCAGCCTTTACTTTGGCTGCCTTGGGCCGAAATTCGTCGCAAGGGCAGAAATCGGGATCAAAGAGATTGCCCACGATGGCCAAGCAGGGCCGAGTACCCGTAGTGCCGTGCTCGGATTCCCCATGGCCACAGTTAGCGCACTCTCTCTGAGCCTCCTGCCCTTGGGAGCGGGAGTGAATCGGGGTTGCCACACTTTTGTTCTCTATTAAGTTGGATGCGGGCCCCGGATCAAAGGTTGCGCCCGGTATTCCCCGCGATCAGGCTCCGGCGCCAGCCTGTTGTTGCTGTTGCATCTGCGCCCGCCTCGCCTCGAAGTCTCGCGTCAGGTGGGGAACCATCCCCAGCATCCGTTCGATCACCATCAGTTGGCCGCGATGGTGCATCTCATGCTCCTTGCTGGCCAGCAGCATCTCGAAGCGTGTCTTCGTCGGGGGTTGCATGGGCGACGGAAACTGTATCCGCTCCGCCAATGTCTCATCCGACAGCGTTTCCAGCCATCCCGTGAACTCGGCGCCGCCGCGGCGGAGCGCATCCAGGATCTGCGCCTTAGTAGTGAGTTCCGCTTCCTGCTGAAGTATGCGCGGGAAGGCGGCGCTGAAAAAGGCGAAGTCGACTGCCGTCATCCGGTCACCGTGAAGCCGCTGGGGAAACCGCGTCGCGACTGCGATGTGGGCGAGCGTCTCGGCTACGCTGTGCGAACCCGGCGCGGGCCGGAAGGCGTACTGCTCCTCAGGAATCTCTTCCGCAATTTTGATCGTATTGTCCCGAACCGTACGGAAGGAACGGGCCATATCTTTGGCGTTGTAGACTTGCATGAATTTCCCTCTTCAAGTGCAGTATCCACGATTGTCCGGCAGGAGGCAAGAGGAGCCGAGGAAATCGGTGGGCGGCCAGGAGGAGCGCGACACAGGGGGGGTCCGGTACTTCCTCGAAGACCGTCACCGTGGCAAACGGCGATTCGACGCACTCTGCAAGATCGGTCAAGCCGTTGACCAAGCGGGCCTCTATGAGCGTCTTCTCTTGCTTAGCCTCAGAACTCCTATAGCACAGCTTGTAACACGGTGTCACAATACACAAATCAAAGGAGTTGTGGAAGTAATGCTGTTCAATAATTATCGTTAATATCGTGCCGATTTGCGCGGCCGTCTGAACAACTCGCATCCTCTTACAAGCTCACGCGAATTGGGTCATTGACGAGTTCTGGGACTTAAGCGCCGGAGCGGTGGGCGCTCGGAAACATACAGATACTCACTG
>JAIQFL010000091.1 GCA_020073365.1 Terriglobia bacterium | reverse complement strand
TGTCTTGCCATCGATTTTCTGGGTGAGCTGGAAATGGGGGCCATGGCCGGGGTCGTTGGGTTTGGCGCAGTGGCAACTGGGACTGCCACAACGGCGGGAAGCACTGGTGATGGAACCCGGCTGGAAATCGCCGAGTTCGGAGATCTGCCGGAGCAAAGCGGATCTGTCGTCCACAATGGCCGAAAGCGGGTCAGGCATGGGGCCTCCCTTGTCCAAAGTATTACATACTTTAAGAAATGAGCGTCCAAAAAGGAAAACGCGCAATCCATCACTTTTGTGTCGCGCACCCAATATAACGCCGGGATCTCGCCGCAGCCCCGAAACGGGACTAAGATTACAGGTGGAGGAACAATGCGTTTCTTGATGCCCGGTCTACTACTCAGCGCCGCGCTTTTCGCGCAGACGCCTCCCCCGCCGGAATCGAACCAACAAACCGGCAAGCCGCCCGTTGTGGCGGAGCCCAGCAAGCCCGATGCCGTTAAGCCGGCGGAGCCATGGCAAAGCCAGCCCGGCCAGCCGGACATCACCCAGGAGCCGGCCAAAGGCACGCAGCCGCCCATCACGAAGTGGGGGTTGCTTCCATCTGGCAGGAGCGCGGAGCCGCCTGCCGCGAAGTGGAAGATGTTTTCCTTCGGCAAAAGCGGGGAGCCGCCCGCCACGAAATGGAACGTACTTCCCTTTGTCAAAAGCCCCAAGCCACCGGTCACCGAGTGGCGGCTACTCCCCTCTGGCAAAAGCGCCGCGCCGCCTGTCGTGAAGCACAAGCTCTTCTTTTTTCTATCGTCCCACCAGCCTTGTGCGATTCCGCTCAACAACGTTCTGCCGCCCTCCGCAACGTCTCTGCAGATACGGCGCATCCCCGTTCCAGACGGGCAGTTTCCGATGAAGGAAGCGGCATTGCCCGCGCCTTCCTGCGACGATGTGAAGAAATGACCATGCCGCCCGCGGTGGCGCAGGCGGTTCCGGCTGCCTCGCCTGCTGGCGGGCGCTCACGCCTCACCTCCGTCGGGTAAACGCTGCGCGTTGCTCGTAATCTGACCACGAAGGACCCCGAAGGGTGCAATTTTTTTCTATTGACAAAGCACTGCGGCCCATTGTATAAAACCATTAGGTTAATTAACCAACTAGTGAAGCACGATGGCTATCGATCGATTGAGCACCACGTTTGCCGCGCTTGCGGACCCGACTCGGAGAGCCATCCTGGCCCGTCTGCTTTCGGGCGAGTGCTCGGTTGGCGAACTCGCCGAGCCGTTTGAAATGAGTATGCCCGCCGTCTCGAAGCACCTTCGTGTACTGGAACGCGCGGGACTGATCGCGCAGAGGCGGGACGCGCAATGGCGACGGTGTCGCATCAAGGCCGGTCCCCTGAAAGAAGTGTCCGATTGGACCGAACGCTACCGACAAGTCTGGGAAGAGCGGCTGGATCGATTGGACGAGTACGTACAACAACTGAAGGCAAAGGAGAAGAAGGCTCATGGTAGGAAGCAGCACAGCAAATAGCGAGAGCTTTTAAGGTCACGACGCCGTCGGATCACGAAATCCGTATGACGCGCCTGTTCAATGCCCCGAGGCACCTGGTGTTCGAGGCGATGACAAAACCAGAACATGTGAGGCAATGGTGGGGCCGGCTGGGCGAGGGCTACTCGGTCCCCGTCTGTGAAATCGATTTTCGCCCCGGCGGCGCCTGGCGCTTCGTCAATCGCCACCCCAAGGGGGAGGCCGCCTTCCACGGCGAATACCGGGAAATCACCCCGCCAAGCCGGGTTGTGTTCACCGAGATCTTCGAGCAGTTTCCCGACACCGTCTCGGTGGTGACGGCCGAACTCAGCGAAGAGGGCGGTAAGACGCGGCTCACGGCGACAGTGCGCTATCCGTCGCTGGAAGTACGTGACATGGTTATCGCATCCGGAATGGCTAAAGGCGCAGGCATCAGCTACGATCGCCTGGAGGAACTGGTTGCGGAACTACAGCGGTCCTAGCGAGCAACCTGGAGGGGACCCGGTGGTTTCGCGGGTCCCCTTATTGGTTCCCCAGATCGGTCAAGCACCCCGCGCCAGAGCCATCGAAACAAGGCCTCCTGGCCGCGCAAGTGTGTCGTACGAGCTCAAGCCTATAATGAAAAAGAAGTGATACGAAGACTCACGGTGCTGCTGCTGTTGGCGCTAGCCCTGGCGGGCTGCCGTTCCAAACTGCCGGAGGGCAAGCGATATCCCGTGCAAGGCGAGATTAAAGCCCTCGACGCAAGCGCGAAGACAGCCACCATCGACGCCAGCAAGATCGACGGTTTCATGGAAGCGATGACCATGGAATATCCCGTGAAGCCGGATGCGGAGTTCCAGAAACTCCACGTCGGCGACCGCATCGAGGCTACCGTAGTGGTGGGCGATCCCTGGTATTACGTCACGGACGTGAAGGTTGCGGCGAAGCGGTAGGCACGCTACTTCTTCTTGGCGCCGGCGGTGGTTGCCGGTTCGGGCTTAAGCAAACTGTCGAGTTGCGCACGGATATTGGTATCCGGGTTCTGGAAGAAACCGCTCTCTCCGGGATAGTCCGCCCGGATCATCCCTCTTCGATCCAGAAACACCATGTGGGGCACGTAGAACATCTTCGTATCCATGACGGAGTACTGCAGATATGTCCGAACGGCGGCGTCCGTGGACCATCCCACGGGGAACGAAGGCTGGAACTGCTGAATAAACTGCGGCACCAGTTGGTCGGCGCCCTGATTGAAGGCGCACTCCAGGAACTGCACACCTTTGGGAGCGTAGTCGCGCGCGATGGGGCCTAGCATCCCGGTGAGGGTCTGACAGTGCGGGCAAGTAGTGTGGATGAATGCCAGGGCCACGATCTTGCCGCGAAATTGGCTGAGCTGGATCGGCGGACCTCCCGGACGCACGATCGTAAAAGGAGGGGAGGGCTTTGCCGTATCGGCGGCTGTGGCGACGAAGGCAAGCGCGGTCGAAAGCAATACCAGGATGGTGGTGCGCATACGTTGTACATCTTTTATACTACAGGTTTCCGCAGCTTTCATGGTCGCCTTCGAGCCTTTGTTTCGAAATGCGCATTTACAGACCGTGGCGGGCCACTACTGGAAGCGGCCTTCCGGTGACGCTTTCCCGGTCCTGCGCCGCTTCTACCTCACCGAGCCGGATGTGCAGGTGCTGGTGGAATCGCAACGGCCGCCCGGGGAGGCAACCGGCGAAATCGTGATGGTCCACGGCCTGGAGGGCTCGGGAGAGGCCGGTTACATGCAGGGCCTGAGCGCCGCGGCCTTGCGCGCCGGTTTCGCCGCTCACCGGTTCAACATGCGCACGTGCGGCGGCACCGAGCGGCTCTGCCAGACGCTGTATCATGCCGGTCTGACCAGCGACCTTCTGGCAGTGCTCCGCGAACTGCGCGGCGAGGGCCACGCGCCGGTTTTCCTGGTGGGGTTCTCGCTGGGCGGCAATGTGGCGCTGAAACTCGCGGGAGAACTGGGCGAAGATGCGGCAACTCTTGTCCGCGGCGTGTGCGCCGTTTCCACGCCCCTCGATCTGGAAGCCTGCGCGCGCCGTATCGCCGAACCCGACAATCGGCTGTACCAGCGCCGCTTCGTGAATCGCATGCGCCACCGCTTGTGCGCCACCGGGCGTTACCAGAAACGGAACTTCGCCGGCCTGGATTCGGTAATGCAGATTGACGAGACCATCACCGCGCCATCGTTCGGCTTCGGCAATGCGGCGCACTATTACCGGACACAGTCCGCGATCCGTTACCTGGGCGGCCTCCAGGTGCCGGTGCTGCTGATCCAGGCCAAGGACGATACTTTCGTTCCGTTCGAGATCTTCGCGTCGGAGGCCGTACGCGCGAACTCCCGGATCGAGTTGTTGGCGACCGAACATGGCGGCCATCTCGGGTTCATCGGGCGCAAGCCGCAACGCTTCTGGGCCGATCAGGCGATAATAAGGTGGATCAAGGAACAAAACGCTGAGAAACCCATGTTGGTTTCCAGGCCTTCAAAATGACCACTACGCATGCGTCGTTCTGGGAAGCGGTAACAGGCGCTGTCCAATCGCTCCGCGGAAGCAAACTGCGCAGCTTCCTCACCTTGCTGGGGATCATCCTGGCCACCACCACCCTGATCGCGGTGATGTCCGTGATCTCGGGCATGGACCGCATCATCGCGGAAAATGTCTCCAATATGGGGGCCGACGGGTACACCGTCACGCGCATCTTCATGACTCAGAGGGACCCCAAGAAGTTCCTCGAGATGCTCCGGCGCAATCCCAACCTGAACAAAGAGGAGTTCGAATTCCTGCGGGCGCACGTCACCCTGACGCGCGAGATCGGCATGACCACCGGCCGGAGCGTTACCGTGCACGGCGGGAAAGAGACTTCGGAGGGCGTAGGACTGACGGGCTGCACTCCCAACATGGCGGTCATCGCCAACTACGAGTCCGTGGAAGGGCACTTCATTTCGGAGACCGAGAATCAACGGAAGATGAACATCGCGTTCATCGGCAACGACATCCGGACCAAGTTTTTCGGCGACGCGAGCCCGATCGGCCACAGCATCAACGTGGAGGGCATTCCCTTTGAGGTGGTGGGAGTCGCCAAGACCAAAGGCTCCATCTTTGGGCAATCTCAGGACAATTACCTAGTGATACCCATCGAGACGTTCTTCAAGATCTGGGGGTCGCGCAGCGGCATGAACTATGCCGCCACAGCAGTGGATCATGCCCACCTCATTCAGGCGGAGGAAGAGGCGCGCATGATGCTGCGCGCCTACCGCCACCTTGGGCCCAAGGATGACGACTCCTTTTCCATGCTGACTTCCGACGCCCTGCTGGACTTCTGGAACCAGTTGACGGGCGCCATCGCGGCCACCGCGGTGGGAGTGGTTTCGGTATTCATGGTGGTGGGCGGGGTGGTGATCATGAACATCATGCTGGCGGTGGTGACGGAGCGCACGCATGAAATCGGCATCCGCAAATCGGTGGGGGCCCGCCGCAAGGACATCCTCAACCAGTTTCTGGTGGAGTCATCCATGCTCTCGGCGATCGGCGGCGTCATGGGGGTGACGCTGGCGTGGATCGTCGCGGTGCTGGTGAGGAATTTGACTGCCGTTCCCATGTCCGTACCGGTAACCGCAGTCATTGTGGGGGTGACGCTGTCGGCCACGGTGGGTCTCTTCTTCGGCATCTACCCGGCGCAACGCGCATCCAAGCTCGACCCCATCGAGGCTCTGAGGGCGGAGAAATGACGATCAGTTCGCTGAACAACGGTATCCGCATGGCTCTGGCCACCACCATCGAGCACAAGATGCGCTCGTTTCTGACCGTGCTCGGGGTGATCATCGGGACCGGGGCGGTGATCGGCGTAGGTTCCATAATCGCCGGCCTGGATGGGGCCATCAGCGGCCTGTTGCGCAGCTTCGGCCCCACCACTGTGATCGTGACCAAGACTACCGCGATGGGGAATGCCACTCGCGAAGAGCGGCGCCGCAAGCCGCTCACGCTGGAAAACGCGCGCGCCATCGCGGAGCGCTGTCCGGCGGTGGAGCACGTGAGCCCTTACCTCTTTCCCGGCGGCGGCCTGCGCCGGGCCCGGTTTAAAGGGAACGACTACTACGGCATTCAGATGGGCGGCACCGAAGCGGGCTATGCCTACGGCGGCACCACCATGAAGTACGGCCGCTTCTTCTCCGATACCGAAAACACGCATCATATGCCCGTGGTGGTGGTAGGCGAGGACATACAGAAACGACTGCTGCCCGACGGCGACCCGGTTGGCAAATGGATCGATGTGGACGGCCATGAGTTCGAGGTGATCGGTGTCATGGACCGGCCGCCGACTTCCCTGCCCGGCCAGGACGATGCGCGCGTCCTGCTCCCGTACTTCACCATGCGCAAGATGTTCCCCAACGCCACGGAGCATATGCTCATCTCGATTGCTTACCCCGGAATGTTGGACCAGGCCCAGGATCAGATCCGCACCGTGCTGCGCCTGGAACGGCGCGTGCCGTATCACGATCCCGACTCGTTCTCCATCACCACCGCCGAGCAGATGATCGAACAGTTTCACAGCGTGACAGCCACGGTGGCGATCGTGATGGTGATTCTGAGCTCGATCGGCCTGCTGGTGGGCGGTATCGGGGTCATGAACATCATGCTGGTAAGCGTCACGGAACGGACCCGCGAGATCGGTATCCGCAAGGCCATCGGCGCGCGCAAGAGCGACATCATCCTGCAATTCCTGACGGAGGCGGTGGTGTTGACTGTGCTGGGCGGGATCTTGGGGCTGATGCTGGGCTGGCTCATTTCGCTGGCGGCCGGGCTGGTTTTCCCAAACCTGCCCACGGCCGTGCCGCTGTGGGCCGCGGTTTCCGGAGTCATGGTGTCGGTGGGAGTAGGCCTGTTCTTCGGAATCTGGCCGGCCGGGCGTGCGGCGCGGTTGGACCCTGTGGAAGCGCTGCGCTACGAATAACTCATGAAGAGCGGTAGACGCTATTTTGCAGAATGACAGGCGCTGTTTGTCCCGTCGTTCGAGGTCAGAAGAGTAAGGGCAAACACGAACGCGGCGCGCCGTCGCAGAGGAACTCATTCGGTACAGAGCGTTTGGGGAGGAACACCGTCCAACTGCGGCACCTCCTTCGCCACTGACGCCGCAGCAGGCGGCGGTGCCCAGGAACATTCCCACGCGTGTTGGATTTGCCACCGTTTACTCCGCCAGGCGAGGACCGGCAAAATGACCAAGGCGCTTAAGGCGCTCCGCCGCCGATCCGAACGTGATCGAGCACTTTTTGGGCGACGGCGGGCTTGTGGTCCAGTTCGCTGTTATGGCGCTTGCCATAGACGTAGTCGCCGATAAACCAGCCGATCGCGCCCCCAGCCACCACGTCGCCGGGGAAATGCTTCTTCGCCGCCAGGCGCGCGCCCACCACGCCCCCGGCGTAACCATAGGCTAAGGCTTTCACCCACCACCGATGCGAATACTCATGGGTGAACACCGAGGCCAGCGCAAAAGTGCTCATGGCGTGCCCCGATGGGAAACTGCCATTCCAGGGTCCGTTGGAACCGTCCCAGAAATGCCCTTTGCCATCGCTTTCGAGGGGCCGCGCGCGGTCGGTCGCGGACTTGACGATGAGTTCGACGAGCACGGTATCCACCAGGGCTTCGAACGCGAGCATGCCGGATTCGCGGAAACGCTCGCTGTGGCTGGCCGTGCCAAGGAAATAGAAGCCCGCGGCGAGCGGGACCAAGGTGTAGCCCGAGGCCAGGTAAGAAGTATCGGCGCCGATTCGCCGCAGGGTGGGGGTATCGGGCGCATTCTTCGACGTGTACCGATCGGTCGCGATCAGAGCGCCGGTCGCCGTTCCGAAGATCACCCACCATTTAATATCGCTCCTGGCAGTGTGGAACGGGCTGGTCCAGATGGCCTTCTGGTCCTGAAGAATGTACTTCGGCATGCGGACGAACGGATGGAAGTATCCGGTTTTCTCCCACAGATCCTTGTTCTTGATGGCCTCAGCGCCGGGCTTGACTTCGAGCACCGAGCGGTTGGATTGGTCCTGGGACTGGGGGCTGTCTTGGGGTGGGTTCTGCGGCGCCGGTGCCTGCCCAAACACCGGCAGCGCAAGGCAACAGAGAAACACACGGAACAGGGGCGATTTCATTGAACTTTGTCTATGCAGCGAGCCTCGCTCCAGCAAGGCCTCAGGCCGCGTCCTCAACTGCCAGCACCACCGTTTGCCCCAGCAGTTCGAGCGCTGCTTGCAGTTTCTCAGCTTTGGTGGCGTGATCGGGATCGAGCATCCGCCGGATAATCGTTTCGCGCACACCAAGTCTGCGGGCGAGTTCTGACTTGTTCAAACCAAGATCCCGCATTCGCCAGTACAAGGCCAACTTCGGTGCGATCCATAAAGGCACGGGCACGGACTTCTGTCCGCGCTTCACTGCCGCGGGCTTAGGCACCTCCTGTTTATGCGCCAGCAGAAAGGCAATCGAACTGCCCAGGCAGTCGATAGCCTCTACCATGGCCTCCGGCAGATTCGCCCCATCTGTGGCGGCGCGGGGAAAATCCGGAAACTGAACCAGAAATCTGCCGGCTGCATCCTTTCGGAATGTGGCTGGATAGCTGAACGCAAGCATACTGCCCTCCTTTACAGATCCTTGGGCTTGATTTTGAGATCACGGCACATCTTGCTCAGCAACCCCGGGCCTATCTCCTTTTTCAGGTCCTTCAGGGTCGTGTACTCAGCGCCCAAGAAAACCGTACCGTCGCTGCCCTTGCCGTGCACCGGTTCGTAAACGACCTGAATCTTCCTGCCCTTAGCCAGCTTATTCAGCCTTCTCAGGAATTCGTGGCCGTTCATGCTTTTTCTGATCGGATTATCGCACACTTATGTGCGGCGCGGTTGCGGGATTCGAGACGGCCAGGTCCTCGATCCACCCGTCCCTACTTCACCTGGTCTTCCACTTCCCGCAACCAGTCGGGCCGCTTCAACACGTCGCGCGGCTTGCTGCCGTCGGGCGGCCCGATGATGCCATCGCGCTGCATCATGTCGAGGATCCGCGCCGCGCGGCCATACCCCAGCCGCAAGTGCCGCTGCAACGTGGAAGTGGAAGCCTTGCCCATTTGCAGCACCAGCCGGATGGCGTCTTCGTACATGGGGTCCTGGTCTTCGCTCCCCACGTCGCCCTCCGCCGGTCCATCGTCATCGGCGGGCGGCGCGATCAGGAACGACTGGTCGTACTCCGGCTTGGCCTGCGACTTCCAGAACTCCACCACGCGGTTGATTTCGCTCTCCGTCACGAACGCCCCGTGTACCCGCGTCAAGCGCGACGAGCCCGGCGGCAGAAACAGCATGTCGCCCTTGCCCAGCAGGTGCTCCGCGCCCATCACATCCAGAATGGTCCGCGAATCCACGCGCGTAGCCACCCGGAAGCTGATGCGCGCCGGGAAGTTCGCCTTGATCAGGCCCGTGATCACGTCCACGCTGGGCCGTTGTGTGGCCAGCACCAGGTGCATCCCCACGGCGCGCGCCATCTGCGCCAGCCGCGTCACACTCTCCTCCACGTTTTTGCCTTCCAGCATCATCAGGTCCGCCAACTCGTCAATCAGGATCAGGATGTAGGGCAGCGGCTTCAGCTCTTCCCCGGTGGGCTCGTCTTCGGCGAAGAGCTCGCGCGGCTCCGCCTGAAGTTGCCGAACCTTCTTGTTGTACTGGTCGATGTTGCGGACCCCCGACTCCGCCAACAGCCGCAGCCGCCGCTCCATTTCCAGCACCGCGTTGCGCAGCGCGTTGGTGGCTTTCTTGGGGTCGATGATCACCGGCGTGAGCAGGTGCGGGATGCCTTCGTACATCCCCAGCTCCACGCGCTTCGGATCCACCATGATCAACCGCACGTCGTCGGGCGTGGCCTTGTACAGGATCCCCATGATCATGGAATTGATCATGACGCTCTTGCCCGAGCCGGTGGACCCGGCGATCAGCAGGTGCGGCATAGATTCCAGCGCGGACACCCGGATGCGGCCGTTGATGTCCTTGCCGAGCGGGATGGTGAGGTGCGAGGTGGATTGCGAGAATTCGTCGGATTCCAGCATCTGCCGCAGGGCAATCAGTTCCCGCCGGGTATTGGGGACTTCCACGCCCACGGTGGGCTTGCCGGGAATGCGCTCGATCAGGATGGACTCGGCCTGCAGGCCGAGGCAGAGGTCCTCGGTGAGATTGGTAATGCGGCTGTACTTGATGCCGGCATCGGGCTTGAATTCGAAGGTGGTCACCACCGGGCCGGGGTTGATCTGGGTCACGTTACCCAGCACGCCGAACTCTTCGAACTTGGCCTTGATGCGGACGGCCGTGTCTTTCAATTCCTGTTCGTCATAGGGATTGCGGCCGGGCGCTTCGTTGAGCAGGGTGCTGGGCGGAAGCTTGAACATGAGCGGCCGGAAATGGCGCTCGGGCCGCAGCACCGGGGGTTCGATCGGCGGGGGCGGGGACAGGGGCGCCGGCGCCCGTTCGTACGTCTCCATGGGGCAGATGGGAATTTCTTCCATCTGGCCCGACTCGGATGCGGCCGCGGCGGGCTCTTCTTCCTGCCAGGGTGGCGTATCGTCGTCGGATGGGGCCGGCCCAGGGCCCGCCTCCATCACTGCCGCTGTCTGGCCGGCAACCTGTTTTTCCCTGTTGGGTGCGCGCCGTTCCAGGGACGCCAACCGGTCTTTGTCGAGAGACCGTTGATGAGCCCGTTCACGCCTGGCACGCCACCGTTGGCGGCGCCGCGCGACCCAGGCGGTCGCATTCACGAACCAACCGGACAGTTTAGAGATGGTGAAGTTCGAAACCAGGTACACCGCCACGATCACGGCGGTCAGGGTAGCCAACAACGCGCCGGCCAAGTTCAGCGAATCCACCAGCCAGGTGGCGAACACCAGCCCCACGGTGCCCCCGATGCGGACGGCGCCCCCAAACATGTGCAGCGGCGCGAAAGAGAGCGCGGTACAGACCCCGATGGTGAGCAGCACCGATCCGAAGATCTTCACCGCGCCCGCCTGCAATTCTTCCGACCGGATCCACTTCCAGGCGAGTAGGAAGGTCAACAGGGGGAAAAGAAACGCCGCGGCGCCGAGCGATTGGAAGAGCAGGTCTGCAAGGTAGGAGCCCGGGTAGCCGACCAGGTTGTGGGGGCGTGCTGTCGACGCAGTGTCCCACGAAGGGTCCTGCGCGTAGTACGACACCAGGCTCAGCAGGATCACAAGGCCCAGCGACAGGAGCAGGAAACCCGTGACTTCGTTCAACTTTCGGTGCTGTGTTGGAGATAGAAGCTTCATCACGCTGGCCGGCGGATGAAAGCCAGAGCAAGCACTATTATGCCAAAAATCACGCGATAGTAAACAAACGGACGAAGGCTGCTGTGACGCAAGTATTGCAGAAACCAGGCGATCACCACGCAGCCGGTCACGGCACTCACCAAAACCCCGACGACGAACTGCGTGGTGACAAGGGCGTGCAACCCGCCGCCGTGCTTGTGAATGTCGTAGAGCGCTTTCAACGCCGCACCGCCGATTGCCGGCGTGGAAAGCAGGAAAGAATACCGCGCCGCCGATTCCCGCGTCAGATTGCGGAAGAGGCCCGCCGAGATGGTGATGCCGCTTCGCGAACAACCGGGGACGATGGACAGCGCCTGGGCCACTCCGATGGTGATGGCATCGATCAGGTTCAAAGACCCCACGTCGCGCAGTTTGCGGCTCCACTCCTCGGCGAGCCACATGACGATGCCCACTGCGACCAGCATGGTTCCCATCACTATGGGTGTGCGCCAGATGGTTTCAGCCTGCTTGTTGAAGAGGAAACCACCAACGCCGATCGGGATGGAGCCGATGGCCAGCAACCAGAGCAGCATCTGGTTGTGTTTCAATTCCTGATCGTGACCGAAGCGCATGCCGAGACCCTGCGCGACGATCTGCAGCCAATCCTTGAGGAAGTAGAGCAGGATCGCGATGAGGGTACCCAGGTGCAGCATGATATCGAAATCCAGCGATTCCGTCTGCCATCCGAGAAGCCAGGACGTCAGGTACAGGTGAGCCGTGCTGCTGATCGGCAGAAACTCGGTAAGGCCCTGGACCACAGCCAGGATGACAACCTGCAATAGCGACATAAAGGTTCAGAGTGAGCGATGGGGTGCAAGATGTCAAGTACTCCCCGTTTAGCGCGCTCAGCGGTGTTCCCTCGGGGCGCCAAAATCGTCCGGAACCACATCCTTCTCCAAGGCCAGGTAGCCGCACGCTACCACCACCAGAAACATCGTCAGCACCTCGCTGTCGCCGAGGTTATATTCGGCGAATCCCTCAACCAGCGTGGCCAGCACCACCGCGATCCCGCCATGGAGAAGAAACTTTCGGTTGCCCGGGCCGGCCGGCAACCCCCGCAAACCGCGCCAGAAATCGTACAGAATCTGGAGCAGCATCCACATCATCACTAACATGGTGGGGATGCCGCGCTCGGCGGCGTACTGCAGGTAGATGTTGTGCAAATGGCCGTACCAGCCCTCCGGCCTGGGATGCGGCACATCCGCTGGTATGAATTCATCGAAGCGGTACTTGGGACCTTCGGGGCCCAGGCCCAGCAACGGATGCGCTTCGATCATGCGCAGGCCGGTTCGCCAGGTGACCTTTCGGAACTCATTGGAATCCTCCCTTTTTGCGTGAAGGAGGGACGTAAAGCGCTCGCGGATCATGGATGGCGAGGCCAGGAACGCGATGGCGATCACGACTGGAACGAGCAGCACCAGCCATCGCCGCCAAAACCACACCAGGTAGAGGCAGGCTACCGCCGTGGCGATCCAGACGGCTCGCGTTTCGGCCAGCAGAATCGCCAACGCCAGGAGACCCGCGCAAGCAACCCACAACGCCCGTTCCCGGACGGCGGGAGCGAAGAACAGGAACGCGCCCAGCATGATCAGGGCAAACATCTCCTGCGCCGAAAACGTGTTCCAGTGGCTCATGAAGCCGGTGATGCGCTCGCCGATGTAAAAGGAATAGCGGTCGCTCGGGATCTCACGAGCCTGCTGCACCTTCTGGGCGAACTGAACCAATCCCCAGCCGGCGGCAATGCCGCCGAATCCCGCCCAGGTGAGAAACAGCCAACGGATGAGCGCCAGGTCCCGCAGCGAGGAGAACACCACCAGCAGTTCGCAGAATACGTAGAACTTGCGAATCTGCGGCAAGCCCGCCGTCAAGTTTCCGGAGAATGCCCACGCGATCAAGGTCCCGAGCAGGAACAGCGCCAGCGGCAGTTTGATGCGGGGCAGCCGCAAAGGCGCGCCCGAAAGCAGCAGGGCAACCAGCGCGAGGGCCAGCAGGATCTGCGAAGCGGCGATGGAGAACAGGATCGAGACGGCGGACCCGAACGCCAGCCAACGGGCGGCGCGCTGCGGAAAAGGTTCCTTGGGGTTCATGATAGTCCTACAGATTATCGCAGCGGGATGGGGCGATGCGGCCGGGCATATATGGTCGGCATCATCGGCATCATCGGCGGCTTCGATTGATCCGTACAGTGGTACCGTGTAGCATAGAGGCACGGATGCGCGCGCTCTGGCTATCGGTGCTGGTCTCGGTTATCGGTACGGCGCAAACACCACCGCCGGCCTTGCTGCGCGGAGTTCTCCTGGAGCGCGATACCCCAAATACCTCTGGCGAGTTCAGCGTGCGCGCGCCGGATAACCAGGTGTTCCGCTACCAATTCGACCCCAAGACCTATGTGGAACGGGAGAACCAGATGATCGATGTCCGGCGCCTGCAGCCGGGCGAGAAGCTGGAAGTGGTTTCGGACACGGTTCCGGGCTCGGTGTTGCGGTATGCGCGGACCATCCACGTGTTGCAGGATCCGCCGCCCCCGCGTGCGATTACGGCGGGGCGTTTGCGCGCCTATCGAACACCCACCGAACACATGCCGACCGGCACCTTGACGTACTCCGGGGTGGTCTTCCGCCTGACCGGCGAGCGGCTGGTTCTGCACACCCGGGAAGGCGGCGATCAGGCGATCCTGCTGCGCAAGGACACTCGCTTTCTGGAGAATGGCGAAATCGTGGAGGCCGCGAACCTCAAGCCGAACATGCGAGTCTTCGTAAGGGCCGGGAAGGACCTTTACGACCAGGTGGAAGCGTACCAGGTGATCTGGGGCAAGATCCTGGATCCACAGTAGCGCGCGGCATGGCCGGAGCATTGCCCGGAGGAGCGGCGCGGCATGCCCGACCCTTACCTGCTACACTCAAGAGAAAATGGCGAAAGAAAAGGAAGCGAAACGTCCCATGCCTCCGATCGGCTCGTGGGCGCCTGCCGTGGCCTTGGGCTGGCTCATCCCGGGCGGAGGCCATCTGCTGCTGAAGCGGACCGGACGGGGCGTGCTGCTGATGGTGTCGGTCACCTCCATGTTCCTGTGCGGCCTCATGATGCGTGGGGCGATGTTTCAACCGCAGAGCGGCGACCTGCTCACCACCCTGATCAATACCGGCGGATTTGTCGGCGATATCTGTTCGGGCATCCTGTATCTGCTGAGCGTGTGGTTGGGCTACAGCACGCCGGACATGGCCGGGCACGTCCACGACTACGGCACCAAGTTTCTGGTGACCGCGGGACTGCTGAATGTGCTGGCCATGGTGGACGCCTTTGAAATCGCAGCCGGGAGGAAGGACTGATGCCGAAAATGAACCTGTCACACTTCGAGGCGTCCTTCCTGTTTGCGCTGTTCACCTCCGTGGTGCTGGGCGTGGTAACCAAGAGCACCGATCGCGAGCGCCTGCAATACGGCGCCTACACGTTCGGGTGTTTCCTGTTGGCCCTGTTCGGCATCGGCTGGGTGATGTACCTGGGGCATGGGTAGAACGGCAGGGAGATCGGCGGGAGAAACATGGACCAAGAGAGCATGAAGTTCTTCGAAGGGCTGTTCCGCTCGCTGGAGGCGGAGATGAATCAGCGATTCGACCGCGTGGACGAGCGCTTTGACCGTGTAGAGGCCCGCTTAGACCGCATGGAAGCGCGGCTCGACAAGATCGCCGCGGGCGCTCATTACGTGACTCGCCTGGTGGAGTGGTCCGAGAAACAGGATCTATTCCAGGCGGATACGCTCCGGCGAATGAACGATCTGGCCGACCGGGTGAAGCGCCTGGAGGACTTGAAAAGCCAGTGATTCATGGGCCGAACCGCGCTGTCAGCCCGCATCGCCAAACGGATGAGCGCGAAGCGGAAGAGTTGCGCCGCAGGCAGCCGACCGGCGCCTACCTCTTCTGTGCGTAGGTCACGTTGACCGTGGTATCGCCCGAGCCGCCGCCGACCACCACCGTAAGCGAGCGCTTGTTATCGTCATCGGTGGCAATGATCATTCCTCCCTGTTCGGTGGTACTGGCGAGCGAGACCTTCATCCCCATCTCTTTGGCCTTGTCCTGATAGAACGACATGGCTTTGGTGGCTGTGTCTTTGGTGGTGAAAGTGAAGTTGCCGCCTTCGCCCGAGCCGTCGCTGCTGTCGCCTCTCACGGAGAACGTGCCCTGGATAGTGGAGCCGGGGTAGTTGGGAACCCAGGAGGGGAGTCTGCCTGCCACGCCGCCAAACTGCATGCTGGCGGTCTTGCCATCCTCGTCCTGGGCGCTGAACTTGAACTGACCGGACTTGGCCTGGTCGAAGGTCATGGTGACGACCTTTCCGGTTCTCCGGTCGCGGATGGTGATGGTGCCGGCATTGTCGTCCGTGCTCACCACTTCGGCGTCCGGGTTGGCTGCCGCGATCAGTTTACCCATCGCCAGCCCGGGGTTACGCCGCATCAACTCGGGGTCGATGCCCGCCTGGCGCGCTTTGTGAACGATGAAGAGGCCGGTGCCGACCACCGCGAGGGCGCCCAGCACAAATAGTCCCAACACGATGACCAGGACCCAGACCAGGGGGCTGGTCTTCCTCGGCGCCACGGGCGGCATTCCGGCCTGAGCTCCCACGCCCGGAGCGCTCATGCCCGGAGCACCCATTGGCGGTGCGCTCATGCCGGGCACCGCTTGGGCTGGCCGGGGCGGGGCGCCTGCTGCGCTAACAGGTGTTCCGCATTGGTTACAGAACGCGCCATTTACCGAGGCGCCGCAGGTTGTGCAAAAAGCCATAAGATAAGATCTCCACCAGCCCCCCACTCTACGCCAGACGGCGGGACTTCGCAACGTGCGGGGACCGCGGTTGACCGTGCCTCGCCTGTTGGTTGGTCGGGTCCTGGCCTCCGGGCGCTGGCTCTTTTGGGCGGCCGTTACCTTTCCAGCAGTGCCTGTGCCTCAAGGCCCAACTTCTTGAGCAGGGCCGCTGCTTCGGCGCGCTCCCCCGCGGTCAGGCCGGAAGTGGCGCGCTCCATGGCGGCCTGGTGATCGGCGAACGCAGAGGAAATCAGTTCTCGGCCGGACGCGGTCAGGTGGACGACGCGGGCGCGGCGGTCGGCGGGATCATTGCGACGCTCCACGAGGCCCTTGGCCTCCAGGCGGTCCACGGCCGCCGTGATCGAGCCGCTGGTGAGCCGGATCAGCGAGCCGAGGGCATTTACCGGCAGCGGCCCCTTGTGCAGAAGGGCTTCCAGGATACCGAAGTCGGAGAGACCCAGGTCCAGGGACCGGATATGACGCTCGGCATGCTCACGCAACGCGTCGAAGGCTTTCCAGAGAATCAGCCAGAGGTGAACGCCGCTTGGTGTCACGATGGAATCCCCTTACACAGTTATCTTCAGTCATTTTGAAGTCGAGATGAACTCGAGTGGGACGGCGGGATGTTCCCCTGGAAGCTGTGTGATCGCCGGGGTAGCTGGATTGACAGACGAACGCGTCTGTCCCACGTTCCGGTCTGTTATGATGACGCCAATGTTCAGCCGATTCCTAGCAGTGACTTTGCTGTCAGCGGTCTCCGCGCCGGCGGGGACCTATCGGTTCGGCGTCATCTGGGATGGCGTCAAGGTTTGGAAAGATGCCTGTGTCACCACCCAGGGCGACCACGTTCAAAGTGTGGGCGAGTGTGCGGGTACGGTAATCGATCTTTCCCGGTATACGGCGATCCCCGGCCTCATCGATGTCCATACACACCTGACGTACGTGCTGGATAACCCCGTGAGCCAGGCCGGACGGGGCGCCGCGGTGGTCTTCCTGGCACAAGCGAACGCGCGCAAGACGCTCGAAACCGGAGTCACCACGGTGCGGGACCTGGGCGCGGCCGACTACGCCGATATCGCCATGCGCGACCTGATCAACAACGGCCAGATGGTGGGGCCGCGCATGTTCGTGGCGGGATATGGGCTGCTGATTACGCGCGGGCGAGTTTCCACGCCCAATACCGCCGATGGCGTGGTGGAAGTACTGCGCGTGGTCCGGCAACAGGTGGCCGCCGGGGCGGATTGCATCAAGATGTATGGGTCCACGGGGTCGGGCCGGGATGTGACCGGCTACCAGACGTTTACTTTCGAAGAGATGAAGGCCGCGGTGGATGCGGCCCACGCCCTGGGGAAACGCATCGCGATTCACACCTACGGACCGGACGGCGCGCGCGACGCGGTGCGCGCCGGGGCCGACTCCGTGGAACACGCCACCGATATGGACGACGCCACCATTGCGGAGATGGCGCGGCGCAGGATCTTTTATGTGCCCACCATCGATCACAACCGGTACTATGTGGACAACTACCGAAAGCTGAACTATCCTCCCAAAGCGGTGGACGACCTGAATGGGTACATTCAGCGGAATCTGGAAACGGCGCGCAAGGCTTTCGCGGCCGGTGTTCGATTCGCCATGGGCTCAGACGCGGTCTATACCATGTTCGGCGAAAACACCCGCGAGCTGGGATGGTTCGTCAAGGCGGGAATGACGCCGGAGCAGGCCCTGCGAACCGCCACAACGAATGCGGCCGAGTTGCTGGGGATGGAGAAGAGCCTGGGCGCGATCCGGGCGGGGAGCCTGGCGGACCTGGTGGCGGTGGAGGGAGACCCGCTTGCCAACATCGACGTGGCGATTCAGAAAGTTCGCTGGGTCATGAAGAACGGCGAAGTGGTTGTGGACAGGACCAGGTAGAGGGCGAGGGTATGGAGAGTATAGAGAAGGAGACAGGCCAAGGGGCCAGTCCCACCTTATACTGGAGGAGTGAAACTCAGGCTTTTGCTGGCGGTTGCCGGTTGCAGTTGGTTCATCGGGACGTTGGCCGCGGCTGACGGAAAGCCGTTGTTCAACGGGAAGAACCTGGACGGCTGGGAGGTGATCGGCGACGGCCAATGGACCGTGATGGCGGACGGGACACTGCTGGGGCAGCGCATCGCGGATCTGCGCAAGACGCTGGTTCCTGGCGGGCCGTTCACGACGCCGCAGCAATTCAAGAGTTGGGTGGATACGCAGTCGTGGCTCTACACTACGCGCAATGACTTCGGCGAGTTTGACCTGCACCTGGAATACTGGACCAAGACCACGGGTAATAGCGGCGTCTCCATCCGCGACACTTCGCGCGCCAAATGGGGGGTCACCACGCCGCCCGATTACACACGCACGCCGTCCAAGATCGGTTACGAGATTCAGATCAATAACCGCTTTCCCGACCCCCACCCGTCGGGCAGTATCTACGGGTTCGTGGACGCTCCCAAGGATGCCCAGCACGAGGATGACTGGAACGCCATGGATATAGCCTCGCGCAACGACAAGATTGCGGTGAAGCTGAACGGACGCGTCGTGGCGGAACACCCAGGCGACCCCCAGCGACCGAAGGTGGGGCCGATCGGGCTGCAGATGCACGATCAGTTCTCGATCATCCAGTTCCGAAATATACGGATCCGGGAGGTGGGACGGTGAAGGCACGGGCAAGCTAAAGCATGCCCTACCTCACGGTCAAGGTGACCGGCGCGCTGGACGTTCCGCCCACCGTCACCACTACCGGCTGGTCGCCCGCGGGCGCGTTCGTGGGAACCGTGAAGTTGATTTGCGTCACGCCGACGTTTCCGCGAGGGATGCCGGCGAACAGTACCGTTGCGGGCACTCCACCCACCGTCACGGCAACCGGCAGACGGGCCTGCGGAAGGTTATTCACCGACGTGCCGGCGGCGGGCGTGGCGCCGTCGGTCAGCGGCGGTGTCACGTCGCCTTCGCCAGTCATGAAGGTCACCAGAGTGTCGCCCTGTTTGGCTGTCGCCGTCACGGCGCCGGCAAGGTCGATGAAATTCGGCCAGAGTCCGGGCGCCGCTGCTGCAACCGAAAACGTGAACAACGCCAGCTTTCCGTTGTTGTTGACGCCCAGAACAGCCGTCCCCGCGCCGGTCTCGTAGGGGATCTGAATGTTGAGCTGGCCCGGGGAAACGTAGTACAACGGGGCTGACACGCCATTCACCGTGGCCGAAACCGCTCCCATCGAAAGCGGGAGAGGAATAGCCGCCGCCAGTTGGGTGGTGTTCGCGAGTTGTGCGCCGTAGACGGCCATCAGCATACCGGGAGCGGCCCCCGATCCTCCGGAAAAGACGTTCGACGCGCCGCCGATACTCATGGTCGACACGGCGCCCACTACGAATGCCACCGTGACGTTGAGATACTGCGGCACCGCCCCGGCCGCCTGAATCGCCAGCGTTGCGTTATAGACGCCGTTCGAGAGCCCGGTACTGGAAGCCTTCAGGACCAGGGTCGCCGATCCGCTGCCGCTGGCCTGAGACACGGTCAGCCAACTGTTGGTGCGGCCACCTGGAACGACCGTCACCGTCCACTGCGGCGAGCCTGCGTCGAATGCCAGGGCTACATTGGCGGTGGGGTTGTCGGACAAGGTCCCCGCCGTCAGCGTGACCACCGCGGGCGTAACCGAGGACTTCGATGTTGTCGCCGCCGCCGCGGCAAACTTGGTCGAGAGCGACGCCGTCACCGTGCCCGAGCCGTCCGGCACCCCGGTGATGCTGTACGACGACGCCGGAGGCGGCACCGGGATGCCGCCCCAGCAAACCGTGCCTGCCAGCATGCCGAAGGGAGCCAGGCGCGTGGCCCCGAAGGTCTGCTGGATCTGGTCGCTGAGGCTGTTGGCTCCAGCCGTGAACTTCGTGAGTTGCACGGTGAACCCTCCGGTCTCCTGCACATACACAGGCTGCGACCACTGGCACGCCGGATCGGCGTTGGGGTTCTGCTCGACCGCGCCTGCCGGCGAGGTCAGCAGCATCCGCGGTGTGACCACTCCTGGCCCCCCGAAAGAAACTGTGACCTGCCGCGACCAGGAGATGCCGGTGGCGTCGGTTCCCGTGAATCCGAAGACGCGGGTCATGGGCGCGTTCAGGCCTGAAGAGCGGAGGCCGACCGAAACGGTTCCCTTGGCCGGAATATCGGTGGTCGAGAAGAAATTGGAGAGCGTCTGGCTCGCGCCGTTGATGCTGAACCCCGTCAGGGTCGTGGCCACCCCGGCAACTTCCCTCAGCGTGATGGTGTAAAACCAGCTAAAGCCCAGCGCATCCGCAGGACTCTGGTACACGGGATTGGGCGCGATGCTCGCAATCACTACCGAGCCGACTGGCGGCAAGGTGACGTTAACTGTTGCCGAGGCCGCCGATCCGTTGAAACTGCCATCGCCCGAGTAAACGGCCCAGAGCGTGTCAGTGCCAAGCGGCAGAGTGGTGGCGGGAACCGTCAGCGCGGCGACGCCTAAAACCAGCGCGGCTGAGCCCAACGAGCTATCATTGTTCCCCACGGTGAAGGTGACCGTGCCGGTAGGCGTGCCACCGGCCGGGGCGCCGACTGCCGCCAACAGTCTCACGGAGCCGTTCAGGTCCACGCTGGAAACGTCGGTGCTCATCCTGGTGGCGGTGGGGCTTCCGGTCTGAGCGCTCCATTCCGTGACCAGGTTGTAGGCGTCTATCGACCCCAGGCCGGTGGCCAAGTCATAGTTGGGGCCAGCCGCGTAGCCCGACTGGCCGTTGACGCAATTCGGAGCTGCCTGTGCGCAGGGGTTCAGGTTGTCGCCGGCGGTGACGTCGTGGAAAACGTCGGTGGTGTTCTGCGCCAGACGGTAGAGGGCTGGATTGATGTTGCCCAGCCCGGGCTGTGCCAGAGCTCCATTGCTGGCCAGATACTGATTCAGCAATGCCACGATTCCGGCAAACGCCGGCGCCGATGCCGAGGTCCCCCCATTTACATAGTTGGCGCCGTCGTGAAACGTCAGGTAGCCATCATGGATGGCGGCGCTGAGAGACACGTCGGGCACATCGCGGGCATTGTCATGGGGCACGCCGGGCCCGGTCTGCCAGGCAGGCTTGGCGAAGAAGACGCTGACTCCGCCGCCGGTAGAAGCCAAGCCGGTCAGCGCGGCGTTGGTCTCATTCCAGGCTTTTTCCGGGATGTAGGAAAGCGCCGAGCTCAGGTTAGGGCCGTTGGAGCCCCAGTAACTGCCGCCGGCGTCGTCGAACATGGTGCCGCCCACGGCAGTCACTTCGGGAATGCTGGCCGGAAAACCGGCCGCCAGCCCTTTAGTCGATTGCACCGCACCATGCCGATCGCAACTATTGGCGCCGGAATCGCCGGAGGAAGCCATCCACGTGATACCCAGCGCTGCCGCCTGTTGGGCGACGGACCGGAACGACGGCGTGTTTTCCTGCTCGCAACCAGTGTAGCTGAAGCTCATCACCTGGGCCAGATCCTGATCTACGGCATATTGGGCGGACGTGCCCACGTCGGTGGAATTCACGTAAATGATGGTGGCGTTGCGGGCCACCGCGCCGGCCCATTCCAGGTCGAGGTAGGCCTCGACCTGGTCGCTGCTGCTGGCGCCAGGGTCGCGTCCGAAAAGAAACACCTGCGGATCGTTGGGCGGCAGGTTATATCGGCTGCGGAACGACCGGACATCCGCAACGTTGATGTCCGTTTGACCGAGGATAGCGATCTTCTGCCCGGCGCCGTCGATGCCCGCCTGGTACAGCGTGTTGACGCGATAGATGGTGGCGAAATCGTCCGGCGCCATGTAGTGCGTGCTGCCGCTGGTGTAGGCCGGCATATCGGCGGGCATGGAAACCGCGCTGCTTCGCTCCCGGAAATTATCCAGGCCTCGAACGCCGGCCACTACATCCGCCAGCGCCGCGGGCACGGAGGGTTCGGTGGCATTCGCATAGCGCATCTCGCCCTCCACGACGTAACGATGGAACCCGGTTCGAAGCGCGCTGCCGACTCGCGCCGCGGTGCCGGTGAAGGTCATCCAGTGGCGTCCGCGGGCGACGTCGTTCACTTTCAGCCCCGCTGACTCGAGCCAGGAGACGACCCTGGCGACATCGCCGCGGCTCAGTCCGAAACGGCCGGCATACTGTTCCGGTGTCAGCCATTTGTGGTAGTTCGGCGACGACGGCGTCTGCTGTTCGGCCAGCAGTTGTTCGAGCGCCGACTGCTGCTCGGGCGAAGGCTTGAGCAGCAACGTGACATACGCCAGTTCGAGCGAAGGATCCACGGGACCCCGATCATATTGCGCCTGGGCCCGCGGGTTGCGGTTTCCCTTCAGAACCACCGAGCGGGAAATGTCAACCGGCGACGCGATACGGTCCTGCTGGGCGAGCAGGCTCGAAGCAGCCAGCAAAACGCCGGCAGCCACGACACTACCGGATCCTCGTCCGGGTCTGAACGATGACATGCTCTCTTATACCTCACAAATCCTAGCCGCGCACATTCCGCCGGTACCACTCCAGCGTGAGACGCATGCCTTCGTCGAAGGAGAACTTGGGCGCGTGTCCAAGGTCGCGAACCGCGGTGGCGGTTTCGGCCTGCGAATCTCGTACGTCGCCGGCGCGCGGAGGGCCGTAGACCGCCGGGATTTCGACACCCTCGATCCTTTGCAACAGCGCCCACGCCTGGTTCAGCGTGATGCGCCCGCCATTGCCGCCGTTGATCACTTTGCCGGAGACGTTTTTCGCGGAAGCCGCCTTCAGATTCAGCTCCGCAACGTCGTCGACGTAGGTGAAATCGCGCGACTGTTCGCCATCCCCGAAGATGGTGGGCGAGCGGCGTTCCAGAATCGCCTTCATGAACTGGGAAAGCACGCCCGAATAGGGGCTGGACGGGTCCTGTCTGGGACCGTAAACGTTGAAATACCGCAACGCCACAGTTTCCAGGCCGTAGACACTGGAGAAGACGTTGCAGTAGTATTCGCCCACCAGTTTTTGGAGCGCATACGGCGACTTGGGGGACGGATTCATGGTCTCCACCTTGGGAAGCACCGCGGTGTCGCCATAAGCGGAAGACGAGGCGGCGTAAACCACGCGGCCCGCACCGCCCTCGCTCGCGGCGCGCAATACGTTGAACGTGCCGTTGATGTTGACCTCGTGCGAAGGCACGGGATCGTCGATGGATCGCGGCACCGAGGGTATGGCGGCTTGATGGAACACCACGGCTGCTCCGCGGATGAGGGGCGCGGCCTCCTCATAATTGCAGATGTCCACCCGCTGGAAATCGATCGAGCGGCGTACTTCCTCCAGGTTGGATTCGCGGCCGGTCAACAGATTGTCGATCACAACGATTTTGCGTGCTCCCTCCTGCAACAGACGGCGCACGATCGCGGAGCCGATGAATCCTGCTCCTCCGGTGACAAGGTAGTGGCTCATGAGGGTAGTTTGGCGATTTCAGATTCCAGATGACGCAGCGACTCGTTGGCCATGCGCTGCGCGCCCGGGGTGAAATCAAAGGCCTCCAGCGAGATCCAACCCGCGTAGTGGCGGCGGCCGAGGACTTCCAGCAGGGGTTTGAAATCGTAGTTTCCGGCCCCGCAATGCCGCCCGTCCAACTCGTTCACGTGGACGTGGCGGATGAGGTCGAAATAGCGGTCGATGAGGGCCGGGTGCGGCTCCTGTTCGTTGACGGCGTTGTGCACGTCGAACATGGTCTGAACGCAGGGACTGCCGATCTGCCGGACAACAGCGGCGGCTTCCGCGAGATTCTGGACGACGTCGGCCTGTTGGATGGGGAGCGCCTCCACCAGCACGGTGACTTCGCGACGGCAGGCGTCGGGTGCAATCGTTTGGAGGCCCTCGACGAAATGCCGGGTGGCCTCATCGCGGGTGAGCCCGCCGGTGGTGGAGCGCTGCTGGGGCGAGCCGAAGACCATCACGCCATGGGGGCCCAGGTCGGCCGAGAGATCGATGAGGCTGCGGATGTGCTCCCAACTTCGCTGGCGCAGCGCCCGGTCCGGGGTGGTGACGTGCAGACCTTTGGGGCTGACCATCAGCCAGTGTAAACCCACGAAGGTCAATCCTTCGGACTGGATGATGTCGCGGTATTGCTTACGTTGGGCGGGGGAGATTTCGGAGGGCCTTTCCGCCAAGGTGAACGGCGCGATCTCGATGCCCGTGTATCCCGCTCTGCGGATGGCCTTGGCGGCATCGGCGAAAGCCCAGCCCTCGAAGGGTTCGTTACAGATGGCGTGGCGGAATGCGTGGGGCATCAAGAACCAGTGTACAGAGCAAGGGCGACTAAAATCCGGCGGGACAGACGACGAAAAACGATCGTCTGTCCTACTGGGCTATGCCCCACCACGGCCGGGGGCAGCGGCGGGGGCGGTGGGGGCGGGCGGAAGGAACTTGGGATCGAGGATCTTCGCGATCTCGTCCTTGGCGCCTTCCAGATGTGCCCGGGTCTCGTGATCCGTGGTCTTCGCCAGCGCGGCGGTGATGGAGACGCTCAAAGTCCGCAACTCGGCGCGGTACAGAGGCTTCTCATCGCCGCTGGTGGTAGTTCCGCCACGCCCTCCACGGCCTCCTGGGGCCGGTTGACCGCCGGGGATTGCGACGACTGCGGCCACGATGGGGGGATTGAGCTTGTTGTTCACCAACGTGAGGTAGGAGCGCTGGAGACCACGGCGGTAGGCGTCGATCTTCACCTGGGGCGCATCCAACTCCTTCCAGACTCCCTTGCGTACGGTGTTGAGGAACTCTACCGGACGGTAGGCACTGGCGCCATCCAGGGTCTCCTGTTCCATCAGGCGCGAGAAGCGCGCGCTGTTCAACAGGCTGGTCAAGACGCTCTGCTGCGCGTTGTGAATCCGGTCGAGCGCACCCACCGCTTCAATGCGGCGGAGGATCTCCTCATCCAGCATCCAGAGTGGCGTGTTGAAGGCATTGTCGATCAGGAATTTCACGGCTTCGGCCTGGCGCTCCTTGGGGACCAGGCTGAAGATGCGGCCTTCCTGGCCCACAGCCTTTTCCTGGCTGTTGAACCCGCCGATGATCTGCGTCACGTGGTTCATTTCGAGCTGCCACTGGTTGATCATGCGGCCGTAGAGCTCGGACAGCTCGTCGTAGGTCTCGCCCTCTTTCCAGGCGGTGGCGGGCATCAGCATCTTGGCGACGCGCTGGAGGTTCTTCACGCCGAGCGTGGTGGCCTTAACTGCATCGGCATCGCCGACGGCTTCGGTCTCATCGCCGGGGTCGGAACCGGCCGCATTGGCGGTGGAGAAACGAAGCCAGGGCTTGTCGTCCTGTTCCTTGGCCCACTTATGAAGCGTCGGCCTTTCCTCATCCGGAGTCTTGGCGCCGGGGACGGGAGTGTAGCCCCATTTGGTGGCCCAGATATCATAGGGTCCGATGCGCGGGATGAGGTCTTCGGGGGCGATTCCGTCTTCGGGCTGGGCCACGTAGTTGAAGCGCGAGTAGTCCATGATGGACGGCGTGTGTCCCATGGTGTGGACCCACTGCTTGTCGCGGATCTTCTCAAAGGGATACTCGGAGCTGGCTTTCATATTGTGCTGGAAGCCGAGGGTGTGGCCGACTTCGTGGGCCACGACATATTCGAGCAGCCGGCCCATCAGATCGTCGGGCAGGGGCAACTTCTGCGCGCGCGGATCGAGCGGGCCCACCTGGGTGAAATACCAGTCGCGGGCCAGCACCATGACGTTGTGATAGAACTGAATGTCCGCGTTGAGGATCTCACCGGTGCGGGGATCGGAAATATGCGGGCCGCTGGCGTTTTCCGTGGTGGAGGGCAGCCAGCGAATCACCGAGTGGCGTACATCTTCCGGGCTCCAGGCGGGATCCTGCTCGGGAGTGGGCGCCGGTTTCCCGACGATGGCGTGGGTGAAGCCAGCCTCCTTGAAGGCCACGTTCCAATCCTCGACGCCTTTGATCAGCCACGGGACCCACTTGGTAGGCGTGGCCGCATCGATGTAATAGACGATGGGTTTGACCGGGTCGGAGATGGCGGCGCTGGGGTCCTTCTTCTCCAGGCGCCAGCGAGCGATGTAGCGGGTGCTGCGGGCCTGATACTCGTCGCGCGTGTAGTCCATCATGTTGGTGGTGAAATAGCCGACGCGGTCGTCGAAAAGGCGCGGCATCATAGGCTTTTCGGGCAGCTTCACCATGCTGTGGTGCAGGACCACGGTAGCGCTGGTTCCGCGCATGGTGCCGCCGCCCAGTCCGCCGCCTCGTCCTCCACCGGTGGCGCCGCCCCGGCCAGAGGCATTGTTGGTGTAGGTCATGGTGACTTCGGCTTCCACATTCTCGGCGAACGGGGAGATGTGCTCGATGAAGGAGCGGGTGGCATCCACCGCGGAGGCGCCCAGGTGCTGGCGGGCGCTGAACTCCTGAATGTCGCTGGTAAACAGTCGGGTCACTTCGATAACCGGGGCGCCGTCCTTAGCAAAGGCCGCGACCGGGAACGCCATGAGGATGGCGTCGTTGTTGGCGGCTTTCACGGCCATGGCGATGGGCGACTTGGGGTCGGCCGCTACACTATAATTGACCTCCTGGAGAAGTACCCGGTTGCCTTTCAGCTCCCAGCGGACCACGTGGTCACCCAACTGGCCGCCGCCATACCCTACCCCTATCGCGGTCCTGGCGATCTGGGAATTCCAGAGGTATTCCCTGTCAAGCTCGCTCTTGGGGATCTCGTAGTAATACCGCTCCTTGATCTGATGCACGGTAAAGACGCCCTTGGTGGTCTTGGCATCTTTGGTGATCACGCGATCATAGGGCTGGGGATCGGGGATGGCCGCGTTCAAGCCGCCGCGGGCGCCGCCACCTCCGCCACCTTGCTGCGGGGTTGGCGGGGCATCGGGCGGCTCTTGCGCCGCCAGTATGGCTGCCGCGCAAAGGCCTACTAAGAGAGCTGGTAAGCTTCGATTCATGACTTCTCCTTCTTGAGAGATGGTGGAATCAGTGTAACAAACAGCGGCCCAAGTGAGAGAAAAAGGCCCTTCAATCGTAAAAATCGGCTGATTATCCGATTGACATGGCCCTTGATTGGGGCTCAGGCGTTTGATACGATCATTCGACACGGTGTTGGATGCCGATCCCTTCACCCGCCGAAGAGAACCGTCGTTTCTCTTCCCCGCCTGAAGCTCAATTGGTAACGAGGAAAAAATGCAAGACCTGTCGAAGCGCGACAAGCCGGAGCCGCAACCGCTCCCGCAGCAGTTTTTATTTTCGCCGGACAAGGAGCCCCACCGGGACCGCACCAAAGAACTGCTGGGCCATCATCCCGAACTGCGGCAGTTGATCGGCAAGAACCCATATACCTTCTTCATCATCCTGACGGGAGTGGCGATCCAGTTGGGGGTGGGAACGCTGGTGAGACATTCATCGTGGTGGGTCATCGTGTTGGCGGCGTTCTTCGTGGGCGCGTTTGCGAGCCATGCCTTGTGGGTGATGATCCATGAATGCGCGCACAACCTGATCTTCTCGAAAACCTATTTGAATACCCTGGCCGGGATCCTGGCCAATTCGCCGCATCTTCTACCAAGCTCGGTATCGTTCCAGCGCTATCACTTGAAACATCATGCGTTCCAGGGAGTCTACGATCTGGACGCGGACCTACCGAGCTACTGGGAGGCGCGGTTGATCGGCAGGTCGCCCGTGGGGAAGGCGATCTGGCTGATGCTGTTCCCGATCTTTCAGGTGACGCGGCCGCCTCGCCTGCGGGAGATCCCCATGTTCGATCGCTGGATCGTGCTGAACATGGTGGTGCAGGTGGCCTTCGACGTGGCAGTCTACCTGGTTCTGGGCCCGAAGGCGCTGCTGTACCTGGGGCTCTCGTTCTTCTTCTCGGTGGGTTTGCATCCGCTGGGGGCACGGTGGATCCAGGAACACTACCTGGTAGCTCCGCCGCAGGAAACTTACAGCTACTACGGCCCGCTGAACACCGTGGCCTTCAACGTGGGGTACCACAACGAGCACCACGATCTTCCGTCGGTACCCTGGAATCACCTTCCTACGATCAGGAATACGGCGCCGGAGATGTACGATGCGCTGGTCTCCCACACGTCGTGGACCAGGCTGTTGTTTCATTTCCTGTTCGACCCCGGGATGAGCTTGTATTCGCGCCAGGTACGTAGGGAACGCGGCAGTTTCACCCGAGAAAACGAGACGCGGCCGGATCTGGAATACCTGAAAGAAGCCGATCGGGAGTGTGTGCCCCGAGCTCGCTGACCGATTTACCGGCCAAAGACAGAAACGACCCGTCAGGCCGGGAAGTATTTCTTTTTCAGTTCAAACCTCCCAATCCTCGTAAGTGAGTCCTACCACGCGGCTGAACTCCCTGACATTGTGTGTGATCAGAGTCGCGCCGTGCACCACCGCAATCGCTGCGATGAGCAAATCGTTCGGCCCTATCAATCAACGAACCCAACTGTGCCAAACGCGCTCGGATGCGACCGTACGCCGCGGCGCACCGATCGTCAAAAGGCAGTGACCGGTAAGGTGACAGGAACGCTTCCAGTTTGGCCAACGCGTCCTGCGGATTCCTGCTCCGCAGGGCGCCATAATGCAGTTCTGCCTTCACAACGGAACATACCGCAATGTCCGCGGGCGTCCTGCGCTGGAAAGCTTCGATCACCCGGTGGGAACGCCCGTTGAGGTATTCTACGCAAGTGTTCGTGTCGAGCAAATATGTCAACGCAACTCCGGTCGCGTCTCATACTGCGGTGGCGGCTCGTACGTGATCGGATTGTCCCGAAGGCTACCGAAGGTCTTCTCGAAGTAGCCCTCCGGCCAGCCGCCATGGCTCGAAGCCGCCTTCTCGTTCTCCAAGACCAGCGGCTCCAGCACGAGCAGGACTTCCACGTCGGTTTCGGGCAGTCCAGTCGTCACGTGCAGATCCAGAGTGCCGTCACCCTTCACTCGTCCTTTGGCCGAAATCGTTACCATGCCACAGCCTCTTGCCCCATCATAACGGATAACGAGGCAATCGAACTCACCGGAGCCAGAGGGTCCCCCGACGCGGAGGAAGACGCGAGAGAAGAGTTTCACCGCCGAGGCGCAGAGACGAGCAGACAAAGAACGCAATGGGTCGGGCGATGGTCTAACTATAACTAAAGGCTCAGTGCGTGGTGCGCGGGTTCGAGCGACCCTAACTAACTGGGGTACCCGGGAGCCGATAAGAGAGCAGACGAGGGCGGTCCTTCGGCCCGGGAACTGGCGGCGATGGCCGGCGCGATAGAAAGAACTTCGTCCGTACTGCTCTTGCGTTTAGTCAGTGCCGCGTCGACGAGCGCTTGGCCAGAGCGATCAGAGTGGTTCTGGCGGTGGTTTCCAGGTCGCTTTGGGCTTTGGTCCAATCGGCCGGGCTGGTGCCCGCCGGCCGGTTGTCGACTGTGAAGTAAGTGGGCACGAAATCCAACAGGTTGCGCGCTGCCGTCTGGCCGGTGGCGAATTGGTCGTGTGAGGGGTACGGCAGCTTCTGGACACTCAGGGAAGTCAAGTAAAGGGTCAGAATCATTTGCCGCGGATCCTGTAAAGTGTTCTCGACGCCACTCGAAAGGAGCTGCGTAGTGGTGTCCACCACTTTGGCCGGCTGCTCGATCCCGTTGTAGGCCAGGACATAGTAGTACAACCGGTCCGCCTTAAAATCCGAGTCCGGGTACTTTTTGGTCCAGGTGTCCAGGGCCGTCAGGGCTTTGCCAAAATGCCGGTTGTTCACTTCCTGGATGGCTGCTGTGGCGACCTCGTGTTCGTCCGGCTTCTTGAATTTCTTTTCGTGCGTCGGAAGGGCGCCCTGCGGAGGGCTGGGCCGGCGCTGCCCACCAGTGCCAAGGGGAGCAGGTTTCGGCGGTCCCGCCGGCGGATTTACCGAGGCGGTTGGGGGACCAGCCTTGGAAAGGGGCGGCTGCCCGCTGCGCGAACGATCCG
Organism: Terriglobia bacterium; assembly: GCA_020073365.1. Taxonomy (GTDB): domain Bacteria; phylum Acidobacteriota; class Terriglobia; order Bryobacterales; family Bryobacteraceae; genus JAIQFL01. Next base: position 5,405 of record JAIQFL010000091.1, on the reverse strand, counting down.
GATGGTCCGGTGGGTTCAGCACCACGATGCCCGTGTACACCGGCACGGGATAGGGCACCTCCACCGTCTGCGGCGGCGGAGGGGGAGCGGATTCGGTAACCACTACGCCGGGCGGGGGCGGGGTAGGATTAATCACCACGATGGGCGGGGTCCGGGTGTTTTGGAACGTGACGCCGTCCAACATCGGAGTCACCCGAGTGCTGCCCGCGCGCAACTCTGGCCGGGTGGCCTCCAGCCGTGCAGCCAGGAATGCGGGGGAGGGCAGGGCCAGCGCGAACGCCGCCACCTTCAGTGGGTCCTTAGGGCGGGCGGTGAAACCGGCGGGGTCGATAGCCGCGGCATCCTGCTCGAAGGCCGCGAACGTCGTGTTGGCGCTCAGATACTGCTGGGGCGTGCCAATATCCGGGTCCGCCGGATTCCAGACTTCACTCGGGGCGAGCGGGCCCCATCCGGCCAGTTTGGGGCCGCGCAGCCAGTAGACCTCGCCCGGCTTGAATACGGTGCTGTTGGCCGGCGCCCATACCCAGCCGAGGTTCTCCCGGCGCGACCAGCGGCCGTAGTGATACGGCAGCCATCCCCACGGGTCGTCGCTCACCCAGGTGTAGCCCAGCGTGCCGTACCAGCGCCAGCGCCCATTTTGAAGCGGCTTCCAGCCATCCTGGGCCTTGGGCTTCCAGACGGCGCCGAGGTCAGCGGTCTGGATCCACTCGCCTGCCGCGTCGAGATCCTGGAGTCCGTACCGCTGAATGACGTGCGCCGCGGAGGTGGTCGAGGCGAGCGCCTTATCCCGGTCTCCGCTCCATCGATCCAGTTCCATGGGAGGCACCTCCCGGTCCAAAAAGAAGCGCGCCGGATTGGCCGGTTCGACACGGGTGGTCTGGCCTGCGTGCAGGTCGATCTCCGCGGCGGGAGAGGAGAACCGCACGGTGCCCGCCAGGACCGAGATCTGGCTCCAGGTGTCCTGCACCTCGAGCCGCACCTTCGCGCCGCGCACCAGGGTCACCTGGGCGCCGGGGACCACGAGCGTCAGCGCGTCCTTGCCCTCCGCCTGTCCGGTGAAGTAGGCCAGACCGTGGTCGAGCGACAGCAGGGTGACCCGTTGTCCGGTGGAAAGGCGGAGGTAGTCGGAAATCTCGGATTGCGAATTCGGGCCCATGCGCCAGACGCTGCCCTCGTCCAGCTCGATTTCGAGCCGCGAGTCCGCCGCCGTGCGGAGCCAGGTGGATTCCGGCAGAGGGAGGTTGCGTTCGGCCGGCATCCAGGGGTCCGCTGCCTGGAGCTGAACTTCGACTTTGCCCTCAAACTCGCCCAGACGGGCGTAGCGGGCCTGCGCCGCAAACAGGACGGCAGGGAGCAGCAACAGCGTAAAGCGCCTCATCGTAGAAAACCCTCGAAAGACATTTGGGCCACGGATAAACACGGATAAGAAAAGACCGGATCTATCGGCGTTCATCGGCGGCCAAATCTCTTTCACCCATTCTGACGTTGTCCACAAACATCTACCCTACACTTATGTCACATGATTGACGCTCGATGGCGGGCAGGCGTTGTAAGTAAAATGGGGCATGACGGACGCGGCCCTGCTCGATCACATCTCCCGCCTGCCGCATGCGCGCGCCAATTTCAAACAGCTCGTTCGCGAACTGGGCGCCAAGGGCGAGGAGCGCACGGAGCTGGAGACCACCCTGGCGCGCCTGACCGCGCGCGGCGACCTCCTCGAAACGCGCGCCGGGCAGTACGCCGTGACCGCGCGCAGCCGCGAATTCGTGGTGGGGCGCCTCAACATGCACCGCGACGGTTACGGCTTCCTGATCTCGGAACGGCCCATCGAGGGGATCGCGGGGGATGTCTTCATCCCGCCAGAATCGGCCGAGAAGGCCATGCATGGGGACCGCGTGGTGGTGCGGATCGCGCGCATCGAAGCGGACGGACGGGCGGACGGCGAGATCGTGAAGGTGCTCAAGCGGGCGCACCCCACGGTGGTCGGCGAATTTCACATCGGGCGTCGCGGGCAGTACGCGATTCCGCACGACGACCGCATCCAGCAGTGGATCGAGATCCCCGAAGGGCTGGAGTTCCCGCCGGCCGGTCCCGCCGTGGACCGCATCGGGATGGTGGCTCCCCAAGTCTCGTCGGTCGCGGAATTGGACGGGATGGTGGTCAATGTCGAACTGCTGGAATACCCGGAGAAGGGCGCCGGGCCGGTGGGACGCGTGATCGAAATCCTGGGGCACCCCGACGATTTCGGCGTGGACGTGGAGGTGGTGATCCGCAAGCACCACTTGCCGCACCAGTTTCCGCCGGAGGTGGTGGAGCAGGCGCGGGCCATCCCCAACGTCATCGCCGCGGCCGAACTGGAAGGCCGTCGGGATTTCCGCGCCATGGACATCGTCACGATCGACGGCGAAACAGCCCGGGATTTCGACGACGCGGTATGGGTGGACCGGCTACCCAACGGCAACTATGCGCTCCACGTGCACATCGCCGACGTCAGCCATTACGTGAGGCCCGGTACGCCGATCGATGCCGAGGCCCGCCTGCGCGGCACCAGCGTCTATTTCCCCGACCGCGCCGTGCCCATGCTGCCGTTCGAGCTTTCCACCAACATTTGCTCGCTGATTCCGCACGAGGACCGGCTGGTGCTCTCGGCATTGCTGGAGCTGGATCATCAGGGCGAAGTGGTGGCGCAGGAATTCACGGCCGGTGTGATCCGCAGCGCGGAACGCATGACGTACACCAACGTGCACCTGCTGCTGGAAGGCGACGCCGGGTTGCGCGACCGCTACCGGCCGGTGGTGGCGCGGTTCGAGCTGATGCGGGAACTGGCGCTGATCCTCAACAAGAAGCGGGTGCGCCGCGGGTCGATCGATTTCGACCTGCCCGAGCCGCTGATCGAGTTCGACGAGTGGGGGGCCATGACAGGAGTGACCCGCGCCCAGCGCAACATCGCGCACCGCATCATCGAGGAGTTCATGCTGGCGGCCAATGAGGCAGTGGCCGCGCACCTGGAGAACTCGGTGGAGACATCCATCTACCGCATCCATGAGAAGCCCGATCCCAAGCGCGTGATGGAGTTCGAGGAGGTGGCCGCGCACTTCGGCTATTCGCTAGGGGTGGGAGCGATTCCAGTGAAGAAGTTCGGATATACGGACAAGCGGCGGGACGGCAGCAAGCGACGGCACGAGATCGTGATGGCGGATTCGGGGATGAGGATTTCTTCGCGGCACTACCAGAGGCTGGTGGCGAAGATTGAGGGGAAGCCGGAGGAGAGGATCCTGAGCTATTTGATGCTGCGGTCCCTGAAGCAGGCGCGGTACAGCACGGAGAACGTGGGGCACTTTGCGCTGGCGGCGGATACGTATACGCATTTTACGTCGCCGATACGAAGGTATCCGGACTTGATGGTGCATCGCCTGTTGGGCGGGGCGCTGGGGATTTCGACGGGGCAGGTCGGGGACCTGCCCCACATCGCGGACGAGTGTTCGCAGTCGGAGCGGCGGGCGGCGGACGCGGAACGTGAGCTGGTGGAATGGAAGAAGGTGAAGTTCATGGCCGAGCGCGTGGGCCAGGACTTCGACGCGTTGATCATCAGCACCACGAAGTACGGGCTGTTTGTCGAATTGGCGGAGCTGTTCATCGAAGGGCTGGTTCCGATTGATACGCTGCCTGGCGACCAGTACGCGTACCAGGAGAACGTCCGCAAGATCGTGGGCAAGCGCACACGCCGCGAGTTTTCGATCGGAGACGGCGTCCGCGTGATTCTCGACCGCGTGGACGCCAACGAACGAAAGCTGCAGTTCTCGCTTTTGGAAGAAACGCCCAAGCCCCGGCGGCGGAAGAAATGAGGCATCGGCTGGGGGCCGCAAGGAGTAGAGTCTCCGGAAATGCGTACGGACAGAATTGGGCCGCTGTTGGTTAGGGTTTGACGAAGATCCACACCGGTTGGGAGGCGCACTCGGGGTAGAAATAAGGGCTGCCGTTATCAGCACAATAGGCCCATTGGCAGTAGCCTGGAAGTTGATCTGCACGATTCCCGCTACCATGCCGGGGGCAGCGCCGGCGTAGAACACTTTGAGGTAGGTTGGCGAGGCGGAGTAGAAATTCGAGTACACTCGGCAGCAATAGAAGTCGTTCGCGCCTGAGGCGATTTGCCCATCGGGAACCGCCGGAAAGGGAGGGCTCACACGCGTCGCCCAAATGGAGACCACCGAGCCCGCTTTGGCCGGGTTGGCGGGGGAGTTGACTGTCCCATCCTCGTTCAACGCAGCGGCTGCGGCGTAGCCGGTGTTGGCTGAGATGGAAGTATTGCGAAACGCCTGCGGAATAGCCGCCAGAATCGCCGCGGTGAACTCCGGACCGGTCACGCCCTGGTTCGCGATGCGGATTCGCGCTGTCGCCTGCCCCGCAACTTCGAATGGCACGACCGCATTGATCTGGCCGTCCGAAGCGTAAAGGATCCGAGCGGCAATGTCATTGAAGAAGGCCGACCGCCTCCTACAACGTCCGCGCGTCCAATTCGACCGCGTGCTCGATACCGTCCGAATCCTGAAACGACACCCGGCACCGCTTCACGCGAGTAGAGCATCATATTTCGCTTTTTGTTCGTCTACCTAGTTTGGTCTCCCGCGACACGTCTCGCGGCTCCTGGCCTTCGCGCAGCCCCATAAAACGCGCGTGCCGGAGGTGACCGGAAGCGGTCGCACTACACGCGTTCGTCGCACAGAATCCCAAAAATTCCGGATAACCCATCCCTTTCACCCATTCACCGGCCGCGAGTTTGAAGCTCTCGCCCGCAAAGAATACAGCGGTGAACACAGCGCGGCATAGCCGCAACCAAACGGTGAAGGCGTTCCCGCTATCGTAGGATGTTTGTTGTTCGAGACAAAGTCCAATCGAGAGGAGAACGCCATGAAAGAGTTTATCGCAAAATTCGGAGATCGGATCAACGGGGTGCTTTCCGGGTTTGACCGGCTGGTATTTCGAGGCCACCTGCGGGGAATCTCGTACGAAGCGGGAATGAAGAGGTACCTGTGGGCAAATCAAGTGCTGAACAAGGAGTTCGGCGAGCATGCCGAGAAGACGACGGAGCGGCTGAAAGAAGCTTCGTTGGCGGAGGCTCGGAGATTGCAGCGTCCAGTCCAGTATCTGCCATCGAGCAAGGTCAGCAAAGAAGACATTGCTCGTGCTATCGCCACCAAGGACGGCATTGCCAGCGGACTGGTGTGCGTCCTGACGAGCGTGGAATCATGCCGGAGCTTCGACATCTTTAAGAACCGCGAGACGAAGAAGCTGGAGGTGGTGACGCGTAACCGGCACTGTTTGTGCCTGTATCACTAGTGGAAACATCCGGCGTTCGGATTCATTAACGCGCGCATCCAGAGCTGGTTTCCGTTTCCCATCCAGAT
>JAIQFL010000090.1 GCA_020073365.1 Terriglobia bacterium | reverse complement strand
GCGGGGCAGCCGGAACGCGGGAGCGCGCCATCGCAACCCGCGACCGGGGTCCCCAACCAGGTCCCCGATCCGCCCAGTATTGCCGGACCTGCCCGCCCCGCGGATCCAAATCTTCCGCCAATACCAGCCAATCGAATCCGTCCGCCCCGCAAGCCCCCCGTCCCAGAAAAGACGGATCCTGCCGCCGAAGGCGCAGACCCCCCGCCTCTGGACCATCCGCCTCCGGACTACCCACTTGGCACTTAGCCCCAGTTCTGGTACTGTGATTCCAATGAAAAAACTGCAGCCGGTCATCTGGACAAAAGGAACTTTCCTCAGCCCGCAGTATCTTCAGCTTCAGGACCGCTTCCTCGAAAACCTGTTGCAATTCCATCTGGAGAGCCTCTCCTTCAAGCCCTATGGCTTCCGGACTCTGCAGATCAGCCAGGAGGAGTTGGCGGGGGGTGCGTTCGCCATCACCAGCGCCTCCGGCATTTTCCCGGACGGCCTGCTGTTCGATATCCCGGCCTCCGATGGCGTACCAGCCCTCAAGCAGCTTCCCGAGTGCTTCGATGAGGACCAGACCACCCTCGACATGTTTCTGGCGGTCCCGCAGTATCGCGAGCGCGGCCTCAACGTGGCCACCTCGGCGCGCCAGGGGGGCGCCCGCTATCGCGCCGAAATCGAGCTGTTCCGCGACGAAAACACCGGCCTCTCGGAAAAGCCCGTGCAGATCGCGCGCAAAAACCTGCGGCTATTGGCCGAAGGCGAAGCCTTGGAAGGTTACGACACATTGCGCGTCGGCCGCGTGGAGCGCGACCAGACCGGCGTGTTCCAACTCAACCCGCGTTTCGTTCCGCCGCTGCTCGATTTCCTGTCCAACGATTACCTCGCGGCGATCGCGCGTCGCCTGGTGGAGATTCTCAGCGCCCGTTCCGCCTCCATCGCCTCCGTGCGCCGCCAGAAGAGCTTGACGCTGGCCGATTTCACCGCCGCCGACATCGCCAATTTCTGGCTGCTCTACACCATAAACACCGCATTCCCCACCTTCCGTCATCTGTTTGAAACGCGCGGCGGCCATCCCGAAGAGCTGTTTTCCGCCATGCTCTCGCTGGCCGGCGCGCTGACTACGTTCTCCAAGGACCTTCATCCGCGCGACCTGCCCCCCTACGATCACGACGACCTGGGCGCCTGCTTCACCGACCTCGACGAGAAACTGCGGCTCCTGCTCGAAACCGTGGTTCCCACCAACTTCGTCTCCCTGCCGCTCAAGCTCACCCAGCCTTCCATCTACTCCACCTCCATCGATAACGACAAGTACCTGGTGAATACCAAGATGTACATCGCCATCCGCGCCGAAACCAGCGCCGCGGATATTGTAGGCAGCACTCCGCAACTGGTGAAGGTCTGTTCCGCCAACCATATCGATCACCTGGTGAAGTTCGCCCTGCCCGGCGTGCCCCTCACCTATGTGGCTTCTCCTCCCAGCGCCATTCCCATCAAGCTCAATTACCAGTACTTCAGCATGAGTCAGTCGGGAGTCGCCTGGGAGGCCATTCAGCGCGCGCGCAACCTGGCTGCCTACGTTCCCGGCGATCTGCCGAATCCGCAGTTGGAGCTGATCATCCTGCTCCCTCAGGCGGGTTGAGGTGACCCCTTTTGGCGTGACCTCTTCTGGCGTGACCTCATGAAGCAACGCTCATCCAGCCGCTGGCCCTATGTCTGGCTCGCCATCGTCTTCGCCGTAACCATGGCCGGCGAAGTCTCCTTCACCCTGGATGTGCTCCGCTCCCTCCGCCTGGAGTACCCGTTTCCGCCCATCTGGGTGGGCTCGCCGTGGCCCACCCTGGTGGAGGTGAATCCCATCGCCGCGAAGTCGGGCCTGCGCGTGGGTGACCGCGTGATTTCGATCGACGGCCGTGTACCCCGCGGCATTCTGGATGTGCAGCAGGCGCTCCACGCCAAAAAGCCCGGCCAGACCTTGATCGTCATGGTGGAGCGCAACGGACAGCCCGTGGCAGGCCGCATCCGCCTGTGGGCCGCCTTGCCCCGGTCCGGCCTACCGGCCATCGTCACGTTCCTTTTCATGCCGTGGTGCTGCATCGCGCTGGCCTTCTGGGTGGCCGCCGTCCGGCCGCACGATCCCCGCGTCTGGATGATGGTGGCGATCCTTCTGGGTATCAGCCAGATCGAGAGTCCCGGGGTGCTGAGCCCCTTCGGATGGCCCACGCCGATCGCTGTACCTGCGGTCCTCTTCCGCCAACTCGCCGCGTCCGCCTGGGGCATCGGAATGATGCTGTTCGGCCTCTTCTTCCCGCAGCGTGGACGCATCGACGAGGGCGCTCCTTGGATCAAGTGGGTGCTCATCGCTCCCCTGGCGTTCACCGGCGTCTGGGATGCCGTGCGCGCAGTGGGACTGGCGGTTTCCTATGCGTCCGCCTTGCCGCCCGATCCGCTGCCGGAGTGGTTGCAGACGGTGCCGCTGTTCGCCAGCATCAGCCTCTTCTTCATGGGCATCAGCGTGCAGTTCGGCAACCCGCGGCTCGCGGCCGATTCCCGGCGGCGCCTGAAGTTGCTGTACTGGGGGTGCACCCTCGCCCTGGCTCCCCAGTTCCTACGCTTCCTACACGCCTGGATCTTTCTCCACCGTAATCCCCAGGATGATTTCATGGTCATCCCGGCGGGCATGGCGGAGGCCCTCTTCCCTCTCACCATGGCTTACGTCATCGTGGTTCAGCGCGCCATGGATGTTCGCATGGTGGTGCGCCAGGGCGTCCAGTACGCCTTCGCGCGGCAGGGCGTCGTATTTGTCCAACTCCTGGTCATGGCGGTGATTTCCGGAGTGGCGTTGAACTACGCCGAATCGCACCGCCTGAATTACATCGAACAGTCACTTCTGGTGGCAGGCGGTGTTATGGCGATTGTCCAGGTTCGCGCCCAGGCCGATCGCGTGCGTCGTTTCGTGGATCGCCGCTTCTTCCGCGAAGCCTACAACGCCGAGCGGATTCTGAGCGAACTGGGGGAACAGGTCCGCTCCATCCTGGACCGCGACGCGCTGCTCGAAACCGTCACCCGCAAGATTTCCGAATCCCTGCATGTGGAACGGATCGCCGTCCTGCTGCAAGATGGTGGCGGCTTCTTCCGCCCCGCGATGGCCACCGGATACCCCACTCCCCTGGATCTTGCGATTTCCGCTCCCACCGCCACCCGGTTGTGTTCTGTGGGGCAGGCGCTTCCGCCTGCCAAGCCCGTAGTACAAGACACGTCCGACCTCGATCGCCAGGCTCTCCATCAACTCGACGCCCAACTCCTCCTTCCCCTCGCATCCCGCAAGGAGCTTCTTGGCTTTATCAGCCTGGGGCCCAAGAAATCCGAGGAGCCCTATTCCCCCAGCGATGCCAGCCTGCTACGCACCGTAGCGGCGCAGACCGGATTGGCGCTCGAGAATACCCGCCTCTCCGACGCCATTGCCGCCGAGGTCGCCCAGCGTGAGTTGCTCCACCGCGAAATTGAGATCGCCCGCGAAGTGCAGCAAAGGCTGTTTCCCCAAAACCAGCCCGACATCCCCACGCTGGAATACGCGGGGCACTGCCGGCCCGCCCGCGGCGTAGGCGGCGACTATTACGATTTCCTGGCCCTGGCCAGCGGACGGTTGGGCCTGGCGATCGGCGATGTTTCGGGCAAGGGAATCCCCGCGGCGCTTCTCATGGCCAGCTTGCAGGCCTCCGTGCGCGGCCAATCGCAATCCGCGGGATCCGAGAGCCGCCCCGACGTCGCCGGGCTGATGTCCAACGTGAACCACCTGGTGTGCGACGCTTCCGCCTCCAATCGCTACGCCACATTCTTCTATGGGCAGTTCGACCCGGCCACACGGAAGCTGGTCTACACCAATGGCGGCCACAATCCACCCATGGTGCTGCGCGGCAGCCAGGTGTTGCTGCTGGAGAGCGGAGGCCCGCCGGTAGGCCTTTTCCGGATGTCGAAATACGTGCAGGACGAAATCGTGCTAGAGCCCGGCGACCTGCTGGTTCTCTACACCGACGGCGTGAGCGAGGCCGAAAACCCCGCCGAGGAGGAATGGGGCGAGCCCGCTCTGATCGAGACCGCCCGTGCCTGTTCCGGCCTCCCGCCCAGCGAGATCATCACCCGAATCATGCAGGCTGCCGACACCTTCGCGGCCGGCGCCCCCCAGCACGACGACATGACCCTGGTGGTCGCCCGCGTGCTGCAATCGAATGGAAAGGAGAGCATTTATGGCAAGCCCATTTAAATCCGAAGCCGCAACCCGGCAGACTGCCACGGCGCACATGCGCGTCAACGACGCGGCTGCGGCCATCGAGTTTTACCAGAAGGCGTTTGGAGCCCGGGAAATCGCGCGCTTCGTTGCTGGTGGCCACATCGCTTACGCCGAGATCTCGATCGGCAATTCGGTGATCACGCTGGGCGAATCAGCCCCCGACCATGGCTATCCCGGCCCGGAGACCTTTGGCGGGTCTCCGGTGAGTATTCACCTATACGTGGAAGATGTAGATCAAGCGGTGGAGCAGGCGGTCGCCGCCGGCGCCAGAATCGTCAACCCGGTCAAGGACCAATTCTATGGCGACCGCGACGGACAGGTTGCCGATCCCTTCGGATACACGTGGGGGATCGCCACCCACAAGGAAGACCTGTCCCTGGACGAAATGCACCGCCGTTTCGAGCTCCTGGAACAGCAGGGCGAGAAATAACCCGCCGCCCAGTAGGACAGACGATCGCCCTTCGTCGTCTGTCAGCCCCGCGCCAAAGTGGGACAGACGATCGCCTTTCGTCGTCTGTCAGCCCCGCCAAAGTGGGACAGACGATCGCTTTTCGTCGTCTGTCAGCCCCGCCAAAGTGGGACAGACGATCGCTTTTCGTCGTCTGTCAGCCCCGCCCCTGGTCGCGATCTTCCCCCTACTCTTCTCTCAGCGCAGTCAGCGGGTCGACCTTCGTAGCCCGGCGCGCGGGTATATAGCTCGCCAAAACAGCGACCATCCCCAGGAACCCCGCTACCAGCGAGAAGGTGACCGCGTCGGTGGCGCTGACGCCGAACAGCAGGCTTGCCATCACGCGCGTCAAGGCCACCGCGCCGATGAGCCCGGCAACGATTCCGGCGACCGCCAGTTCCATCACCTGCCGGACTACCATCCGCGCAATGCTGCCTGGCCGGGCGCCCAACGCGATGCGCACGCCGATATCGTGGGTGCCCTGCGTCACCAGGTACGACATCACGCCGTACACCCCTACGGCCGCCAGAATCAGCGCGAACGCCGCAAACGCGCCCAGCATGATGGCGGAAAAACGCTGCCGCGCCAGGGAATCGTGCATGCGGTCCTCCATGGTACGGACGTCGTACAGCAGGATCGCCGGGTCGAGTGCGTGGACCTCGCGCGCGATGGCGCCTGCCGCGGCCGCCGGATCCGAGGAAGTACGCACCACCACATATCCGCCCCCGCCCGAGGGGCCGTACACCACGATGCGGCCATCGATATCCAAGCCATACTGCTTGACCACGCCGACCACCCCGACGATGGTAATCGGCTTCTTGGGATCGAACCAGACGTGCTTCCCGATGGGATCTTCATGGGGCCAGAACCGCTGTGCGAATTTCTCGTCGATCAAAACCACCTGCTGCGCGTTCGGTTCGCTGTCGTGGTCCGAAAAGAACCGGCCTTTCACCAGGGGAATCTCCATGGCGCGGAAATAGTCGCTCGTGGCCGACCGCAGATCCACCTGCAGTTCCTGCCCCGGCTGGGGCGTGAAGCCTTCCACGCTGATACCGCCCCAGCCCACGGACGACGTGAAGGGAAGCGATGAGACCGCGCCTTGCGCCTTCACACCCGGCACGCTGGAGATCCTTTGGCCGAGTTGCCGGTAAAACTGAACGGCCGCATCGCGGTTCTGAAAACTCCGCCCGCCGTTGGCCACCAGCCGCATCGAGACCACGTGGCTGGCGTTAAATCCCGGAGACACACTTTGGAGCCGCACGAAACTGCGGATCAACAGCCCGGCGCCGATCAGAAGCATGAGCGAGAAGGCCAATTCGGAAACCACCAGAAGGCTGCGCAGGCGGTGCCGGGAAGTGTTGAAGCCGCCATCGCCCTGCGTGTTTCTGCCGCCTGCCTTGAGCGCGGTGTTCAGATCCACCCTCGCGGCACGCAGCGCCGGCGCCAGGCCGAAGACGATACCCGTCAGGATCGAAACGCCGAAGGTGAAGGCCAACACGCGGCCATCGATGTCAATCGCCTCCAGGCGCGGGATGTTACCCGGGTTGACGGTGCGAACCACGTAGAGACTCCACCGGGCGATCAGCAGGCCGGCCGCGCCACCCATGACGCCCAGCAGCATGCTTTCCGTCAACAACTGCCGCACCAGCCGCTGCCAGCCGGCGCCCAGAGCCGTGCGGATGGCCACTTCCTTCTGGCGGCCGGCGGCGCGGGAGAGCAGCAGGTTGGCCACGTTCGCGCAGGCAATCAGGAGGACCAGCGTCACCGAACCCAGCAATACCAGCACCGCGCGGCGCACGTTGCCCACCACCTGGTCGAGCAGGGGAACCACGCTGATGGTGAAAGTCTTGTCGCGCTTGTCTTTCTCGCGAATGCGCCCGGCGATCACACTGACGTCCGCTTGCGCCTGGGCCATGGTTACGCCCGGCTTCAGGCGTGCCATCAGGTTGTAGTTCTCGTCGCCGCGCCGGTTTACGGCATCGGGGCCCAGGGGCAGGGGTAAGAAGATCTCCATCCGCCGGATGCTCCCGACGGTAGGCATGATCTCGTCGTTCAACAGGAATTCCGGTTGCAGTATACCCGCCACCGTGAACTGGTTCTTGTCCGTGCCGGTCCCTGGCCCTAATCCATTCAGGGTGACGCTCTTGCCGACGATGCCGGGATCGGAGCCAAACACCCGTTTCCAGCAGCCGTAGCTCAGAATCGCGACAGCCGCTTGGCCGGGCTTATCGTCCTCCGGAAGGAGAAGGCGGCCGTACATCGGCCGGGCGCCCAACAAGTGAAACAGGCTGGAGGAAGTGCGCAGCGCCTCGATCCGCTCCGGTTGGTCCCGCCCCACCAGAGTCCCGCTCCGGCCTTGCGAAATGGACATCTCTTCGAAGGAGTGGTTCTCCGTTTGAAGGTCGATGTACTGGCCTGGGGAGGGCCAGTCTTGCGGGATGTTGATGCCCGGAGAACGCAGCCAGAGGATCGCCAGACGGTCGGGATCGGGATAGGGCAGCGGCCGCAGCAGCAGCGCGTTTACCACGCTGAAGATGGCGGAATTGGCTCCGATTCCAATGGCCAGGGACAGCACGATGACCGCCGAGAGCCCCGGGCTCTTGCGCAGCATGCGAAGGGCGTAGCGAAGATCTTGTAACAACCGGTGCATGTTTCCCCCTCCCCCATAGACGCCGGACCCTGCACATTCGTTGGCTATGATTGCGCCACGAAAGCCTATGCGACTTTGCGGAGTTTCGTGACGCGGCCGACCTCGACCCACTCGACCACGAAGATGTTGCCTGCATGATCGAAGCAGGCGCCGTGCGGGCAAATGAACTGCCCGGCGATGAACTTATCTCGGGGCTGGTTCCGCAGTGGGTTGTTCCAGTTTGGGGCGTTGGAGTCGCCGAGGTGCTCAATGAACTGATTGTGCTCGTCCATCAGCGTGACCCTTCCGTGAAGGTCGGGGATCACAACTTTGCCCTTCTGTTCATCAAAATGGCAGGGAAGGCGGAACCCGGTCACGAAGTCGATGTGGGCGCCATCCATGGTGAATCGCTGGAGCCGGTTGTTGCGACGGTCGGCGACGACGAGGACCGGACTGCCTGCCCGGGTGTCCACCCAGATGCCGTGCGGTTCTGCCAATTTGCCGGCTTCCGACCCCTTGCCTCCGAAGGTCCGGATGTATTCGCCGTTGCGGTTGTACTGGTTGATGTAATACGATCCGTAGCCGTCGCCGACATAGATGTCGCCGTTCGGAGCGATCGCCAGATTGGTGGGGTTGTAAGGCTTAGGTGGACCATCCGCGGGCGCCTTATACTCCTCGATGTCTGGCGGCCCCTGAACCTTCCAGACGATCTCGCCTTTGAGCGTGGATTTGATCACCACCGCGGACATCTCCGGCTTGATCGCCATTCTCGGATTGGCGGCGTTCACCGTGAGGTACAGGAATTCGTCGCGGCCCTCTTTGCGCAGGGTCAGCCCGTGCGCGACGCCGCGGAACTCCTTGCCCCAGGACCGCACGAACTTGCCCTTGCTATCGAAAACGACCATCGTGTCCGGGCTCTCGCTGTCGCGGTAGACGGTGTGATGGATGTAGATCTGACGTTGGGAGTCCTCGACCACGCCATGGGTGTTGCCCCATTTGATGTTGGCGGGTAGCTCACCCCAATCGTGAATCGCTTCGTATTTCCATGCCCCTTCTCCGAGAACCGGGGCCTTGGTGCCGGCCTTGTCGTCGGCATGGAGTATCATCGGCGCCGCCGCCGCGGCGAGAAACCGTCGTCGAGTCGTCATAATAAGGATCCTTTCCTACGCATACAAGTCGCGGATCACGTTGCCCTTGCCGTCTTTGGTTACGTAAACGGGCCGCTTCTCCGCCACGAAGAAACTAGTCGGCGCGATGCCCAGCGCGTGGTACATGGTGGCATGCAGGTCTTCGACGGGCACCGGGTTCTCGATAGTGGTACAGGGGCGCTCGTCGGCGGTCTTGCCGTAAACGAACCCGCGCTTGATTCCGCCGCCAAACAACAACACGGAACCGGCGGCGGTGAAGTGCCGGTGCATGCCGTAGTGGGTTGGCAGGGTCATCACATCGGGTGTGTTGGCCTGATCCCGGACCTCCTTGCCGACCTTGCCCTCGGTGATCGCGTCGCGTCCGAACTCGCTTGCCAGCACCACCAGTGTCCGCTTCAGCAGCCCGCGATCCTCCAGATCGAGAATCAATTGCGACAAGGGCGCGTCGATGGTCTTCTTCATCATCACCGCGCGCTCGTGGCCGTCCTGATGCGAGTCCCAGTAACGGAACGGAATGTACTCGGTGGTGACTTCCACGTATCGGGCTCCGGCCTCGACGAGTCGGCGCGCCAGCAAACAGCCCTGGCCGAAGCGGCCCGAATTGTAAATGTCGTAGCTCGGCTTTGGCTCGAGCGACAGATCGAATGCTTTGGCGGAGGGCGAGGTCAACAGGCGGTCGGCCGCATCCATCGCCTTCATCATGGATTCGCGTTGAAAATCGCCGGCGTACTGGTAGGACGGCTGTCGCGCCAGGACCTGTTCGTACAGCCGTCGCCGGCTCTTGAAACGAGCGTCGCCGAGGTCGGCCGGTGGGCGGACGGCCGAGGCAGCGTCTTGCGGGTCGGTGATGAGGAAAGGCCCGTATTCGGTCCCCAGAAATCCCGCCGTATGAAAGGCTTTAATCGAGGCGCTTTCGCCGCCGATCTCCAGGTTCTGGCCGATGGAGATGAACGGCGGCACGGTTGGATTCTTCGGGCCCAAGGTCTTGGCGATGACCGCGCCGATGTGGGGAACGGCCAGCGACTGCGGCGGAATGTACCCGGTGTGCCAGTGAAACTGATGTCTCGAATGAAGAATGAATCCGAGATCCGCGGCCTGGAAGGTGCGAATCAGAGATCCGCGGTCCATCACCTTCGCGACGCGTTCGAGTCCCTGGGAGATCTTGATATGGTCAACGACTGTGTCGATCGCCGGAAACGTGCTGAGGACTCGCTCTGTACGGACGCCGGGCTCGAATGGCGTATACCGCTTCGGATCGAATGTCTCGGTCTGCGCCATCCCGCCGGCCATCCAAAGCACGATGATGGAATCCGCCGTGGCCTCCGGAGCCGCGGCGCGCACGACCTCGGGTTCGCGGCCGGCCAGTGCCGCGAGGGTTGCCGCCGCCGACACGCCCATACCCATAAATCCACGGCGGCTGAGCTTTGAAACGATCGATTTCTCTTCGGAGTTCATGGAGAGTCCCCCTAGCGAATCATTTGAAACTCCGGAGTCATCATGACGGCCCACAGCAGGTCTGCAAGTCCGTCGGCAGAGGGCTTCCGCGGATCCGCCTGGTCGCGCAATGCCGCCTCCGCGACTCTTCGCTCGGCGATGCTCGGGGCGCGGCCAAGGGCGTACCAGTAGACGCGGTCGATCGTCTCGGAGACAGTGTGAAGCACCGGACCGGCCGGCAATGGAGTCTCCGGGTTCGGCGGCACCAGCCGATCCATGTCCGGCTGCCGATCGAAGGCGAAGAACCGCGCCTGCACGCTCTCGCCTTGAATCAGCGGGACGGCTTCGAAGCCGGTGGCGCCTTGGAGGCGGGTGAAGCCCTTACCCGCGATGTCATACACCAGCACCGAGGACAACTTCACCCGAAGAGCGGAACTATACTCCGTACCACCGGCGATCGTCAGAGGCGAATTGTCCTCGCGGAGTCCCGATGGATCCAGCGGCATGAGCGCGGAGAGCGGTGTGATACCGTTCGGACCACTCAATTCGGCCTGAATCCAGAGTGGCGCGGCTTTGTCAGGCGCTGTGGACAGGGCATCCTGCACGATCAGGTAGAGCTTCTCCGATTTGGAAATATCCACCTCGAACGGAGCGGGGGTGCTTCGGCCCGCATTCGACTGCCTGCTGACCAGGCTGACCGGTTCCGGCGGCGGTTCCCCGAGCATCCGGCGAGCGCCGCGCCACAGCCAGTGAGTCAACGTGTTGCCGTTCACTAGCTCTAGCGCCTGGATGGTGGTGGCCTGGGTGTCGCGAGTGGAATAGACCTGATCGCGAATCGGACGTCCCAAAGCGCGGTCCAGGCTGCTTCCCGCGATGCGCCATTCCCGAACGTAGTTGCCGGGTGGGATCGGAAGGGGGGCCGGGCGTGGGCTGATGGCGGCCGGAGCGGTCCCGAGAACGCTCCCTGACGGTCGCGGCTCGGATGGGACTTCACGCTTCAGCGAGGCGCCGTCCGAAGGGGCGCCTGAAATCACGGCCGGACCACCGCGTCCGGGGGCCTGCGGATTCATGGCACGTCCGACAGGCCACTCACCGGTAATCGATGCCACGCAGTCGGCGAACTGCTCCGCGGTCATCCGCCGCAACTCAGGACCACGAAACTCATACTTCCCGGAGGCTTCGCCCCTCCCCGGCACGGCGGCAAGCTGGTAGGTGCGCGAATTGACGATGGTGGAGATGAGCGCCTTGAGGTCGTAACCGCTATCGACAAAGTCGCTGGCAAGCCAATCCAAAAGCTCGGGACTCCACGGCTCGCCATCCATCTCGTCCACATTCTCGACGATGCCCCGCCCCATCAGCTTTTGCCAGATCCGGTTCACCAGAGTGCGCGGAACCCTGCCGTTGTGGGGGTCGGTGAAGATTGCGGCAGCCGCGGCGCGGCGATCGGTTGCGCTCTCCGATGGCAGCCGCCGGTCCAGCTCGGGAAACAGGAAACCGGCCGTAGCATACTGCTGCTGGGAGACATCGCACCGGTAAAGCTGAAGCTTCTCTTCCGCGGAGAAGTACGCCGCCAGCGAGTAAGCGTCCTTGAGCTTCCACTTGCTGATGAAACTGTCGTGACAGGAATTGCATTTCAGGTTGATCCCGAGAAAGATCTGCGCGGTATTCTGCGCCGCCTGGAGTGCCGGCGTCTGGCTGGCGCTCACGGTTCCACGCCAGTTCACGCCGATGAGGAAGCCGTCGGGATCGCCCGGAGCGGTTGGATTCAGGAGCGTCGAGATCCACTGGTTGTATGGGGTGTTGGACTCCAGCGCGGCCAGCAGCCAGTCGGTGATGCTCTTCCGCCCGGCGGTTTCGGAGTAGTAAGTCACCCCTTCTTCGTTGCGCAGCAGATCGTTCCAGTAGGAGATCCAGTTTTCGGCGTACTTTCGATCGTCTGCGAGAAGCGCGGCGACCAGGCGTTGACGCTTTCCGGCGGTCCTTTCCTCCAGGAACGCGCGCAGTTCAGCCGGCGGGGGTAGCAGGCCCCAGATGTCGAGCCAGGCGCGCCGCGCGAATACCGCATCGGAGACCAGTGGCGGCTCGCTGGCGCCGTGACTTGCGAGGTAGGCCGCGGTATAGCGATCCAGCGGTCCGCTCCAGCTCTTCCACGGCGATACCGGCGGCTTCGGCCTCTCCAGCGTGAGGGGTGCCTCCCACCTGGCCTTGGCCGCGGGCGCGTTTGGCGCGGGGCGGGCGCCCTGATCGATCCACGATGCGATGGTTCGGATCTCGGAATCCGTCAGCGGCGGTCCGCCGAGCGGCATCCGCGTGGCAGGAGGCGCAGTAATCCTCTGGAACATGAGGCTCCCGCCGCTGTTGCCCGGCTTTACGATGGCCCCGCTGCGGCCTCCTCCGAGCACGTCTTCGTAGGTGGCCAACGACAGTCCGCCGGACCGCTTCTCCTGGCTGTGACATACCAGGCAGCGGACCGCCAGGATGGCGTGGATCTCGCGGTCGTAGTCAATCAGCGCCGGTGCGGACTGGGATGCTAACCGCTTCGGCGCCAGGCACAGGCACATCAGAACTGCCGCCGTGGCAGCCAGCCCCAGCGGCTTCCATGGTTTCCCCCCCAAGTTCATCCTCGGGACTATTTTCCCACGGTTAGAACTGCAAGCGGAGTCCCATCTGGGTACGCCGGGGACCGATCAGCAGACCGGTGATCTTTCCGACACTGGCGCTGGTCATCGTGAGATTCGCAGGCCCATACTGCGTGTGGTTAAACGTGTTGAAGGTCTCCCACCGGAACTGCAGGTTGTAGCGTTCGTGCACGCGCGTATTCTTGATCACTCCGAGATCCCAGTTGTTTATCCCCGGCTGCTCGATGCTGTTCCGGGCGGCATTTCCTGGAATGTGTGCCGGCTGGCCGAGGGCGTTGCGGGGATAGTCAAAAGCCGCCGGGTTCACGTACGCGTCCGGGAAGCTTCTGCCCGCCGTGTAGTCGCCGATGATGTTCGGCCGCGACGAATTGAAGCTTCCGATATTCAGCCAGTCGACCCCCACGCTCGGGGTCTGGAACTGGCCCATGGAGAAGGTGTTGATGCCCGAAAACTGCCATCCGCCGGCGACCTTGTCCAGAATCGGCCCGCCACCGCCGAATCGCTTTCCTTTGCCGAAGGGCAACTCCCAAACATAGCTGAATACCAGGCGGTGAGGTACGTCAAAGCTGCTGTGGCCCTTATCCAGAGTCTTGAAACTCGATCCGACGGCCGAAAACTCGTCCGTGGAGCCCAAGTCCAGCGACTTCTGCCACGTATACGAGGTCAGGAAGTAGAGACCTCCACTGAACCGTTTCTCGACGCGCGTGTTCATGGCGTTATAACTCGACCATCCGCCGTGATAGGCGAGGAGGATATTGCCAAACAGCGGGTAGGGGCGGCGCGCCGCCAGGGCGACCGTGCCAGTCGGGTCGAAGGCGGCGGAGTTGAGATTGCGGCGCTCGGCCAACTTTTGGCCGGTGCTGCCGACGTATTCCACTTCGACCAGATAGTCCCGCTTAAAGGTGTGCTGGATGCCAAACGACCACTGGCTGTCGTACGGCGTGCGGTTGCGGCGGTCGAAGCTAAACGGATTGACGTTCGGTGATGCGGTCAACGACGGCAGCAAATCGCCCATCCGAAGAGTGGGTTTCGTCGGGTCGCTCGTCAACGTCTGAGACTGATAGAAGGGCGGCCCCATCACTTCGAACTGCAGTTCGTTCCAGTTGTCGGTCGCGTAGTAGATGCCGAAGCCGCCCCGGATCACAGTGTTCTTGGCGAATGCCGGCCGGTATGCGAAGCCAACCCTCGGCGCGAAGTTGTTCCAGTCCGGATCTACGATGGAGGCGCGGACGCCGTGGTTCGCAAGCACCACAGCTCCAATTTCCGGCGCGAAGGCGAGGGCCTTCCCGGTTTGTTCCGTAGGCCACGCCGCGTATTCATAGCGGATCCCCAGATTGATGGTCAGGTTTGGGGCAACCCGGAAGTCGTCCTGAATATATCCGGTATAGAATACCGTACGCATCTTCTGGCTGGAATCGCCTAGCGCTCCGCTGGCCGTGAAGGGAAGCCCCAGTAGCATGTCGCCCAGTCCCAAACCTTGGATTCCGGTGAAACGTCCATCGAAATTAAAGGCGGGGTTGCCGTTGAAGTCGGTGATCTCGTCGTAGCGTTTGGGGCTGATGGTGAATCCGAGCCCAAGATTGTGCTTTCCTTTGGTCCATCGGAAGTTATCCGTGAACTGAATGTTGGTATCGGTTGCGCCGATCGCCTCCGACAGCGATCCGACACCGCTGAAGCCGCTGGGGTTGAACCCGGGAATCCCGAAATCGAACGGATTCGGAGATGTGTTCTGGATGCCAAAAAGGTCCTTCGCGTAATTCTGGGTGTTGGACGTTTCCGCCTGGCGATACGTGACGCTGCGGTTATACCCGAACCGGAACTCGTTCATGCTGGCGGGAGTCAGGATGCGGGTGTACGTCGCCGTGTAGAGCCGATTGGATTGCGGGAAGATGTCGCCACCCAAGGGGCGCAACGCGGGACGCAGCAGGGTCTCGTTGGAGTCGGAAAACGTGCCGTACAGCACGTCGCGCGAGGTGAAGTGCTGATCCAGCCGGACGTTGTACTGGTCCCAATCATTGACGGTCTTGGGGAAGCCGATGGTATTGAAGCTGGGGAATGCCAGCGCGTTCGCGGCCACCACCACATTGGGCTTCGGCTGATACGGCAATTGCTTCTGTACGATCGAGTCCAGCCGGTTGGAGGGAATCAGATTGCCCGGGAACGGCAGCCCCGTCGTTGGATCGGTTACGTTACGGCACTTCGCCGACGCAGGACTGGCCTGGCAGAATGGAGAACTGAGAGGGAAGATACCGGTGCCGGCGCTGTCGTCGGCCAGGTTGCCGGCCATCTGTGCGGCGGATGGGTACAGGCCAGTGGAGGTGGCTGCCTGCCGTTGGCGGAATCCCTCGTAATTGAAAAACCAGAACGTCTTGTCTTTACCCTTATAAAAGGGAAGCTCAACCGGGCCTCCTACGGCAGTCCCGAAATTGTTCTGCGTGAATGCCGGTTTGGCTCGGCCGGCACGATTGGCAAAGAAATCGTTCGCGTCCAGATTCCGATTGCGCAGGAACTCATATACGGCTCCGTGCAACCCGTTCGTTCCCGAGCGAATGGTGGTGTTGAGGATGGCGGAGCTGCGTCCGAACTCGGCGCCGAAGGTGCCGCGCTGCACCGAGAACTCCGCGACGGCATCCGCCGAAGGTCTGACGCCGGCGTTGCCGAAACGCGAGTTCCGTGTCTCAATGCCATCCACCAGGAAGCTGTTGTTGGTCTCGCGGCCGCCGTCGATCGATAGCGTGGAATCGCTCCTTCCCGTCCACGAGGTCGCCGGCGAGGTACCTATACCAATGGGCGCCGCCCCTGCGGAGATCTGCGCCAACTGAATCACGTTGCGGCCGTTCAGTGGCAGCTCGACGATGGAGCGCGTGTCGATGACCTGTCCGATGGAGGCGCTCTCCGCGGTGAGCATAGTCTCCGCAGCGGCTGACACACTGACCGTCTCATTGACGGCGCCGACCGTCAGCTTGACATCCACGTGGGCGTGTTGCCCAAGCGTAATCTCAATGTCGGTGATATTCGCCTTTTGGAATCCGGCCGCCGAAACCTCCAGCCGATAATGACCGGGCTTGATCTGGCTGAACAGACTGGTCCCCAGATTGTCCGTTACCGCCGAGAGCTTCACGTTGGTTTCGATGGCGGTGAGATTCAGTGCGGCAGCGGAAACAACGCCTCCGCTGGCATCCGTGACGTTGACGACCAGGTCGCCGGTAATGGTCTGGCCGTAGACGGCCGCCACACAAAAACTTACAGCAGACAGCAGCTTCGAGGCTGTTTTCATGGCGCATCTCCCCTCTGCCTCCAAGTTTGCACACGGAGGTTCGACTCTCAGTTTGCGCTCTGCGCAATGACGCGATTATGCTCCAGGAAGCCTCGCCGATGCAAGACCAATCTTACCGGCCGCGTATCCAGCCGAACGCAAACGCAGCTACCAGGCTAAGACGTGCCTGGACACCCACGGTAAGCACTCTTCCCATATAATTAACTTTCTACTGAAAAATATAATACTGGACTCAGGTGACTCACGAAACGGCCCGACGCACCATTCCCAATTTGCGCTGGTGGATCGGCGGGCTGCTGTTCGCGTCCACCGTCATCAACTACATTGACCGGCAGACGCTGAGCGTGCTGGCCCCGCACCTGAAGACGGAGTTCTCGTGGAACAACTCCGATTGGGCAATGATCGTCATCTCATTCCGGGTGGCTTACGCGCTCATGCAGACCGTCGCGGGCCGGCTCCTCGATTCGTTCGGAACGCGGCGCGGCCTGCTGCTGACGGTGAGTTGGTATTCGGTTGCCGCCGCCATCACGACCATGGCGGTGGGTCTGAAGAGCTTTATCTGTTTCCGGTTCCTGCTGGGCACCGGCGAAGCTGCCAATTGGCCCGGCGCCACCAAGACTGTTTCCGAATGGTTCCCCAAGTCGGAACGCGGGTGGGCCGTGGCACTGTTCGATAGCGGATCGGCCGTAGGCGGGGCGGTCGCACCGTTCCTGGTGTATTGGATCTACCGGGCCTTCGGAAACTGGAGGCCGGTCTTCGTCTTGACTTCTCTGCTGGGGTTCCTCTGGGTGCTGGCCTGGAAGGCGTTCTACCACTCTCCGGAAAAGCATCCCAACCTGGGACCCGCAG
The DNA here is from genome assembly GCA_020073365.1 of Terriglobia bacterium. Lineage (GTDB taxonomy): Bacteria > Acidobacteriota > Terriglobia > Bryobacterales > Bryobacteraceae > JAIQFL01. The sequence continues at coordinate 18,418 of JAIQFL010000090.1, read as the reverse complement.
AACGCGCCATGCTCCTGGAGGCGCGCGAAGAAGAACGGCAGTGGGAATCTCACGCTATCGGTTTCGACGACGGTGCCCTCGGGGCCCAGCCCGCCTCATGGCGTCAACTGCTGCGCTTGCGGGAGACGTGGGGGATCGTGCTGGGCAAGGCGCTCACCGATCCGGTCTGGTTCTTTATCGCCGACTGGTTCGCCATTTACCTGATCTCCAAGGGATTCACGCTGGAAAACACCGTGCTCGGCTTCTTGGTACCCTTCCTGGCGGCCGACCTGGGCAACTTTTTCGGCGGTGGGCTTTCGAGCTACTTGATCCAGCGCGGATGGCCGGTGCTGAAGGCGCGGAAACTGGTGATCCTGATTTGTGGGCTGGGCATGACCCTGCTCATTCCGGCAGTCGGCGTGTCCTCGTTCTTCGCGATCGTATCGTTGTTTGCCATCGCCACGTTTTCTTACTCCGCGTGGTCCACCATGGCACTGGCGTTGCCCGCCGATCTGTATCCGAGTCAATCGGTGGCCACTGTCAGCGGAATGAGCGGCACCGGCGCGGGCGTGGGAACCATCATTTCCACGTTTCTGATCGGCCGCATCTCGGATCGGTACTCGTTTGAGCCGATCCTGATCGGGGCCAGCCTGGTTCCCCTGGTAGCAACGGCACTCGTTTTCCTGCTAATCCGTAAGAAGAAGGCAATCGCAAACCAATATGGCTAGAGACTACGACCTGACTCCCAAACGCGTCCCCCGGGTGGAGACGCTATTCCGCCGGATTGTCACGGACTTTCCGGTGCCTGAATCGATTCCGATTCTCCAAAGACTGCAGGCTTATGAGCCCGTGGCGATGCGCGGCCAGCCACCGGTGGTTTGGCATCGCGCCGAGGGTTTCCAGGTTTATGATGCCTGGGGCAATCAATGGATCGACTGGTCGTCGGGCGTGCTGATCGCCAATGCCGGGCATGGCCGCCCGGAGATCGCCGAGGCCATCCAGCGCCAGGCCGCGGCCCACCTGCTCACGAACTACTGCTTTCCGAGCGAGATCCGCTCGCGCCTGGTAGAAAGGATGGCGACGCTCCTGCCCGAGCCCCTGAAAAAAGTCTTCTTGCTGACGACGGGTTCGGAAACGGTGGAGTGCGCCATCAAGCTTTGCCGATCTTATGGCGCCAAGGCCGGCGGGCGCGGCAAACATGTGATCGTCTCCTACGACAAGAGCTTTCACGGGCGCACGCTGGGATCGCAGCAGGCGGGCGGCATTCCATCGCTCAAGGAATGGATCGCCAACCTGGATCCCGGCTTTGTGCAGATTCCCTTCCCTGACGGTTATCGAACCGCCGACAACTCATTTGACGGGTTCGTCCGGGCCTTGCACGAACACAATGTGGAGCCGCGGAACGTGGCGGGTGTGATTCTCGAGACCTACCAGGGAGGCAGCGCCGCCTTTGCCCCGGTGGAATACATGCAAGCTTTGCGGCAGTGGTCGACGGCCCACCAGGCGCTGCTGGTCTGCGATGAAGTGCAGGCCGGGTTCGGGCGTACGGGAACGCTCTGGGGTTTCGAGCACTACGGCATCGTTCCCGACCTGGCGCTCTTCGGAAAGGGCATGGCCAGTTCGCTGCCGATCGCGGCGGTGGTGGGACGCCCGGACGTCATGGACCTCCATCCGGCGGGGAGCATGACGTCGACTCACACGGGCAATCCGGTGTGCTGTGCGGCGGCGCTCGCGTCGATCGACCTGGTGGTGGGGGAGAATCTTGCCGGAAAAGCGCGACAAACCGGCCGAGTGTTGCACAACTTGCTTCGATCGGCCTCCACACGTTTCCCGCAGATCGGCAGGGTGGATGGAAAAGGTCTGGTGGCGGGCGTCGCCTGCGTGGTTCCCGGCACCAAGGAGCCGGATGGGGGCCTGGCATCGGATGTGGTCGATCGGTGCGTCGAGAAGGGCGTGCTCATGTTCTGCCCCGTCGGCTTCGGCGGCGGCACCGTCAAGATCTCTCCGCCGCTGGTGATTTCCGAAGCGGCCCTCGTCGAAAGCGTCGCGGTGCTCGAAGAGGCCTTCGCGGAGGCTACCGTTGCAAGCTCGGCGGCCAGACCAAGCTCGGCGGCCAGGCAATGAGCAGCTCGATACGCGACTGAGCTTCTGAAGCGATATACTTAGCCGTCCCTACGGGCGGCTCAACGATTTCGCGACCATCTCTTCCCAAAGCTCCCAACGCCACGTTGGTAGACGACCGCCACCCGGAGGTGTACACCTACATCCGGCGGCCCGGATATTACGCCGCCTTCAATTCCGGCGCGCGCATGCGGAGCGCGCAGCAACGGCACTTTGGCCTGGGTCTGTTGTGGTCCGAGGCAGCCGGCGCGGTACTGCAGTCGCAGGAGAATGATACCGCCGGCTGGGGCACCGCCGCGGAGGGCGCCGCCCAAGTCTATGAGGCCGGCGACTTGAAGGCGGAATTCGCCGTCGCGGGCAAGCCGGTCCAACCCAAAGCCCGGCTCGGCGGATCTTCCCCAGGGAAATCTCACCATCACCTACCACCTTGGCGACCAGGGCGAGAAGTCGCTGGAGTTCGCCGGGGAGACCATCGTGGTGCGAGTCCGGCACAGCGGAGCCTTCACGGAAATCGTGCCCTTACTGGCGCGCGGTGCCGGCAGTTCAGCCTGCGGCTTCACGGTGAGCGTCGATCCGCCGTCCACTGCCGGCCGGGTCGAGACCAATACCGAAATCGGCCTGCGCAGGCTGGCAGTTATGCGGATCACGGCCAAGGACAGCCTCACCTACCGGCTGCAGTTTGCGCGATGGGAGTTCAACATGCGATCAAGCTCGCCTTCACGCGGCACGCGCGAGCTATGGCTCGTCCATCCTCGCAGCGGATACGAAGGGGGCGCGGTGCTCCGGCTCATTCGAATAGCTCGCTATGTGAGCCGAGCCGCGCCAGTCGTACGGTGTCGGCGGTGGGCTTGCGGTAAATGAGCAGCAGGTCGGGTTTGATGCGGCACTCGCGGTCGCCTACCCAATCGCCGCTCAGAGAGTGGTCACGGTGCTTCTCTGGTAAGACTCGATCGGACGTGGGTTTCGGATGCAATACGAACTCATCGGATATCGGGACTGGACCGAGGCGCTGAAATGGGGCTTCCTTGCCGAGCACGTTACTGCGGTCCGATGGGAAGCGACACCGCACCCGGCGTACACGGAACTGCTGAAGTTGGTTGGCGAAAAGGGTCACTTCGTCCTGACCACCAACGTGGAAGGAATGTTCGCCAAGTCGGGCTTTACCGAGGAGCGCATCTACACGCCACAGGGTAGCTACGCCCGCTATCAGTGCTTGCAGCCTTGCACCACCGACACGTGGCCACTCAAGCCGGTAGTCGACAGAATCCGACCGAGCATTGACGCAAGCACGCAGGAGATCACCGATCCGGAATTGGTTCCGTTGTGTCCCCACGGCGGCGGACCGGTTTTTATGAACGTGCGTGGCGGCAACTGGTTCATTGATGCTCCCTATCGGGAGCAGGAGGATCGGTTCTATGCGTGGCTGGAGAAGACCACAGCCGGGGCTTTGGTCATCGTGGAAATCGGCTCCGGATTCAATACTCCTGGAGTGATTCGATGGCCCATGGAAGCAATCACGCGGCAGCACCAGAGCGCCCGCCTGATCCGCGTGAACGTCGATCATCCGGAAGTACCGGCCGCGCTTTCCACCCGAGCCATTTCAATTCGAGGAAGAGCCATCGAGTGGGTAAGGGCGCTGCGAAGGCCAGCCGGTTGTCCTTCTCACACGGGAGCACGAGATGAATAAGCAGATTGAACAAAACAAGATGAGCGTCATGGCGTTCTACGATTTGATGTTCAACCAGTGCAAGCCCGCGGAAGCCGTGAAACAATATGTGGGCGACGCATACATTCAACACAACCCAGCCGTGGCGGACGGCAAAGAAGCATTTATCGATTACTTCAATCGCATGGCGAAGGAGTATCCCGGCAAGTGCGTGCACTTCAAGCGCGTCCTGGCCGAAGGGAATTACGTAGTTCTGCACTGTTTACAGCAGTGGCCTGGCGACCATGACTGGGCCGGGATCGATATTTTTCGGCTCGACGATCAAGGCAAGATCGTAGAACATTGGGATGTCTTGCAGATAGTGCCGTCGACGGCAGCCAACAACAACACCATGTTCTGATCCTTCGAAGGGCCTAGTCACCCACAAATTCCCCAGACGAGCAAAAAACGTTTCTCACACCCGGCATGGCTCCCTATGGTCAAGAGGTCAAATGAGATCACGCGATCACCAGCTCCGCGATCGCCGCCAGCAACTCCCTGGTGGGCACCGGCTTGACCAGCACCCGCGACACCATCTTCTCTTCCGGTTGCCCATACAGATCTTCGGGCCACCCCGATAGCACCACCACCGGCACGCCGCTTCCCTGCTCGCGAATGCGGCGGATCAATGCCAGCCCCTCACGCGGATCCGGCTCTCCGGCGCCGTTCAAGAACCGCAGATCCGTGATCAAAAGGTCCCATCCACGCTCCAGTAGCCGCAACGTTCCTGAGGGTTCGAGCGCCACCGAGACCTCATGTCCCACACTCTCCAGCACCTGCTTGCGCAGGTCGAGTTGCATCACGTCGTCGTCCGCCACTAGAATGCGGGACATTTATCGGAGCAGATCCTCCAGTTGGATTTTGGTATCGGTCTTGGCATCGCGGTACTTCACGATCACGGGCGTGTAGACCGAAATCCCCCAGTCCTTGCCCGGCCCGCTGGTGACCGCGCGCGAGCCCGCTACGATCACGGCCTCTTCGGGAATCACCAGCGGTTCGTCGTCCGTCGCCCGGTGAACCGTGTGGCGCACCAAATCGTAGACCGGCGTGGACCGGTTCAGAATGGTTCCGGTTCCCAACACCGCGCGCCGCTTCACCACGGTGCCCTCATAGATCCCGCAGTTGCCGCCTACCAGGACACCGTCTTCCACGATCACCGGCAGGGCGCCCACGGGCTCCAGCACGCCGCCGATCTGGCTGGCCGCCGAGATGTGGCAGTTCTTGCCAACCTGCGCGCAGCTTCCCACCAGCGCGTGTGAATCCACCATGGTGCCGTCGTCCACATAGGTGCCCGCGTTGATGTACATCGGCGGCATGCAGGTCACGCCCTTCCCGATATAACAACCGTCACGGATACTGGAGCCACCCGGCACGATGCGGACTCCGCTATTGGCCGTGAACCGCTTCACCGGGAACGTCGATTTATCGAAGAACGGCTGGCGTTCGGAATCCACCGACATGTCGATGACGCCACCCATGCGGAACCCGAGCAGGATGCCCTTTTTGACCCATGCGTTCACGCGCCAGCCAGTGGGAGTGGACGGGTCGGGCTCGGCCGCGCGCACGTGGCCCTGGTTGAGCGCGGCCTTGAACTCCGCGAAAAGTTGAAAGTGATCGTCCGAGTAGACGGCCGGCTTCTCGTCGTAGAGGCGCTCGATTTCAGCCTGCAACGGGCACCCTCCGCAGCAGGCCGGCCGCCTCCAGAACCGTTTCGATCTTCGCCAGGCTGGCCGCGCTTGGCGGCACCATGGGCAGACGGTAGACCGGCTCCAACAGCCCCATCAGAGCCATGGCGGCCTTCACCGGAATGGGGTTCGACTCCACGAAGTTCACGTTCATCAGCGGCAGGTACCTCGCCTGGATCTTCCGCGCCGTTTCGAAATCGCCCCGCAGGCAGGCCTGCGCGAGCTGCGTCATCTCACCAGGAATCTGGTTCGCGACCACCGAGATGATGCCGCGGCCGCCCAGCGCCATCAGCGGAATCGTGACCGCGTCGTCGCCCGAGAGAACCGTGAAGCTGGCGGGAACCTCGTGCAGCACATTGGCCATCTGCGCGATATTGCCCGACGCCTCCTTTACCGCAACGATGTTCTCGATCTGCGCCAACCGCGCCAGGGTGCCGGGCTCCACGTTGACCCCGGTGCGTCCCTGCACGCTGTACACCACGATCGGCAGCCGGATGGCGGAGGCGATCGCTTTGTAATGTTGGTACAAGCCCTCCTGTGTGGGCTTGTTGTAGTAGGGCGTCACCGAGAGGATGCCGCTCACGCCCATGTGCTCCAGCTCGCGCGCCAGCTCGATCACTTCCGCCGTGTTGTAGCCGCCCGCGCCGCCCACTACTGGCACCCGGCCGTGGCCTTCTTCGAGCGTGATCTCCACCACGCGCAGATGCTCCGCGCGCGTCAGCGTGGGACTCTCGCCCGTAGTCCCGCACGGAACCAGAAAGTTGATTCCCGCCTCGATCTGCCGCCTTACCAGCCTCCGAAGCGTCTCCTCATCCAGCGAGAGATCCCGCCGGAATGGTGTAACCAGCGCGGTGCCGCATCCAGTAAACATGTACCACCTCCAATTTCAACCAAGCCCCCAGAAGCTGCTCACCCATGGTGGGGCAGTCGGTTCCGCCTGCCTCGCCCGTTTGCGGCGTCTTTTGTTCTCGGTCGGTCAACCAAAAACTATCTCCCCGAACTCGTGAAATCCCTTCTTACCCACCACCCATTGTGCCGCCTTCAGCGCCCCCCGCGCGAAACCCTCGCGGCTGCGCGCGGTGTGCCGCAGCGTAATCGTATCCGCAGCCGAATCGAAGCCGATCTCATGCGTCCCCGGGTGCGCGCCCGCGCGGTTCGAGCCTACGTCGATCGCTCGCGCATACCCCGCCTCCTTCATCTCTTCCACCAGCCTCAGTAGTGTACCCGAGGGCGCGTCCTTTTTCGTCGAGTGGTGGATCTCCCACGCCCACGCCCCATACTCGCTCTCCGGCGCCAGCAGGCGCGAGGCCTCCGCCACCAGCCGCAGGAAGGCGTTCACCCCGATCGAGAAGTTCGGGCTCCACACCAAACCGATCCCGTTCTTCTCCACCGCGGCCTTCACGGCATCCATATGCTCCAGCCAGCCCGTGGTACCGACCACCATGTTGACGCCCAGTGCCGCGATCCCTTCCACGTTGCGCGGCACGACTGCCGGAATCGAAAAATCGATGGCTACGTCGATGCCCCGGAAATTCCCGGCCGTAATACCCTCAAAACCGGCGTTGTTGAACTCGTCGAGCTTCAGAGCCACTTCGAAACCATAGGCCGGCGCCAGTTGCTCGATGAGCCTGCCCATTTTGCCGTACCCCACGATGGCCAGGGGCCGCGATTCAGGCATGCACCGCCTCGTTGCGCTCGAATACTTCCGGGTCCAGTTCGGCGAAGAACTCCTCGTGCAGCGCCTCCACCGTGCGGTGCACATCGGCCTCCGCCACCACGAAGCTGATGTTCAACAGCGACGCTCCCTGCGAAATCATCCGGATGTTGATGCCGTCGAGCGAGTTGAACACGCGCCTCGCCACGCCCGGCGTGAAACGGATGTTCTCCCCCACCAGGCACACGATCGCCTGGTGATGCTCCACGCTGGCCTCCGCGAACTCCCGCAGTTCTTTCAGGATCGCGTCCACACTCTTGGTGTTGTCGATGGTGAGCGAGACGCTGACTTCCGACGTGGAAACCATGTCCACCGCCGTTTCATAGCGGTCGAACACCTCGAAAATGCGATGCAGAAAGCCGTGCGCCATGAGCATACGGGTGGCCTGTATGTTCACCACCGTGATCTTGCGCTTGCACGCGATCGACTTCACCACGTTGTCGCACGCCACCGTTTCGGCGATGATACGCGTTCCCGGCACGTCCGGCCGCCGCGAATTTAGAATCAGCACGGGGATGTTTTTTTCGATGGCCGGGACCACCGTCGCCGGATGCAGCACCTTCGCGCCGAAATACGCCAGCTCCGCCGCCTCGTCGAACGAAATCGTCTTGACGCGATGCCCACCTGCCAGGATGGTCGGATCGGCCGTGAGCATGCCGTCCACATCCGTCCAGATCTGGATCTCCTCGGCTCCAATCCCCGCGCCCACGATAGACGCCGTGAAGTCCGATCCGCCGCGGCCCAGCGTGGTCGTCACTCCGTTCTCGGTCGAGCCGATGAACCCGCCCATCACCACCACGTGCTCCTGTGCCAGGGGAATCACTTTCGCCCGGAGCCGCGCGTAGGTCTCCGGGAAATTCGGGGCGGCCTGCGTGTGGCGCTTGTCCGTAACGATCACGTGGCGCGAATCCAGGTGTTCCGTCTTCATGCCGAAATGCCGGAAGGCCAATGTGACAATGTAACTGGACAGCCGCTCGCCGTAGCTCGAAATGGCATCGATCGATCGCGGCGTCAGCTCGCCCAGCACCGCCAGCCCCTTCACCAGTTCGGTGAGTTCCTGGAAGTGGTCGTCGAGCGTGCGGTCCAGCTCCGCCCGCTCGGCCAGCGGCACCACCAGGCGCGCCTCCCTGGAATGAAAGTCGCGCAGATCATGAAGCTGCCCGATGTACTCGTGGCGCTTGCCTTCAATCGCCGCCGCCGCGATGGCCAGCAGCTTGTTGGTCGTCTTGCCCATCGCGGAGACCACCACCACCGGCCGGCGCTCGACGCGCGCCTTGACGATCCCGGCAACCCGTTCGATGGCGGCCGCGGACTCCACGGAGCTGCCGCCGAATTTCATCACGATCATCAGTCGAGCATCCCTTCCGAATGCATCAGCTCCGCATTCAGAACCGCCGCGCCCGCGGCCCCCCGAATGGTGTTGTGCCCCAGCGCCACAAACTTGTAGTCCAGCACCGGGCAGGCGCGCAGCCGCCCCACGAAGGCCGCCATCCCACGCTCGCGCTCGGCATCCTTGCGCGGCTGCGGGCGGTTCGCCTCTTCCATGTAGATCACCGGCTTCGGCGGCGCGCTGGGAAGCTGCCGCTGCTGCGGAACGCCGGTGAAGTTCTCTATCGCGTTTCGCAGATCGGCAAGCGAGGGTTTGGAAGCCAGCTCCACCGACACCGTCACCGTATGCCCATCCACCACCGCCACGCGGTTGCAATGTGCGCTCACCTTGGCCGCCAGCGGCTCGATGTGGTCGCCGCGGAATTCGCCCATGATCTTCTGGGTCTCCATCTCCATCTTCTCTTCTTCCATACCGATGAACGGGACCACGTTGCCCACGATGTCCATGGACGCCACGCCCGGATATCCCGCGCCGGAAATGGCCTGCAAGGTGGTGACAATGACCTTGGTAATGCCGAATTGCTTCAGCGGCGCGAGCCCCATGGTCAGGACAATGGTGGAGCAGTTCGGGTTGGTCACAATCTGTCCCGTCCAGCCGCGCAGACGCTGCTGCCCGGGCACCAGCTTCAAGTGATCGGGATTGATTTCTGGCACCAGCAGCGGCACATCGCGTTCCATGCGATGGTTGCGCGAGTTCGAAACCACCACGTGACCCGCCTGCGCGAACGCCCGCTCGATGTCCGTCGCCACCGACGCATCCATCGCCGAGAACAGCAGCCGCGGCGCATTCCCGGGCTTGCACTCATCCACGGTAATGTCCGCGACGCTATCCGGCGTGCCCCCGGGAAGGTGCCACGTCATGGCGTCCCTGTATTTCTTGCCCGCGGAGCGGTCACTGGCGCCCAGCCACTTCAGGTCGAACCACGGATTGCCCTGCAGGAACTTGATGAAATGCTGCCCCACCATTCCGGTGGCGCCTAAAATGCCTGTTTCGATTCGCGTCTGCATAAGTGCTTTACCATTCGCCGATAGATTTGAACTGCCTCGAGTAGCTGCTGCTTGGACACGCGCTCCTCCAGCGTGTGCGCCACATGGATCGATCCCGGCCCGATCAGAAACGGCTCGCCCCACTGGCCGCCGAACGCCGGGATGTCGGTAGTGAATGCCACCACCGTGGTTTCAATCCCGTCCACCGAATTCAGGTGAAGAGCGGGAATCTCGATCACCTCACGCAGCTCCGCGCGCCCCTCGGCCGCGGCAGCCAGCGCCTTCTTGGTTTCGCCCGAATCGCCCACCAGCCGGATCATGATGTCGGCGCGCGCCTCATCCGCCACCACGTTGGGAGCGCGTCCGCCGGAAAGCGTGCCGATGTTGAGGGTGCTCGGCCCGAGAAGGGTATCCACCGGCAGCGGAATATGCCGCATCTCCGCCAGCACGTCGATCAGCTTGTGGATTGCCGAATCGCCCAGCTCCGGATAGGCCGAATGCGCCATCTTCCCCGTGGCCACCACCTCATACCGCAGTGCGCCCTTGGACCCCAGCGCCAGCCGGTTCTCCGTCGGCTCTCCGTTCACGATGTACCGCGAACCCCGCGGCGTCTGTGCCGCCCGGTACGCCCCCGCGCTGGTGCGCTCCTCGCCCACCACGAACAGCAGTCCGAAACCGCGCTCGCCGGCATCCAGCATGGCTTCCACGGCCTTGATCATCGCGGCGATGATGCCCTTGGTGTCGCACGCGCCCCGCCCCCAGATCTGTTCGTCATCCTCGCGCGAAATGAAGAACGGAGGCACCGTGTCCATGTGGGTCGAAAGCGTGACCGCCAGCGGCTCGCCCCACTGCGCGAAGACGTTGAACCGTCGCGGCTCGACTTCGATGCGCTCCACGCGCCCCTCGAATCGCGCCGCCAGTTCATCCAGGTAGTCGTAGAGGTAGTTGCCGACCCGTTCTTCGTTGTTGGTGATCGATTCGATATCGACCAGCACGCGCGTAAGTTCGAAGACGTCCATAGGCTGTAAACCGGGAGAGGCGAAAGAGAAGGATCGCACACGCCAGCGCGCATGCTTTCATCCCCGATAGCGCTCCACCCGCCTGAGAAACGAGTGACAGTGAGCGGGTATTAACCCGGCTCCCCAACCGGTAGGAATTGCACTTTCCGTCCCGGTTTCGGCGGAACAACAAACGGCCCCTTTCACCCAGGCTTCCGAAGCGCATCGGAAAACCGGCCCGGCTACTGATGGCCGCCGCACCTCTACCGCGAAGTTTCAGAATACCGAAGGGGGGAAGAGCAAGTCAAATGCGGGAGGGGGCGGTAGGGGCCTATCTTCATCTTTAGCGAACACTCACATCGAGCAGCGCCAGCCAATACTGGACGGATTGCAGCGCAAAGCCGATCAGGATCAAGCCAACTCCCAAGACACCCATACGCTTCTCGGGCACATGATCTGCCATCCATTCTATGAAAGGCGTAAATGCGCTTGAGATCGCCGTGACCACTCCAATCGCCAGTCCGGCTTTCACCCCGACGCTCAGAGCGCTCGCACGCTGATGCGCCGTTAAGGCGCTGATCGATCCGGCCACAGCGTAGCCGACCGTGCGATTCACCGCCGCGAGAAATTGATGTTTGGTCAAACGCGGGCGGGTGGCGGGCTGATAATCGATGGTCGGCCGAATGCCGGCCCGGTACGCAATGACCTGTCCCACCGTGCTCAGGGCGCCAAACGTGGCCCCAAATGTGCCTCCGTATAAGTAAGCAGCGCCCAGGGCGAAGCCACCTCCGCGAATGGCGCTCATCGCCGTGTCATACCAGAATCCCGGCTTCGGTCTACGCCTCGAGGCACGGGAAAACTCCCAGGCGAGTGTGATGCCGTGCGCCACGCCGCTGGCGAGCCCAAATACCGGCCCGAGGGCGAGACCGTACCCGCCTCCAAACAGCGCGCCATAGGTGACTCCTCTGGTGAGAGTCCGCAGCGGTCCGTGTTCCCCGCCCAAGAGATCGTAGGCGAGGTATAAGGCGCCGAGCACGTCAAGTGAACTCCCGGTTATACTCACCAACGCGAGCGTGTGCGTGTCGATTATCATGGAATGTCCGCAAACTGGCCGTTCTTGAGGACCAGAAACGACTCGTCCCGCGCGCAGGCGATGAGCTGTTTCTTGGGAGTGTCGAGGCCCTCATCCGATAGTCGGAAAGTCCCGTGGTGGATCGCGATGCTGGTCTTGGCCGCCAGAATCTCATGCGCTCTAACCGCCTCATCGGGAGCCATATGCACCGGCGACATGAACCAGCGTGGTTCGTACGCACCGATCGGCAATAACGCGAGGTCGGGCGATCCGAACCTTTCCCGAATCTGCGAGAAATGACGTCCGAACGCGGTGTCTCCCGCGAAATATACCCGCCGCTCCTGACATTCGATCACATACCCGCACCAAAGGGTTATGTTGCGGTCGTAAATTCCCCGGCTTGAGAAATGCAGGGCAGGGACCGAGTGGATGGTCAAGCCCGGGACTGACAATGACTCGCCCCAATCCATCTCGTGAACGGGCCCGACATTCTCCGAGCGAAGCAGCTTGGCCCCGCGAGCCGGAACAATGAATGTAGAATCTCCACGAGCCGCCAGCCGGCGCAGTGTCGGAAGATCCAGGTGGTCATAATGATTGTGGCTGATGAGCACGGCGTCGATCGACGGCAGATCCTCCCAGGATACTCCGGGTTTTCTCCGTCGACGCGGACCTATCCAGGACAGAGGACTCGTTCGTTCGGACCAAATTGGGTCCGTCAAAATGTTGGAACCCCGTTGCTGAAGGAGCACGGTCGAGTGGTTCACGAGAGTGGTTCGCAGTCCGCTGCCTTCCACACGGCGCGGCGGTATGGATTGCTCGACGTCCGAAATGAAACGGGGCCACGGTTCCGGCCGGCTGGTCAGCTTCCATCGGAGGACCTCAAGAAGCCCAGGCGCTTGCGGAGCATCCGGATTGTAGAAGCGCTTTCCGTCAAAGTGGTTCGGAAATCTCGGGTCGCTTGTACCCTCCTGCATGAATCACCATTTATATATCAGCGAGCGAGGCGCCCTCAAGTAGGATAGTACTAACTTTTACCCAATTAACTCTCCAAAATACCCCTTGCAAACGGAGCCGAAACGTGTCTTAAATTGACTCATCAATTTCAGGTGTCTTCGGGGCAGGCTGGGAGGCCGGTCCCACGGTGTTCGTGGAAAGCGCATGGGGCGCGAACGGGGTTAGTTATGATCAGAGCCGTCGTCACGGGTCTGTTATGCGGATGGTGTGCCGCGTCAGCACCCTCTCTTCACGTGAATCCGGCCGCGAGCAGCATCTCTCTTCGCGGCCCAACCACTGTATCGCTGGCGATTCAGAACGACGCCGGCGAGCCGACTGCGTCCAGCATCCGCCTGGAGTGGCTGGACCCCAAGGACACCATTCGCGGCAGTGCCGTTGAAAATGTCCGCATCGCGCCAGGAAAATCCACCATCGTCCTGGCGTGTCCGTTCCCCATGCACGCGGGACCACAAGCGCTCTGGTACCGGCTGCGGTATCGCATCCACACGGAAGCCGGTGAAGCGGGCGGCATGTTGACCGTGGCGCACGCATCACGCGATGCGTTCGAGCTGCGCGTTGCGTCGCCGCCGGCGGCCGTCCCCGGAGAGAAATACCGCATCACGGCAGTTGCCGTCACGGTAGTAGAGCAGCGTCCGCTAGAAGGCGTGCGCATCACCGGACGCGTAGGGTCCCTATCGGCGTCGGCGGTTACGGACACGAATGGCGCGGCCACGCTGGAGATCGCAGTCCCGTGCGGTGTACTGGGCTCGTGGAACGCGCAGATCGAGGGACGGCTGGGAGATTTCAACCAGTCCGTCTCCACCACCGCCACCATTGAATGGCGGTGTGGAGACTCGGATCGACATCGATAAGCCGCTGTATCAACCGGGCCAGACGCTGCACATGCGATTTCTCTGCCGCGACCACGCGCATCGCGCCGCGGTGGACCGGCCCCTCGCCGTAAGCATCTCCGATCCGCAGAACGCGCAAGCCTTCACGGCGTCCCTGAATACCGACCGATTCGGCGTAGCGGCAACGGATTGGAACATCCCGCCGAACCAGCGGCTCGGCGAGTATCGCATCCAAGCCGGGGATTCCAACCTGTTGGTGAAGGTCAGCCGCTATGAACTCCCCAGCTTCACCGTGACCGCGGTGGCCGACCGCGCCTACTATCTGCCGGGACAGGACGCGACCGTCGAGGTCCGCGCGCAGTATCTGTTCGGCAAACCGGTGCCGGCTGCGGCGGTGCGTATCGGCCGCGAGAATAATCGACGGGAGACCGGCGAAGGACAGACCGATGTCTCGGGAGTGCTTCGCGCGAACCTCGACCTGCGCGCGCTGCACAAGGAATTGCGCAGCTCCGACAACCGCTATCGGGACACCACCTAAACCGCCTACGTCACCGACCCCAGCAGCGGCCGCACGGAGGAGCAGCGCTTCGACATCCGCGTGAGCCGCGAAGCGATTCATCTTTACGTGCTGCCCGCCCCGGCCGCGGCGTCGAACTACGTGACAGCATCCTATGCCGATGGATCGCCCGCATCGTGCCGCGTGAGGGTGAACGGCGTCACGGAGATCTCGACCAACCGGTACGGACTGGCCCGCCTGCCCGGTGTTGGCCCGATGGACCTGCGAGCCGAGGATGGGCAGGGCGCTCGCGGCCACCTGTCGTACGACGCGTGGTGGTCGCCCCCGGCCAGCGTGCAGACAAATAAGACCATCTATCGCACGGGCGAGGCCATCCGCGCAACGGTGAAGGTTCGCGATGGAGAGAAGGTGGTGCTCCTGGATGTGTCCTCGGACGGAAAACCTCTCGTGTCGCGCCCGGTACCAGTGAGCCGCGGCGCGGCGGTCGTCGAGATTCCGTGGCAAAAGGAGTTTGCCGGCGCAATCACCCTCACGGTGGCCGCAGAGACCAACGCTTCACGCACGATTCTGTTTCCACCCGCCTATGCGATGAAGCTTGCGATTCAAGCCGCCAGGACCACGTATCGGCCCGGCGAGGAGGCCACCGTGTCATTCACGGCGCGCTCGTCCGAGGGCGATCCGCTGGAAGCCGCGCTGGGCGTGGCGGTGGTGGACGCCGCGGTCGGCGCGCGCGCCCGCAGCCCGCATTTGCGATACCCAGCGGGATGCCGGCGGCTCCGGAAGTGCTTCCCACCCTCCCGCGCGAAGACCTGGAGCACATCGACTTTGCGCGCCCGATTCCCGCGGATCTGGACCTGCTCGCCGAAGTCCTGCTGGCCACGCCGCACCCAGGCGTGCGGGTGGATCGCAGCCCGCGGTTTGGCGACGGAGTGAAGCCGTACTTCGAGACGCTGGTCAATCAACGGGTGAGTTACGTGACCGCGGCGTTGCACGGGAATCACGATCGCGATTGGCCGCGCGATGACGGCTCGCTGCGGAGCAAACTGGCGGACAACGGGATCGACGTGGATACGGTGCGCGACCCCTGGGGCAACCCGTACCGTGCACGGTTCGGCATCGACGGCCGGTTCCAGACGATTGAGTTCATCAGCGCCGGCCCCGATCAGCAATTCGGAACCCACGACGACCTGACCGCGCCGCCGGTCCGGCACGAATGGTTCGCGCCCTACCGGCACTCCATCGCCACCATGTCGGCCTCCATGACCTCCCCCGCAGAGCAGCGCGTGCGGCAGCCCAAAGTCAAGTCCGAGCCCGAGCAGGGCACGCCGCGTGTCCGCGAGTATTTTCCGGAGACGCTGGTCTGGGCGCCGCGGCTGGAAACCGGTCCCGACGGGCGCGGGCGGCTCGACTTCCGGCTGGCAGGCAGCATCACCACCTGGAAGCTGGAAGCCATCGCTTCCACCGCGGCCGGCGCGATTGAAACCGCGGCCGTGGACATCCGCGCGTTCCAGCCATTCTTCGTGGACCACAGCCTGCCGCCGATCCTGACCGAGGGGGACGAGATCCAACTCCCCGTGGCGGTGCGCAACTACGAGAAGAAAGAGCAGCCGGTGGAACTGACGATGCAACCGGCGGATTGGGCCGAGCTACGCGGTGCCACCGGCCGGCATTTGCAGGTGCCCCCGTCCCAATCGGCGACCGAAGTATTCTCGCTGCGAGCCGCCCACCCGGTGACCGGCGGCAAGCTGCGGATCGACGCCGTGGGCGGTGCGGCACCCGACGCGATCGAAAGAGAAGTGACCGTACACCCCGACCATCGCCAGAACGTGGCCACCGCCAGCGGCCTGCTCTCCGATTCGATGTCGCTCGTGGTGTCGCTGCCCGAAGACCTGATCGGGCAGCCCACGGCCGAGCTGAAGGTGTATTCGAGCCTGCTCAGGCACGTGGTAGAGAGCATCGCCGGCGGAATGCACCGGCCATATGGGTGTGCCGAGCAGACCACGTCCTCCACGTATCCCAGCCTGATGCTCCTGCGGCTACTCAAGCACAGCGGCGTGGCGAGCCATCCGCGCTCGGGCGAGGCCGCCAAATATCTGGAGGAGGGCTTGAGCCGGCTCGCGGGGTATCGCGGCGGCGACGGTAGTTTCACCTACTGGGGCAATGGTCCTGGCGATCTCAGCCTGACCGCCTACGTGCTGCGCTTCCTGACCGACGCGAAGGAACTCAGTGGGACAGACGATCGTTTTTCGTCGTCTGTCAAGCCGGCGCCCGTCGAGGACAGCGTGATTCAGTCGGCCAACGCGTGGCTGGCCGGACGCCAGGCGCCGGACGGCTCCTGGAACGGCGGGCGGACGCTGGACGGATCGTCGACCGGCGAAACGGCAGGCATCGCACTGACACTGGCGCGCGCCGGCGCACGCGGGCCTGCGTCGAAGGCGCTGCGCTACCTGGCGGAGCGCAAGGAGTCGGTGTCCAGCGAGTACGCCACGGCGGCCACGGCTCTGTTGGCGCTGGAACTCGGCGACCGCGCGGCGGCCGCGCCGTGGCTGGATCGACTGCGCCGCACCGTGAAGAACGCCAACTCGAAAGCGCACTGGGAGTTCGCGGGCGAGACTCCCTTCCACGGCTGGGGACTGCCTGGCCAACTGGAGGCCTCCGCGCTGGCAATACAGGCCCTGCTGCTGACGGGCGACCGCGGCGATGCCGCGCTGGCCACGGACGGCCTCGCGTTCCTCCTCGACAAGACAGATGGTTACGGCGTCTGGTATTCGGGCCACACCACCGTCCAGGTTCTGGACGCGGTGTTGGCCGCCGCAGGGCGCGAGCATCCGGCCGAAGGCCGCGCGCAGGTGGTGGTCAATGGCCACGTGGTGGGCCCTATCGAGTTGCCTGCCGCCGGCTCGATGGGCGGCCCGGTGACCATCGCGATTCCCGCGTTCTTGCGCTCAGGCGCCAATCGCATCGACATTCAGAACGCGCGCGTCGCGGTGATGCGGGCGCAGATCGTCGCCACGTACTTCGGGCCGTGGACCAGTGGCGCCGCGGTCGATCTCTCGTCGCCGATTCACATGCGGGTCGACTTCGACAAGACACGCTTGCGACTGGGCGAGAGCGTGACCTGTCGTGTGGACGTCGCGCGGCGGCGCGGCACCGGCATGCTCCTGGCGGAAATCGGGCTGCCGCCCGGCGTCGACGTGGACCGCGGCTCGCTCGAAGACGCCAGGAGCAAGTCGAACGGTCATCTCAATTCCTTCGAGATTCTGCCCGACCGGTTGATCGTGTATCTCTGGCCCGCGGACCGCGCGAGCTTCCGCTTCCGGTTCCAGCCGCGGTTCGCGATGTCGGCGAAATCGGCCGCATCGGATGTGTACGACTACTACAATCCGGAAGCGCGCAGTGTCGTGGCGCCGGTAAGGTTTCGGGTGGAGTGACTCGGTCCGTCGGGACCGAAGCTGTTGGGCTCGTGATCGCGCTTCTTGATGCGCCTAGGGTTGGTGGACCTGGTGAGATTCGAAGAAAATGGTCCGAAAAGGAATCAATAAGCTACGCCGATTCAATCAAGGCAAAACGGCGAGAAGTGCCAGATAAGCAGGGGCGTGGCACGTGTACGGCACACGGAAACATGTCGGTAACGTTCCGTTCTTCGGGCGTATAATTGATCGCAGCCGCCTAGCTCCTGCAGGGCGAACGGGGGGTATCCCTCCCCCTGGCGGCTCTCCTCCGGGAGAAAAGGGAAATCGCGAGAGAGGAAGCGATGCCCGAGCCCGAAGGCCGGCCAGTTTCAGACTTGCCGCGCGGGCTTCTCCGCTCACCTGAAGAGCTACCGCTCCCACACTTGCCGGATGATCTTCACCATCAGATCGACCTGGCACGGGCGGCAGCCGAAGAAAAGCTGAACGACGAATTGATCGCCTGCTGGGCGAAGTGGGATCAGGTCGAAGGACTGCCGGCGCGGTCGCCAGACGCGTTTTTTGACGCGTTCGTGGTGTATGGAGTTGGCTTGTACGAAGCCTTTTCCGACGTCTACCTGAAACTAAAGCCCCGTCTGGCGGATTACCTGAACTGGGTGGAATTCGGCCTAAAGACCCAGCTTTGCGAGGAAATCGCGCCCTTGTGGCCGGTTGAGGCCTGGGGTCCGGTTGAGACCTGGGGGAAGGCAGTTACCGAGGGGCCGTATGGCGCATGGGAACGGTGGATGGAGTACTCATGTCGCCTGTCCGATCACCCGCAGCACCCGCGGCTAGAGAAAGCATTTGAGCGCGGTCGCCAGCAGTTGATTCACGCGCTTCGGAGTCCCTTAGATTCTCATTGGGGGAACTTCTCGAAGTTGCTGCACAAAGCCCTTTCGCGTAGAACCCTCCACTGGGTCACTGCGGGCAAGAAGCAGTTGACGAATCCGGGGGTAGT
>JAIQFL010000522.1 GCA_020073365.1 Terriglobia bacterium | reverse complement strand
GGTACTCGCATCTAGCGGGTGACGGCATCTGCAACGTGGGTGACGGCCCCTTCGCCACTGTCATGGTCTCGTGCTCATGGCCCTCCCGAACGCCCGCGCGCAGTTACGTGCGAGCCAGGTCGCTCAGAACCGGCCAGTCTCTTGAAAGCCTGCTCACCATCGGCTCCGGCAGTCCGTATTCGCTGGATGGGTCCATTTGGGCACCAGACTCTACGCTCTTTTCTTCGCCGCCGGCGCCTCTCGAAATGCAGTTGGAGACCTGGCAGGCAGTCGCTCATTTCGCGCGGAATCTGGACATCCCACAGGTCCGCTTGCGAGACTACGCGGTCCGCCGATTCACGTACCAGTGAGAACGCCATGACGAGAATCCTGCACATCCTTCGCAAAGACGCCCGGCACCTCTGGCCGCACACTATGGTGTTCCTGACGCTGATGGCGTTGGCCGCGATCCTGGATCCTACCTACATTAACCGGCACGCCTCGTCCGGCTACAGCCTTCTCGTAGAGTTCGCACTGCCGCTGGCGTGCTGCAACCTGGTGATTGCGGTAATTCACGAAGAGAAGCTGCCGGGGGACCGCCAGTATTGGCTGACGCGGCCCTACTCCTGGAAGGAACTGCTGGCGGCCAAGGCCCTGTTCGTTCTGGCGTTCATCAATGTGCCGCTCTTCCTATGGCACGCCGGAGCCTTGATGGCGGCCGGCATCCCCTTGCCGGACCACCTGGCGGCGCTCCTTTGGAGGCAGGTGTTCTTTTCGGCGCTAAACATTTTGCCGGTGGCGGCGCTGGCGGCGATCACCCGTAGTCTCGGGCAAGTCATGCTGACAGCCCTCGTCATGGTCCTGCCTCTGCTGTTTGCGCAACAGTTTACTTTCGCCCGCTATCGCATGGCCTGGGGTGGGAGTGAGTGGATGATGAGCGCCGCCGCGGCCGCCGTTTTGGCTGCCGGTGTCGCGGGGATTCTGGCGCTTCAGTATTCGCGACGCAAGACGGCGATCTCCCGCGTGCTGGCCGGCGCCGTCGCACTGGCAATTCTGATCGTCCCTGGCGGCCACAAGGTACTGGGCAGGCCACGGCAACATCCGGAGGATCAGCCGATTCGAATCTCGCTCGATCCACAAGGTAGAGAGCGTAGCACAGTGGTGGCGAGCGGGCAGCGCGACATCGTCACCTTGGACATCCCCGTTCGAGTGGAGGGCATCCCGGCGGGAGTGGACCTGATTCAAAACCACGTCGCGGTGTGGACTGAGGGCGCCGGAAAGCGAACCTGGAACTCCAATGAAAGGCAAAACGGTGGATTTCATGATGTCGCCGGCGGCTCCGGGCTAACCCTCTTCGTGGAGCGCAGTGCCTTCGAATGGTTGCGGGCCAGTGACCAGAAGGTGTACGGCTCCGCGGTTTTCACGGCGTTCGGGCACGCACAGGTGCTGCCCTTGCCGCGTGGGCACCGCGTAGTAGTGCCGCGGGTCGGCGTCTGTTCCGACACTCTCGATCCGGACGACAGGATCTTGTTCGTCTGTTATACTCCCTCGCCCCGGGCCTCCCTCGCGATTGAGACTTTCGGGAATCGAGTGAATTGGATCATTCCCCAGGGCTTTGTGGATGCTTCGGTGCCCACATCCAGCGGATTCCAACCCCTGATGCGATTCTCGAATCAACTGCCGTACCTTAACTGGCAACAGGTCGGCGACTCCCAACTGGTGAGTGCGGAGCCACTGCCCCCGATTGAGGTCAACTTCGAGCTGCCCGGCGTCCGGCTGGCCGACTATGTTGTTGGCGGCAAGCAGCGGTAGGCCTGCTACCAACACGCGGACGGCCGATTTGAAGATCGGCTGCAGGATGAAATCCTGCCCACGTGGCATAATCGGATGAGGGTGAAGATGCAATGGCCGCAACCACCAGCTTGACCATCGATGATTTCGAACGGCTGCCCTCCGAGCAGGTAGAAAACTGCGAACTCGTCGATGGAGAACTTGTTCCTATGTCCAGTTGTACCTTGAAACATAATTCGATCCGCGACCGATTTATCATGCGGGTTGGCCCCTACGTTTTCGAGCGGCACCTCGGAACGATTGTGGCCGAGCAGGAATATGATTTCGGAGGCAATGTGCACGGCCCGGACATCAGCTTTTTCGGATCAGCCAAACTGCCTTTGGCCGATCCCGATAAGCGCGTGCAACGGTTCGTGCCGGATCTTGCAATCGAAATTGTCTCCGCCAACGACACCGTCACCGCGCTCTGGCGGAAAAAGGAGCGATACCGGGCTTGCGGCACTTCGGAAGTCTGGATCGTTTTGCCGGAGAGCCGGGAAGTCTCGATCTATGCCGAGGGCGGCGACCGCATTCTGCGAGGGACTGCCGAGCTTTCAACGGATCTCATCGCGGGATTCAAAATCTCCGTCGACGAGTTGTTTCAAGGCCTCTGAGCGGGCGGGTAGAACGAATCGGCTTCGACCTCTCACGCATCCGTATTAATAGCGTTCTATCGAGCGTTGACAAGGGGGTTCTGTCCGCTTTGTTACACTTTGAGAAATGGGGGCCTATTTTGAGGGGGTTCGTTTTTTCTTCGCTCTCGTCTAAACTGGTATTCTGCAACCGGAGTTAAGCATCGTGTCAGCTCAAAGCCGTTTCATTCCAGTCTTGATCGGCGCCGCTTGGGCGCTTATGCTCGCGGGCTGCGGTCAGCAGCAGGCCAAATCGTTGGGCGGCCCGCCGATAGTGCCCGTTTCCGTATCCAAAGCCACGCAGGAATCGGTCCCGACGGAACTGCGCGTAGTGGGCACGGTGGAGGCGTCTTCGATCGTGCAGGTGAAATCGCAGGTTGCCGGCGAACTGATGCAGGTGGCGTTCACCGAAGGCCAGAACGTATCCAAGGGCGATCTTCTGTTCCGCATCGATCCGCGCCCCTTCGAGGATGCCCTTCGGCAGGCCGAAGCGGCAGTAACCCGCGACCGCGCCCAAGTCGCGCAGTCGGAAGCAGCCCTGGCGCGCGATTCGGCCCAGGCCAAATTCAACGAAAGCGACGCCGCCCGGTACGCCGAACTGCAAGCCGCCGGGCTGGCGTCGAAGTCGCAGTCCGACCAGTCCAAGGCTAGTGCCGATGTCGCGCGCGAGTCCACGCGCGTCAGCCAGGCGAACATCGAGAGCGCCCGCGCAGCCCTGGAAGCCGACATTGCCGCCGTGGCTGCGGCCAAGGTCAACCTGAGCTATTGTGAAATTCACGCGCCCATCTCGGGTCGAACGGGAAACCTGCTGGTGCAAGCGGGAAACCTGGTGAAGGTGAACGATGTGCCCATGGTCATCATCCATCAGGTCACGCCGATTTTTGTGAATTTCAGCGTTCCCGAGCAGCACCTGGCGGCCATCCGCCGTCTCAGTTCAAACCGAACCCTCGCGGTAAGCGTGTTCTCGCGGGATAACCCCGACCGCGCCGTCTTGGGACACCTCTCGGTGATCGACAACACCGTGGACAGCACTACCGGCACCATCCATCTTAAGGCGACTTTCGAGAACCAGGACCGCGCCCTGTGGCCGGGCCAGTTCGTCACCGTGGTGCTGACCCTGGATACCATCCAGAACGCAACGGTGATTCCCGCCGAAGCGGTGCAGGCCGGCCAGCAGGGGCCCTTCGTCTACGTGGTGAAAGCCGACAACACGGTGGAAAATCGCGCGGTAACCGTGGGGCGCACGTTCGGCAAAAAGACACTGGTGGAAAAGGGAGTTGCCCCGGGCGAGACGGTGGTGATCGATGGCCAGTTGCGCCTTTTCCCCGGCGCGCAGATCCGGGCAGTGGCCGCCCCCAAGGATGCGGCGTAATCATGAACCTCTCCCGAATCTTCATCGAGCGGCCGGTGATGACGGCGCTCATCGTTTTCGCCATCCTGGTGTTCGGGACGATTGCTTTCCGCACCCTGCCGGTGGCCGCTTTGCCCAGCGTGGACTACCCCACGATCTCAGTTAGTGCGTTCGTTCCGGGCGCCAATCCCGAAACCATGGCTTCCTCGGTGGCGACGCCGCTGGAGCGCGAGTTTTCCACCATCGCAGGCATCCAGGCGATGAACTCGGTCAACCAGTTGGGGATCACCTCGATTACCGTGCAGTTCACTCTCGACCGCAAGATCGATGCCGCCGCGCAGGACATCCAGGCCGCCATCGCCAGGGCCGGAGGGCGGCTGCCGACCAGCATGCCGCGGCCGCCTTCCTACCAGAAGGTCAACCCCGCCGAGCAGCCGGTGCTCTACCTGGCGCTCGATTCCTCCACGCTGCCCATGTACACGGTGAATGAGTACGCCGATACCTTGCTCGCGCAGCGTATCTCCATGGTCACCGGCGTCTCGCGCGTGAATATCTACGGCGCGCAGAAGTATGCGGTGCGCGTGCAGGTGAACCCCGATCGGCTGGCGGCGCAAGGCATCGGGCTCGATGAAGTGCAGCGGGCCATCGCCACCAGCAACACCAACCTCCCCACGGGGCAGTTGGACGGCGAAAACCAGGCCATGACCATCGAATCCTCGGGTACCCTGCCCAACGCTTCGGCCTACCGGCCCATCATCGTGGCGTGGCGCAACGGTTCACCGGTGCGGCTGGAGCAGGTCGCCAACGTGGTGGACAGCGTCGATAATACCAAGCTCTCCGCCTGGTACAACAACGAGCACGCCATCATTCTGGCCATCCAGAAACAGCCCGGCACCAACACCGTGGACGTGGTCGACAACATCCGCGCCTTGCTGCCGGAGTTTCGGCGGGAGATCCCTCCCGCGATCAACTTGTCCATCGCCTTCGATGCCTCCCAATCCATCCGCGGTTCCATTCGCGATGTGGAGTTTACGCTGATGCTGACGATCGCGGTGGTGGTGCTGATCATCTTTCTGTTTCTGCGCAATCTCTCCGCCACCCTGATTCCAGGCTGCGCGGTGCCCTTCTCCATCGTGGGGACCTTCGCGGTGATGTACCTGCTGGACTACAGCCTCAACAATCTCTCCCTGATGGCCCTGACTCTCTCCGTAGGCTTCGTGGTGGACGACGCCATCGTGATGCTGGAAAACATCGTGCGCCACATGGAAATGGGCGAGACGCGGATGGTGGCGGCTCTCAAGGCATCCCGCGAGATTGGCTTCACCATTCTCTCCATGACCTTCTCGCTGGTGGCGGTGTTCATCCCGGTGCTGTTCCTGGGCGGAATCGTGGGCCGGTTGCTGCACGAATTCTCGGTGACCATCGTAGTGGCGATTCTGATCTCCGGTTTCGTCTCGCTCAGCCTGACGCCGATGCTGGGCAGCCGCTTCCTGAAGCCGGCCAACCACGTCCGCCACGGCTGGGCGTACCGCATGCTGGAAGGCGGCTTCGACCTGCTGACCGACTGGTACAAGAGCACGCTTCACATCGCCCTGCGGTTTCACCCGGTAACGCTGGCCGTTGCCATATCCATGCTGGTCGGCACCGTGTACCTGTTCCGAACCATGCCAACAGGATTCATTCCCAGCCAGGATAGCGGCTTCCTGTTCGGGGCCATGCTGGGCCCGCAGGACGTGTCGTTCGAATACATGGCCCGGCACGCCCATGCCGTGGGCGACATCATTCGCGCTCAGCCGGATGTGAGCGACGTGGGCGTGTTCGTTCCCGGAATCAGCGGCGGCTTCAATTCTGGAGTTGTTTTCGCGCACATGAAGCCGCGCGACCAGCGCATTCTATCGGTGGACCAGATCATTGAACAGTTGCGACCCAAGGTGATGGCCGTTCCGGGAATCTTCACGTTCCTGCAGAACCCGCCGCCCATTACCCTCAGCGGCCAGAACGTGGGGGCGACCTCCTATCAACTCACTCTGCAGAGCGTCAACCTGAGCGAGATCTACACGTGGGCGCCGCAACTGATGGGCAAGATTCGGCAACTGCCGGGGTTTGTCGATGTGACGACCGACATGCAGGTCTCCAGCCCGCAGTTGATGGTGGACATAGACCGCGATCGCGCGCTGGCCATGGGCATTACGCCGCAGCAGGTGCAGGACGCGCTCTTCAGCGGCTTCAGCCAGCGCGAGGTGTCGGTGATCTACGCGCCGGCTAACCAGTACTCGGTAATCCTGGAAGCCAAACCCGAGGATCAGCGTACCGCCGAGGCGCTGTCCAAGCTGTACCTTCGTTCGTCCTCGGGCGCCCTGGTGCCGATCGACAGCGTGGTGACGACGAAGCGCCAAACCGGGCCGCTGCAAATCAACCATTTCGGACAGC
>JAIQFL010000521.1 GCA_020073365.1 Terriglobia bacterium | reverse complement strand
AACATCGACCTGCGAATTGGCGACTACATGATGCGGCCCCATCAACAGTGGACCATCACGCCAGTCATCAACGCCGGCGGGTATCCGGGCTCGCCCTATTTCAAGATCCAAATCGCCGACACCGATCGCACGCTGGCCGCGGCCCAAGGCAATGAAATCGTGACGGTTCCTAGCTACACGGGCGCTCCAGAACAACTCTGGCGCATCGACCAGTTGACCGACGGCACGTACCGCATCATGCCTAAAGCGGTACCGAATTCCACGGAACCCGTTGCCTTGATCGCGGTCGGCGCCAGCACGCCGACGCTCGCCAGGTTCGATCCGAAAAGCGAGAAGGGGCGCTGGACCTTCAGGAAGCCATGAGGCGCGCCCCGATGGTCAACCGAAAATCATTTACCAAACAGCGTTCCCTGCCAAGATCGCACCTGAGAGCCATGAGAGCGCCGCGAGGCGCCTTGCCTTCGGCCATACTACGGTCCGACAATGGATCATCTCAAGACTAAACACGGTATGCAGAATATTTGCGAACTTCCAATTCACCATTGCTCGCGGAAGCGCGCGCCTATCGCGCTCCCGGTCCTTGCTTCGCTACTCCTGGCTGCCATCTCCTCCCCCTCGCAAACCTCTTCCGTCGTGAAGGACGCCAACGTGTACAACCGGGCGGTGCTGCTGGTGGGCAACGACAAGCTGGAAATCGCCATCGTGAAGCAGGGCGGCTCGATGCTCCGCATCCAGATTCAAGGCGATCCGCAGGGCATCAGCCCGTTCGGTAATCCCGAGCTCGTGCCAAGCGTTCCCGACAACCGCAAGCTCAACGGTCCGATGGTAGGACACTTCGTCTGCGTGGACGGCTTCGGGTCGCCGAGTAAGGAGGAGGCCGCGGCCGGCCTCGCGATGCACGGCGAAGCGTACCTACAGCCCTGGAAGCTCGTGAGCGCTGAAAAGCAGGCCGGTGTCGCAACCGTAAAGTTCACCGTGGACCTACCCAAACTTCAGGAGACCTTCGCGCGCTCCGTTCAGATAGTGGATGGCGAGAACGTCATCTACATCGACAGTGAACTCACCAGTGACACCGCGTTCGATCGCACCGCCAACTGGGGCGAGCACCCCTTTCTGTTTTCCACCCTTCGTGGAACGCGGGAATACCGTGGTAGACGTCTCCGGCGCGCGTTCCAAGACGCGTACCTATCCCGCGAATACGCGTCCGGGCACGCTCTTGCAACAATCACAGGATTTCACCTGGCCTGACGCGCCGGCTGCCGGAGGAGCTGTCTTCGACATGCGGGAAACGCCGGCAGGCGTGAATGGAATGGGGCACACGACTACCCTGATGGATCCGGCCCGCCCCCTGGCGTGGGTGACGGTCTTGAACAAGGCGCGCCATTACCTGCTCGGATACGTCTTTCGTCGCGAAGCGTATCCGTGGGTGCAGAATTATATGCAATACTCGGGCGGCGGCTGGATCGGGCGCGGGGTGGAATTCGCCACGCAACCGTTCGATTTGCCGCACCGTGACATGGTGGAGCTGAACCGCATGTTCGATTCCCCGGTCTATCGCTGGCTGCCCGCGAAATCCAAGATCGCCACGCGCTTTCTCCTGTTTTATGCGAAGAGCCCGGAGGGTATGACGCGGGTGGACGACGTCCGCCTGGAAAACGGCATGCTGATTGTGGAAGACCGGGCCTCGGGAAAGACGATGACTCTAGCGGCTTCGCGGCCTTTGTAGGAGCGCCGCACTTCACGCGCCACGCCCGGAAATTGCGCACCATGAGTTCGGTCTGCGTGCCGTTTTGCAACAGCCATTGCCCGTCGCAAGCGTTGATGGCGGTGCCTTCGGAGGCGTGTAACCGCGATCCATCACCGTTTGATAGACGGCCTGAATATCGAACCATGCGGCCGTAGCATCTCCATGATTCAGATAAACTGGCGTTACTCTATGACTATGTTTCGGCTTGCCCTGGCCCTTTGCCTTTGCTGCGCCGCGTTGCCGGCCCAGACGGCCATCCATACCTGGGAACTCAAGGAAATCGAACTCGCTGCCTCCGGCAAGTACGCCAATCCCTATACCGACGTCGAATGCTGGTTGGATTTGAAAGGTCCTGGCTTCAGCAAACGTATTTCTGGTTTCTGGGACGGCGGAGAGATCTTTCGCGTGCGTGTAGTGGCCACCGCTCCGGGCACCTGGACATGGACGAGCGGATCCAACCAGCCTGCAGACACCGGTCTAAACCGCAAATCCGGCAGCTTCGCGGCGCGAAACTGGACGGAGGCGGACAAGCAGGCGAATCCCAACCGGCGCGGGTTCCTGCGCTCCACGCCCAACGGCCACGCACTCCAGTATGCCGATGGCACCCCGTTGTTTCTGATCGGCGATACGTGGCTTGGAGCGGCCACCTGGCGCCTTCCCTTGACCGGCGCCCCCGTGGACCCCAATTGGGAACCTACACCCGGAGTGACGTTCGAAGCCGCGGTCCAGTACCGTAAGCGCGAGGGATTCAACTCCGTGAGCATGATCGCGGCCTTTCCCACCTGGGCCTCCGATCAGTACCCCAATACGTACGCCGATCGCAATGGCATTTACCTGCGCAATGCCTGGGAAGCCTTCGGCGTTTTAGTAGATGGCAAAACGCCCACTGCCAAAGCCATGCACGACGAGCAGGGCTATCGCTCCTTCGAGATCCTTCCCAATCGCGACGGCCTGGCCGACTTCGACCGTGTCGTGCCCCACTACTTTCAGAGCCTCGACCGCAAGATGCAGTACTTGAGCGACCAGGGCTTCATTCCCATGCTCGAGACCATCCGTCGCGATGTAGCCCCGCCCTGGATGGCGTACTTCAAATTCAACGAGTCTTTCTCGCGCTTTGTCCAATACATCGCGGCGCGCTATGGCGCCTACAATTTCATCTTCAGCAAGGTTCATTTCGATATCTACCTGAAAAACTACTCGATCACCGGCGCTGAGTTTAACGAAGCACTGAACTACCACTACAAAAAATACGGGCCAATGGCTTTCGGCCAGCCCGTGACGGCGCTGATCGACCACTCGACAGCGGTCACTTTCGGTCACGGCGACCAGGCGCCGTGGATCACCATGCACGCCACCGGCAACAAGCCCCGCGACCACGGAATTTACGCGGCCATCGAAGCGCTGTTCCGGCTCTCACCGCCATATCCGGCCATCGATCTGGAGCCCTACTATACGGGCTGGATGCATCAGAACAACCTGGTGGCAGGCGAGCGACCCAATCCCGACTCCGATCGTGACAACTATTTCTCGCGCGCTCGAATGTACGGTTGCGTCTTATCCGGCGGGTTGGCGGGCCACGTGCATGGAACCGCGGCGTACGACGTCTCTGTTGATACCGAGCCGGCCGGCGCGCGGCCATATTTCTGGCAGGCCCTCCGCTACCGATCCGCGGCCTATATGAAATCGCTCGCGAGGTTCGTGATGTCCGAGGGTCCCAGATATCGCGAACTGGAGTTGACCTCCGACGCCCTGACCCCAAGAAAGGCGGACGACCGTCGGGATGCGGGCCTCGACGGTTGGAGTTTCATGATGCGCACTGCGTCTAGGGATTTCGCCCTGCTGTACTTCGAAAATAAGGCGCACCGGGCACGTTCCGCTGGCTGGAATCCGAACTCGCCCTATACCTTCGCATGGTTCAACACGCAGTCGGGCGAATGGCAAACCGGCGCCACTCTGCGCGCGGATGTCAACGGGAAGCTGCAACTCCCGCCGTTTCCAGGTGGGTTGGATGTTGCCGATACGGATTGGGCGGCCAAAATCACCGCACAGAAGGGAGCGAACTGACATGCGACATGCATGCTTTTTGCTGCTGGCGACGATCGCCAGCGGCGCGGCGGATGTCAAGCCGGGCTATGTGGCCGTAGAGAAGGCCTCCGGCCACGTTGGCTTCTTCGATAGCGGCGGCAAGATCCTCAAGGAAGTCAAAATCGGTGGCCATCCCCACGAGATGACCTTTTCGCCCGACGGCCGCTACCTCTATACCACGGACAACGGAGTGTTGTGGATGACCGAGACGGGGCAGGGTGGCAACACGGTTTCGATCATCGATACCCGTACCGGATCCCTGGTGGGAACCATCGATCTCGGTAAGTACCGCCGGCCGCATGGCATTGATGTAGACCCCAAGACTGGAAAACTGCTGGTTACCACCGAACTGCCCAGCATGCTGCTGATGATTGACCCGCGCGCCCGCAAAATCGTGAAGGAGTACGACATCAAGGGCAAGGCCCCGCATCTCGTCAAACTCGCGAACGACCGTGTGTGGGCCTACACCAGCAATACCGATACCGGCACCCTGTCCGCCGTGAACCTCGAAACCGGGGAAGTTAAGGTGATCCCGATCGGCGAGCGTCCGCAGGGCATGGCCTTCTCTCCGGACAACCGCCGCCTCTACGTGACGAATATGAACAGCGACTCGATCAGCGTCATCGACACGCAGTCGAAAACGCGCATCGGCGAGATTCCAACCGGCAAGGGGCCCGTGCGGATCAGGGTCACGCCCGACGGCAAGACGCTGGTCTATGCACTGCAAACCGGTGAGGCCGTGGGGTTCGCCAATGCCGAGACCCGTAAGGAAGAGACGCAGGTAAAGCTGACCGGGCAACCTGTCTCGCTCACCTTTTCGAAAGACAACCAGTACGCGTTCTCAGCGGTGCAGTCGCAGGACAAAATCTTTGTGATCCCGTTACGAACGCGCAAAATCGAAAGGATCATCTCCACGCCGCCAGGTTCGGGCCCAGATCCCTACTTGCCCCTCCGGTACGGTGCCGCATGAAAGGCGGCGGGTAGGGCGGAAGCCCCGGCCTGCCGTGAGCACTGTGGCCGCTCCGCTCTGCGGTTACCTCAAGGGTTCGCCAGCGCTGGGGCGAGTGGCCGTCGGCCTGATTCGAATCGTTGCGTCACACGATGGACGGATTCGCGATCTCTCAGAGGATGGGGTATGCGCCCTGGTGCGCGCCCGCGCCTCGCTCCCTCCCAGCAGCTTTGGGCCTCCCGGAAGCGTCTCTGCGGCGGGCCGGCCTGCGGCTCCGATATGCGGAGCGAACGCGACAGAGGAGAGGTGACGTATCGATGCATAGCGGGAAGGCTAGCGCTTCGCGGCTTCACCAAAGACCGTGAACTCAGCCACGCCCGGTGTGATCCCTTTCGGAGCGCCCAGGATAACCAACCGCGCGGCTTTGCCCGGCATCGGGGGGCACTCGCGATAATCGACCAGGAGATCGTCGGCGCTGTTGCGGCGGTCTAGTGCCGTGACCCACGAACCGGACGCGTTCTGCACCTCCACCTTATAGCGGAAGGGGCCAGGCGCAATTCCCTTCGATGTATTGAGGCCGATATCGCGCCAGACGATGCGGATCGCGCGCACCATCGCGTTACTCACCAGCGCACTAGTGAGCGCTGGAACCGCATCCCCGGCCCGCGGTTGCCACCAGGTCCGAAGATCGTTATCGACAGCAAGACGGCTGGAGAGATTGCCGGCCGCCGTTGTGGCGCTTGTCCAACGGTTCGCGTTAAGCGGGACCCATCCGGCCGCGACGGCACCCTCGCTCGTGCCCGTGAATCGCTGCGGCGTCGATGAGGCCGGCTTGACGCGCAGTTCCCCATCTTCGCCGATATATGCCGGGTCCATGCCCAGGCGACGCTCGAAACCATGCACCACGCCGGCGCGCACCGTGTAGAAAGCCCAGAGGGAGTGGTTGGGTCCTTCGGCAAAACTGCCGTGGGCAGTACCGGTGATCAGTCCTTCCGTAGAGCGCAGGATGGGGTTGTTCTTCTGCGGCGTGAACGGTCCCATCGGCGATTTCGAAGTGAGGGCACCCACCGCGTACGTGCGGTTCTCAGTGCCGCCGGCGCTGTAGGTAAGGTAATACGTACCGTTTCGCTTGAGCATCCACGAGCCCTCAACCCACCCCTGGTTCGCGTCTTCATTCCAGTCGCCGGTGCGTTGCCAGGGAAAGCGCTCTGGTTCGAATCCCATAAGCTTCACGGGCTTGCCGAGCGGGCGCGTGGGATTATCGGGATCGAGTTCCACAACATAAATACCGTCGCTGGGGGTGCAGCCCCAGTAATAATACAGGCGACCGTCGTCGTCGGAGAAGAGCATGGGGTCGATCTGGGAGGGGAGGTCGGGCGGCAACGGAATCTTGCCGATGGTCTTGAACGGTCCGAGCGGCGAATCGGAGGTGTAGACCTCCGATTCAGACGCCATCAGAAGGAACC
>JAIQFL010000520.1 GCA_020073365.1 Terriglobia bacterium | reverse complement strand
CTGAACGGCATCGCCTTCACCGTGATCGGAGTCGCGCCGGAATCTTTCCCCGGACCGTTCCCCATGCTCCTTGGCGCCCTCTATGTCCCCGTGGCCATGGAATCGCGCTTGACCGGTGATCGGCAGCCGCGCTTGCTGGACGACCGCGGCGACCGGCAAATGTTCGTCCACGGCCGGCTGAAGCCGGGTGTGAGCCTGGAACAAGCCGCCGCCGAGACGCGGGTGATCGGTCAACAACTCGCGCAGGCATACCCGGAGACCAATCGGACCTGCTCGCTGATGCTGTTTACGGATCTGGAGTCGCGGATTCGGCGAAATCCCGCAAACCTTACGATCATCGGCCTCCTGCTGGCGCTGGCCGGCGTGGTGCTGCTGATCGCCTGTGCCAACGTCATGAACCTCATGCTGAGCCGCGGCCGCGCGCGCTCGCGAGAGATAGCCGTGCGTCTGGCGATCGGGGCCGGACGCGGCCGGATCGTCCGCCAACTGCTCACCGAGAGCCTGGTCATCGCACTGCTCGGCGGCGTGTTGGGTTTGGTGGTCGCGCAAGCCGGGGCGGATCTGTTTTCGCAAATCCGCATCCCAGCCGAAATTCCCTTCGTGCTCGACTTCAGGCTGGATCCGCGTGCACTTCTCTTCACCGTGGCCGCATCCGTCATGAGCGCCGTCCTCTTCGGACTGGCCCCGGCGCTCCAGACCACCAGGCCGGATCTGGTGTCTGCCCTGAAATCCGGAAGCGGGAATGGCGGGGCGCGCTTCGGGCGGCGACGGCAATTCTTCGGCCGGAATACGCTCGTCATCGCGCAGGTGGCGGGGTCGCTCGTGCTCCTGGTTGTCGCGACGCAGGCTTTCCGCGGCACCTCGATCCTTCTCGCAGCGCCCGCCGGTTTTCGGACGGACCATCTGCTAACCGCGGGCTTCGACCCCTCGCTGGCGCGCTACACACCGGCCCGCACCGAGGAGTTTTACAAGCGTCTTCTGGACGGCGCGCGAACACTGTCCGGTGTCCAGACAGCGGCTCTCACCGAAGCCGTGCCCATGATTCCGGGAGGGACCCAGAGCCGCATCGTCCCCGAGGGCGTCCAGTTGCCTCCGGGCACGGAAGCGGTCGGTGCAATTTCAGATGCGGTAAGTGATGACTACTTCGACGCGATGAACATACCGATCGTGGAGGGCCGCCAATTTGCCGTGACGGACCGCGCCGATTCTCCGCGCGTGGCGGTGGTCAACCAGTTGTTTGCGCGCAAGTATTATCCCAATCAGAGCGCCGTGGGCAGGCGTTTGCGCCTGGACAGCGCCGGCAGCCCGGTGATCCAGATCGTGGGTGTCGCCCGGCAGAGTAAGTACTTCTTCCCGATCGAGCCGCCCCTCGATTATGTTTACCTGCCCCTCGCGCAGCGCCCGAGGACGGGACTGACCTTGGTGCTGCACACCGCTGTGCCGCCGGGCGACCTGGCCGCTCCGCTGCGCAACCTGGTCCGCTCGCTCGACTCGGGACAGCCGGTGATCGGCCTCCGCACCATGGACGAGATTTTCGACCAGCGGGCCCGAAAGACCTTCGACATCTTTATCCAGGCCATCGCGGCCATGGGGCTGCTGGGCCTGGTGCTGGCGCTGGTGGGGCTCTACGGCTTGATGACCTATTCGGTGGGCCTGCGGCAGCGCGAAATCGGAATCCGCATGGCGATCGGCGCCGACCGGCCTGGCGTGGTGAAGATGGTCCTCAAGCAGGGGATGACTCTGGCGGGGACCGGGGTCGCGATCGGCGTGCTGCTCTGGCTGGCGGCGAGCAAGCCCCTGCTGGCGGCACTCGAGGCCCGGTCGTTCAGTTGGGGTCTGCTCGCGCTGGTGGCGGGAGGGCTTCTGGGCGCTGCGGCGGTTGGCGCATACATACCGGCGCGCCGGGCCTCACTGGTCGATCCCAACACCGTCTTGAGAACGGAGTAGCGAGGCAGGCGAGTCCGGAGCCAGACCAATCCTGGTGCGGTAAAATGAGCCCACTATGTCGCTCACGACGGGGACGCGCCTGGGTCCTTACGAGATCCTCGCACGCATCGGCGCCGGCGGCATGGGTGAAGTCTACAAAGCGCGCGACACACGACTGGGCCGATTGGTTGCGATTAAAGTTCTGGCGGCGGAAAAGGTAGCGGATCCGATCCGTAAGCAGCGCTTCTTCCAGGAGGCCCGCGCAGTCTCCGCTCTCAACCACCCGAATATCGTCACAATCCACGACATCCTGGAAGAAAACGAGACCGATTACCTGGTCATGGAGTACGTGGCGGGGGAAACACTGGAACATGCGATCCCGCGCAAAGGCATGCGGGTGGGTGAAGCGCTGCAATATGCGATTCAGATTACCGATGCGCTGGTGGCGGCACACGCTGCTGGAATCGTGCACCGCGACATCAAGCCATCCAATGTGATGATCGCCGAAGACGGGCGTGTCAAGGTACTCGATTTCGGCCTGGCGAAGCTTGTGGAAGAACCCGCGCTGGGGCCGGACGAGTCCACTCGCACGGCACTCACTCGAAGCGAGGAGGGAATCGTGATCGGCAGCGCGCCGTATATGTCCCCGGAGCAGGCCGAAGGTAAGCCGGTGGATGCGCGCACGGACATCTTCTCGCTGGGCGCCGTGCTCTACGAAATGTGCACAGGCCGGCGCGCGTTTTTGGGCGAGTCGCGCGCCAGCACTCTCGCCGCGGTGATTGCGAAGGAGCCTGCACCCATAAGCCAGTTCGCTCCGGACATGCCGGCCGAACTAGAGCGCACCATCCTGCGCTGCCTGCGCAAGGACCCGTACCGCAGGTTCCAGGGCATGCGGGACCTCATGCTGACTCTGGAAGAACTGAAAGCCGAATGCGATTCGGGCCGGTTGCCGCTCGCAACGCATGCCGCTCAACCCGCAAGGCGAGCCCGCATGGCCGTGGCGATGACACTCGCAGCCGTCGCTCTGGCCGCTGGTGGGGGTTGGCTGTGGTGGTTTCTGCATCGCGCCCAGGGCCCCAGGATGCTCGCTTTGGAGCGCCTCACGTTCGATAGCGGTTTGACGACGGATCCGGCCGTTTCGCCCGACGGCAAGCTCATTGCGTATGCTTCGGATCGGGCCGGCGAGGGCAATCTCGATATCTGGGTGCAATACCGCGGCGGCGAACCGGTTCGCATCACGCACAACCCGGCGGACGAATTTCAGCCTTCCTTTTCGCCGGACGGAACCCAGATCGTATACCGCTCGGCCCAGGATGGCGGCGGCATTTACGTGGTCTCTTCGCTCGGCGGCGGAGATCCGCGCCTGCTGGCAAGCGGCGCCGCGGAAAGGCCGCGCTTTTCGCCGGATGGCAGCGAGATTCTGTTTGCCAACCGGGGCCCTACGGTTCAGTTGGCGTACACTCTGAACGTCACGGTCCCTGGCGCGCCTCCGAAACAGTTGGCGCCCGAGTTCATCGCCGTACTGATGCCCGTCTGGTCCCCGGACGGGCAGTACATCATGTTTTTCGGCGCACGGCCCCAGGGCGACACCATCAAGGCTGGACTTTGGGTGATCCCCAGAAATGGAGGGCCGGTGGAGCCAGTGGGACTGGATCCCGGTCTGGGGCTCTTGCAAAACAGGCAAGCCGCTCTGGACGCGTGGCTTCCTGGAGATCGGATCCTGGCGGAGATCGAACTGGGGGGCCGCGTGCATCTCTGGGAGGCCAGGCTGCGGAGAAGGCCGTGGTCCTTGGATCGGGCCGAGCAAATCACATCCGGGACAGGCTCGACAAGCAACCCCTCCGTGGCGCGCGATGGGACGCTGGTCATTTCGAACGACGAGACGGACCTTGACCTGTGGAGTCTTCCTTTCGATGCCAGGCAGGCCAAGATCACGGGTGAGCCCCAGCGGCTGACTCAGGACGCCGCACGCGAGGCGTATCCCTCAATCTCGACAGATGGCACAAAGTTGGCCTACTCCGCCGAGCAGGCGGGCAGGTCGCACATATGGGTGATGGATCTGCCGTCCGGGAAGAGGCGAATGCTCACGGATTCCCCCGACCTGGATCGCCGGCCCGCAATGAGTATGGATGGAACCCGGATCGCTTACATGTCCCTGGGCGCCGCCTTCGGATTGAGTTGTTACGTGATCTCCACGTCGGGCGGACCGGCCCGGAAGCTCGACAGCGCCCAATCGGTCATATGGGATTGGTCAAGTGACGGGCGGGCCGTGCTGGTGAGCAGCGGCGCAAAGCCACTCCGCATAGCTATGGTGGATGTCACAGCCCAGACGATGGTCCCTTTCCTCAGCCGTCCCCATGATGTTTACCAATCACACATTTCGCATAGCGGGCGCTGGGCCATCGCGCAGGAACCCGGCGGCGTGGGAGTGCTGCTCGCGCCGGTCGTGGACGGCAAGCCGCCCGCAGAGGACCTGTGGCAGCCGCTTGGGTTGAAGGGCGCCGATCTGATTCGTTGGGCGCCGGACGATAACGCGATCTTTTTCGTTTCGAACCGCGATTCCTTCCGTTGCATCTGGGGGCAGCGTCTGGACCCCCGGACGAAGAAGGCCTCAGGCGAGCCATTTCCCGTCGCTCACTTTCATCAGGCGCGGCGGTCCTTAAGGGTAGTGGACAGCGGCGAGATCGGGCTGGCTGTGGCGCGAGACAGGATCGTTATCGCAGAGACCGAGAGAACCGGAAACGTCTGGATAGCCAGGCTCGACAACTGAACGCGGGAACATCTATAGCTTCGGCGCCGATGTGAAGGTGCCCTACGCGGCTTTGGGCGCTTGTGGGTTGCAGGGCCCAAAGTGCTTGAGGAACACCAGGTTCTCGGTTTCGCTTCGATTCCGGATCGTGATGCCGTTGCGGGCGGCGGCCGCGGTCACAAACAGTTCGTCCCTGGTCATCTGACCATATCGGATGAGGGCCGGGGTTTCAATCGGGTGCTTGCCGAGCTCGCCAAAGCCCTGCACCAGGATAGTCCCGTACGCCGCCATGTCCCGGATGGTCACCGAACGGCCCGGAAACACCGTCAGTTCCTTGGCGGAATAGTGGGGCCTCGAGTAGACCACCCAGTTTTCGCAGTAACCCGCATCGGCCATCTCTTCCACCGGCGCGACGGGAGTGGGATGGAAAAGACGGTGCTCGGCGAAGTGCGGATCGGTATTGGCCTCCCAGTCCAGCATGTCGAGCAAATAGTCCAGATCGTGGTGGTGCTCTTCGGGAACGTCCTTGATCATGAGGTCCCACGGCACGCCGCGGCCTTCCACCAGCGACTGGAACATGGCGAAGACGTCGGAGTTGACCTGCGGCTCGTACGTCACCAGCGAACCGGGAGCGTGCAGAATGCCGGGATCCACCTGCCAGCCCGTGCCTGGCTTCAATTTATATGCCCGCGAATGGTATAGGATTCCGTTGTCACCTTCGTTCCACTTTTCGAGGCACCGCCGCACGTCGTGGCGCGTGGTGCCCGGGTTCAGCCCCATGAACGTGTAAGGAAAGCTGTTGTCCTTGAAGTTGTACTGTGGCGGGAAATAGTAGGCCTCCGGTTTGCCTTTTTGTCCCACGCGGGCGGCGAACTCGTCGTTCTGGTGGAGGTGATGCGGAATCGGTCCCAGATTGTCGAAGAACTTGCAGAGGACGTTCCACCCTCCCTGGCGCTCCATTACATCCGGGCCCAGGAACTGGTCGCCCACGGTTTCGATGGCTTCCTTCAGCAGCGCCTTCCTGCCTTGGAATTCGATGTAGCTCAAGCCTTCGTCGGGCGGGGTCAGCGGGCCGTTGGCTGCCCTGGTGGTGGACGAGAACCACCGCTCGTCGATCCCGCCGCGATGCGTGCCCAGAGCATACAGATCGCGTGGGTCGAGCTTGAGCCTACCTCCCGGCATGAGAAATGAGCGCGGCACCCAACAGGGCGCCAGACGTACAACGCCCTCGCCCTCCGACAGCGCTTCGAGTATCAGGTTCTGGTTTGACATGGTGGCCGTTTGACGCTTTGATTCGTTTAGACATTATACAAGGCGCAGCGGATTATACAAGGCGCAGAATTGTCCAATGCAAGATGATCCTGAAATGAAGTACGTTTCCAATGCAAGATGATCCTGAAATTCGTGGTCTGCCACCCTTTCAGGTGGATGCGAATTGGGATGAAGAACGTGGAGGGGCTAACGCCCCAGGAAATCGATGATTTTATCAAGGGCAGCTCGCAGATCGAGTTTGCCGGTGAAACCCGGCGGGAGATCTACGACTGGATCCAAGCGATGCTGGTAGCGCAGGAGTATTTCGCGCAGCG
>JAIQFL010000519.1 GCA_020073365.1 Terriglobia bacterium | reverse complement strand
AGGTGAGCGTCCCGAAGCTCCCGTCTGGCGGAGCCTGCGAGGGCAGGTGGTCAGGTAAGACATGAAACCTCTTGCAGTCCTTGCCTTGGCTGTGCAGAATGGTCGTAGCGCGGTCTTGCCGGACCGCCGCACCACCCAACAGATCGGGCAGAAATTGGCCGTATAAGTCGGCGACTCGGAGAAAGGGTCGGCCCGAATCCCCTGTGCCGTGCTCATCCCGTCACCTTGACGGGAAACGCGCAAACCACGGAAGTGCCGGCCATCGCCGGACTGGTCCCAGCTGCGATGACGACTTATGGGGAGTAATTCGAAACCTCACGATTCCATCTCTTTTGTTCTAGATTCCGGTTCGCCGGTGCTCTGCGGGAGCCTAGCCAAAACCGTCGCCGTGGTGTGTGGCATTCACGTCGGGGGCACGGGCGGGGCCTTGAGCGCGGCGATGCTATCCAGTATCATCAAGCACATGGCGAGATGCACAGCACCAGTACGAGGGCATCGCTCAGCCGCTGCTGCAGCGGAGTGCCCGGCGTGTGGCAGCCGGTATGGCGGCTACCGCGGCTCTAGCAGCTATCCGTCGTACTCGTCTCCGTCCTACTCGCCACCGTCCTCCGTCTCGTCGGGGAGTAGTAGTAGCGGCGGCTGGAGTGGCGGTGGCGGGTCAGGCGGCAGTGCAAGGCCGCGCTGGTCGCCAGCGGGTTCGTTGGTGGTGTACACGCCTGCCGAGGTGCGGGCGCTCACGCCAGTCCGTGAAACCGTCGAAAAGCTAGCGCTCCTGTCTGAACGTCGGGACTTCTTCCTCTGTCATGCCTGGGACGACCGGGCTGGGGCTGCTAAGGAACTGCACGATCTGCTCGAGTCACGCGGTGTTTCGGTCTGGTTCAGCGAGAAGGACGTCGCCCTCGGTACACCGTTGCTTCGCGAAATCGACAAGGGATTGGCGAAGTCGCGAGTCGGGATCGTGCTGGTGACCCCTGCGCTGCTGCGCCGTCTCCAAGGCGAGAGTATCGCAGACAAAGAGCTATCGGTACTCCTCGCGCGTGACCAACTCATCCCCATTGTGCACGGCACGACCTACGAAGCGCTCCGCGACGTCAGCCCCATGCTCGCGTCGCGAACCGGCTTAAGTACTGCAGAAAACCCGATGACCAACGTCGCGGCCAAGCTCGCCGAGCTTGTCCAGTTTCCTTGCTCGTAAGTACTGGATTGTTCTCCATGAGTGTGGCGTGTGATCGCTCCGGCCCTGACGGGCACTCCCGCGAGATTTGATATGGAGCGGGAGACGGGGTTCGAACCCGCGACGTCCGGCTTGGGAAAACGTCAGAAGATCGACAATAATCGATAATAAAGGACATAGTGATCTACCGAGTTCACCAGAGTCCACGCAGTAAACCACAAACTGCCCGCGAATGGAATTTTTCAGGAATTTCGAGAATTCCCCCTCCAGGTCACGCTGTGCCTCCTGATGGTGTTTCATCGAGAACGATCCTGAAGAACTCGTCAGCGTCAAAATAGGACCGATCCGTTGTTCGATCGTACCGGACGGGACACTTCGCCACTGCTCGAAAAACCGCCTCCGAGGTAAGAACACAATCGTCATGTTTGTCCATCGTCCAGCCTCTCATCCGAGGATCCTTCATCATCTCCGGAACCAAACGCATCCGTTCCATGATCGTGTGGACCTTCTGGACCTGCCCCGGATACCGGGCGATCATGATGATCGCTGCCGTCTCCATTCCGATATCCTCGTTATCGCTTTCCTCGTGACGCCGAGCCATCTCCTGAACGAGGTACAGAATGTCCTCCAGATCGGCGGGAGCTATTCTCTCGGGATCGAAACTCATGATGCCATCCTTATGTGAGGGTAATATTGTGTTGCTTGTCGAAGCGGTGGAGTTCCTCAGGTGCATGGATGCCTGCTGGGACGCGAAAGTTTTCTGCCGTCGCTACCGATAACCGCTGGTCTTGTTGTGCTGCAGTGGCGACCGCTGCCGCGGCCTCATTGGCAGTATTGCATGCCCAGTACGCGAGGGCGTAGTTCATCTGAATTAATGGCCATCAGGACGCCGTGTCGCGGGCACCGGTGGTCTTGTGACCGGAGCAGGTCGCGCCGCCGTACCCGGGAGCGCTTTGGGTACAGTCGCCTTTTCAGCGAAATACTCCAAGTTGGGCGCGAACGGCATAACTGCAAACTCGGTCCGCTCATACGGCACAGTTCGGTCGCGGGCTGACCGGAATAATTCCACGCGCCCATCCCAAGGGTTCACCACTAGCTTGGAGCCGAGCGGAAGCGCTCGCGCCGGACCTCTGGAATTCGGATCGTATATCTGCGCGGTCCGGGTCATCGGATCATTTCTGACACGCTGCTTCAGATCGGCGATTTCCTCTCCAAACATCGGGGAAATCAGGCCGGAGAGCTGGCTGCCACGTGCTTGAATGGCCTGTATAAACAATGCGGCTTCCGGTAGGGCCGGCTTGTAAGGCGAGTTTTCCAGAAGCTGGAGCGATTTATCATCCGCCCCGGCCTCCTCCGAGGGGCTCCGGCGGAACCGAAGTTTGGCAATTAAGTCCGCATCGCTGATTCTGAGGACGTCGGGAAACGCTAATCTGGAATCGATCGTGGGATGACCAAGCAATGAATGAGCCAACTGGTGTGCCAAAATGAGCGCAATAGCGGACTCATCAGGCGCCACGTCGATCAGACCGCGGCTCACCACTATCGTTTTACCGACAGAAAAGGCCTCCAGGCGAGAGGTCAAAATTATACGGCAGCGAATCGGTTGTGGCAGAACCACGCCGTTCGGGATGATCAGATTGGTTAGCACTTGATCAAGCAACTTCTCGACCTGGCCGGGTGTCGCCAGTAATCCAGCCTCGTAAAGACGCGACAAAACATTGTCTTCCGCCTGACTGTCGTACATTCTCTGAACTTCCTGCGGTGATCGCGCCTGGGCACCCATTGCGGAGGAAGATCTCTGCAGCGAGAGACTCGTCTGCTGCGATCGCTCCGCCGCCGCCCGGTTATATCCCCAGAATCGGACCTGGCCCTTGACGACGGCGGCCTCTGGCGACCCGAGCGGGGGAACTTCTTGGATATAGGCATATGCCGGCACCCACCTGTTGGGCGCCACATTGAGGCGCCAGCTGTCGATATGGAATTGTGAATTGCCTTCTCGCAGCGCCCGCAGCGCCGCGTCGAGGTGGGGATTTGTTCCGACGAACCGCACGACATTGAACGTCCTGTCTTCGAAGTACACGCGTCCCGAGAAGCTACCGGCTTCCCGATTCTTCGGCAGCACGTCGTATACAAGACATCGGACGGAGCCCAGAAGCTCACTTCCTACGAATCTATATTCGTACCGTTCTGGTGTGAGTTCCTGCCAATCTGGCACCATGACCTGGACAAGGCCGTCAAGCAGTTCTTGATCGCCGGAAGTTTTCTTAGACTCACCCTGACCAGTCTCCTCTTGCTGCGGCCACAGGTTCATCATGGTAGGTTTTGAGGTCCACGCAAATCTGGCCAGGAGATAGCGATCGCTGTCCGGCATCCTCGTAGCATGGTCCCCAGAACGGAAGTGCTGGAAATAGGCCTCAACAAGCGGCGTGGTTTCGCGCAAAGTCGAAACCAATGCGCCTTCTGCACGATTCGCGAAGACTGCTATGACATTGGCGTCCGGGTCGCCGCCCGAAGTTGGCGTTGGATGCGGTAGGGTTTGTTGACCTGCCGTGGCCTGTCGTGGCGCCGGACCCACGCCGTTCGAATTGCCGTCTCCACCTGCCGAGCCTGCGCCACTGCCCGCCGTGGCCGTTTCAGCCGATTGGGTTTGTTGCCCAGCCGTAGGTTGTTGCCGCGCCACATCCAGGCCGCCCGAACCATTGTCTCCGCGTGGCGATCCTGATTCAGCGCCGCGGACATTGAATGAACCTACCACCACATTGGGAGGCTCCGGCAAGGGTGTTCTGGCAGTATTCAAGGGACTCAATTCGGAGGGTGGTCCACCAGGAGTGCCAGCCCTTGCCGCCGGTCGCCTGCCATTACGATGGCCCGTTTCTTGGGGCCTGACTGGCGATTGGGGGGCTGGGCCCGAACTTTGCAAATCGCGTGCGCCTCTCAAACCGAAACTCCAGAAGGCCACGCCGGCCGCGCCTATAGAAAGAACGACAAGAGCCGCTATGCCCGCCACCATCCATTTCCTGCGATTTGACTGTGGAATCGGTACAACAAAGGGCCGGCTACGATCGCTGCCGTTTTGTCTGTTCACTGTCGGCGCGGATTCAGTCCGGCTGCCGTTACTCGCGGACTTCACCGCTACGATACCAACGTCGCCCCCATTATGGAGGGGCGATCGCGACCGTAGGTGGTCAACCACCGATGTGACATCGCGTAGCCCATGAATCTGCAGCGTGACGGTTCGACTGGATGACTCGGCAAAACAGAGCATCCAATCGCCCAGCCTGTACTCACTCCTTGTGGTGCCCGGAAAATCTTCGTCGCCGTGCGTCATCAAGTGACAGACCAAGACTTCACCGCCGTCGGACACAATCTCGATGACTTCTTCCGTCTCCATGACCGGGATCAGCACTTGCTCGCCAGATCTGCAATCGAACCTGGCGCGTTCCCAACCGTCGACGAAAATCCTGAGCACGGCTGGCGACACCCTTTTCCTTCGTTCCCGCTCTTCGGCAATTTCTTGAAGGGCTTCGTCCACCGCGTCGTCAGTCAGTTCAGGGGGAGCACCTCTGTCACCATAATCGTCCCCGGCAAAGGTCCTGGGTGAGAGGGAAAACAACGGAACTTCGGTATGCTCATCGGGCGACTCTAGGTTCCACGCGCTCGTCAGATACGCCAGGCAGACCGGACAGATACAGGCGTGAAAACGAAGCAATTCTGTTGTGTGTTCTCCGTCGGCGGAACCGTCGTAATCAAGGACATCTGGCGCAATTCGGTCGCAATCCGGCGGAATTGGGTGAGAGGTGCGATCCGGGACGAAACGACGCAGGCAATTGTGCGCCAGCAAGCGCAGGTGCGGGCATTCCGTCGTCTTGAAGCGCCTTTCGCCCCTCACGCCTGTTTCGATGGAGATAAATGGAGAGAAGCGGTTGAGCAGATAGTCCATAGTTTTCTTTTTCCAAAGACGACATTGCTCGTCATTTTTCAGACCAGCCCTGTTCGGAGCTATGGTGCCGTACATGTCCATGATTGCCCTCGTGGAATAGGAATGGAGAACCCGCCCCACCCCGACGAGCATGGGAAACGATGCGTGCGCGAGCCCGAGCCTGATCGCTTCCTTGAAGAAAAAGACCGTCAGATCCTTTTGGTTGAGGGTCCCGTTCTTGGCGCGTTTCTGCTCGAATTCCTCTGAAAATGCGAATATGCGCCTCTGTACAAGATGGTCTAGCTCCAGCGACACCCGCTGCCGGAACTTTCGCGTCGGTGCGTACTCGGTCCTGCGCGCTTGAGCCTCATACGTCTCAGGGAGGTGCACGAGAGCGTTATGGACAATCCTTGCGGCAATGGCCGCTTGAGGGTGTAGAAACCAAGCAAGGGCGTGAGCATAACGGGAGCGCCTCCGGACGTCAGACGAATCCTCGGCGATTGAACATACGACGCGCGGCCGCGGCCGGCTAAGGGCGGTCTCCATCCGAAACCTCCTCGGGCTGAAGGAACAGCACTCCTGCCCCATCATACGACCGGCAAACGGATCCAGCGTAACGATTTCCGGCGGTAAATCAAAACGTTTCTGTTTTCGACCCGTAACCTGGTCCGGATCCATGCTCTCTGTTAATCCACAATTCTTGGCGGAGGATATCCGAAATGCATTGGACGAAGTGTTTGACGATCATGGCCTGTGTGGCGAGCGCACTCGCTTTGGTGGCGCCGAACGTACCGGTCGGACCTGGCGATTCAATGGTGTTTGTTTTTTTGGCGGGATCATTAGTGTTGGCGGTTCTTGTTGCGGCGCTGCTACGGGCAGGACAGGCGCCAGTTTGCCGGCTCAATCTTCCGCCTGGGCCACCGCCTGCGTCACCCGCGGTTCGCAAGGCAGCCTGAATCGCTGCCCAAAAGCTGTGGCCACACTTACTGAAGTGTGGCCACCCGAGCCGCCTAAATCGCCAGACGCTCAATGAGAGCTACCGTTTCGGCGATCAGAACTACGCCAAGGAAGAACTTCGCGCTGAGCTGGCGAGCGTGTGCCTCTCCGCCGAACGCGGTATTCCTCACAATTCCGAACAGCACGCCGCCTACGTCGGATCGTGGATTCAGGCCCTAC
>JAIQFL010000518.1 GCA_020073365.1 Terriglobia bacterium | reverse complement strand
CCTTGCCGTCCTTGCTCCGATGATTCGGGCGCAAAAACATTCTCGCCTGATCGTGTCATAAAGACAGATCGCGGGACAAGAGGTCAGGTCTACACTACATTGCGATTTTGCGAACTCCCGATGGCAGCCATGGAATTTAGACTCCGTGCAGGCCCCAAAATAGCTTAAACGACAAATGTCGTGACGAACTTGGGTTAGGCACGCTTTTCGCCACCATCGCCTGGGCTTCGCGAAACTCGGCCCAGGAGTCGTCGCCGGGGTTATCCTTGTGGTGCATGTAAGCAGGCAAGCCTACGATGTAGAACGGAAAATCGCCCTGACCAAAAAGCTTGCGCCAATCGGCGATCATGGTGGGGAGCAGTTTCCGGTATTGATACGCCCGCTGGGCGTTGGACTCTCCCAGATACCAGATCGCGCCCTTGATCGCCATCGGAGCGAGGGGCGCCAGCATGCCGTTGTACAGCACGCTGACCATGCTCGTCACGCTTTCGTATCCGGGCGGGAGCACGCCGGGCGTGTGGCCATCCACGGAGACTCTGCCCTTCCATTCGCCTGCCAGGGGAATCGTTGTGCCGTCGCCCAGCACCAGTTTCATGCTGGCTGCGCCGTCAATGAAACCACCACCCTCCGGGTTCACGCGG
This sequence comes from Terriglobia bacterium, assembly GCA_020073365.1. Classification (GTDB taxonomy): domain Bacteria; phylum Acidobacteriota; class Terriglobia; order Bryobacterales; family Bryobacteraceae; genus JAIQFL01. Next base: position 5,645 of record JAIQFL010000518.1, on the reverse strand, counting down.
AACAAACGAATCGTAATGATGTTCTTGCCCGGCTTCAAACCCATAGCGCCATAGATCCGCGGATTCTCGACCCAGGAACTGGAACCCACCTGCCGTCCATTGACGTAAACGGTGTCCATCTTCTCCACCTGCCCCAGGTAGATGCCGGCTCTGCCCGGTGGCACGGGATCGGGAATCGTGACCTCCTTTCGCAGATAGGTGAGGCTGGGGACTCCGGCGACGCCCAACTCCTTGAAGTCGCCCGGAACCTGAACGATCTTCCACGATGTGTCGTCCAATCCGGCGTCGGCCCAGGAGCCGTTCTTCTGGCCAATGTCGTAGTCCTCATACCAGGGCATAATGTAGTTGCCGTACTCACGGCCGCCTTTCTGCCGCAGTCGCTCGAAGAACGCGATACGATCGTCGAAGTCCTTCAACGGGCGTAAGGCGTCAACGCTGGCGAAGGTCTCCGCCGGGACGCCGCCCACTGCGACCTGCATCAGGCCGATGGGCACCTGCACGGATTGAAACACTTTGCGGCCGAAGAAATAGGCCGCGGCGGAAAGACCGCCTCCGCGTCCTCCGAGTCCCTCCGGTGTGATGACTCTCCACGGTCCTCCGCGAGGAACGTCCGCGGGCGAATAGCTGTCCCGCTCACCGACGTTGTAGAAACGCATCTGCGGATAGTTCGCGTTTTTCACTTCCTCGGCCCCGTTTCTCGCCTGACCCAAACCAAACTGCATATTCGATTGGCCGGCGCAGATCCACACGTCACCCACCAGCACGTCCTGCACTTCGACGGTCCGCTTGCCGGAGATCTGAATCGTGTAGGGCCCGCCGGCCGCGGGCGGATCGATCTTCGCCGTCCACTTGCCATCCGCTCCGGCGGTGGCCGTCGCGGTGCGCTCGCCGATTTGCACGCGCACGGTGTCTCCGGGCTCGGACCATCCCCAAATCGGGTTCGGCTTGCCGCGCTGCAGAACCATGTGATCTCCGAAGATCGGGCTGACAAATGGCGGTGGAGCGTTCTGCTGCGGGGGGCTCTGTGGAAGCTGCGCGATGGATGGGCTCCAACTCAGCAGCGCCAGCGCCGAAACCAAAACAACGGTCTTATTCTTTAGGGCTAATCGCATTTTCATGACCCTGATTCTCTCCCACTGAAGGCCTAACGCATTGGCGCCGGCGCGGCTTTTCCAAAAACCGTGAATTCCGTGATCCCGAGCGGCATGGTTCCGTGGCGCGGCCAGTCCGTGATCGTCAAACGGACGAAACGGCAGCGCGTGGGCGGAATCTCGTCGAATTCCGTGTACAATGTGCGATCGTTCTTCGTCTTGTCCAAAACGGTGGCGTACTCTTTGCCGTCAATCGACGCTTCTACCTTGTAGCGGAACGCCGTGACACCGCCGGAGGCCGCCGCTGCTCCCGGCGCCGGCGCGGCGCCGCGCGCTCCAAATCCGCCGCCTCGGCCGGCCGCGAACTCGATTCGAGCGGAGTCGATCACAAAGAACTGATTGGTCTCGAATTCGGTCGGTGCTACCAGGTCGAGTGTGAGCGTCGGTTGCGCGTCGGTCTCGGCCGGCTGCCACACCGTACCGTTCGAATCGTCGATCGCATATGCCGCTTCATGGCCTGGGCGCTCGCTGGAAAATGCGCTTTGCGAATGCATGGCGCGCAGCTTGTTTACGCTGACCGCGATCGAGCCCGAGTCGCCATTGCGCACCGGATCGGCCACCACACCCGGAGCCCACTGCGGCGTTTCGCTCGGACCGTGTGTGAACGGATTGCCGTTAGCATCGAATGCAATGGGGTCCATGCCGATCCGGCGGCCGCCCGCGGGACTCGCCATCACAATGGTATAGAACACCCACCAGTTCCCATCCGGACCCTTCACCACGCAGCCGTGGCCCGGGCCCGTGACGATGCCGGTGGTCTTCCGGAGCAGTGGATTTCGCGGAGAGTACGTGAAAGGCCCCAGCGGGCTCTTCGACGAGTAGACTCCGCTGGCGTATGACAGCCACTGCGTACCCGAGGCACTGTATTCGATGTAATATACGCCGTTCCTTTTGAACGCCCACGGGCCCTCGATCCATGCGATTCCCGTATATTCGTTCTTCTCGCCCCAGCGCTCCCAAACGTGCGCCGGGTCGAAACTAAACAGGTGTTTCGGCGCGGCTGACTGGTGTGTCAGGTCTTTCGGGTCCAGCGGAGCCACGTAGATTCCGGCTGTCGACCTGCCGGGGAAAAACAGGTAGGGCTTTTTGTCGTCATCGACGAAGATATCCACGTCGAAGGCGCCGTTCGCCGTAGTCCCGTTAAACGTCACCTTCCACGGCTCGCCCCGTTCGTCCTTCCACGGGCCGAGGACCTCATACGGCCCCAGGATGCCCGGCGCTTTATACAGCGGCGCGTCGTTGCCCGACATGTAGAATGCGCCGTTGTATTTGACTACGTGCGGCGCGACCGGCAGACGTCCGCCCCGAACATCCACCGCCTGGAAGCTCCAATTGACGAAGTCGCGCGAGACCCACGCGCCGCCGCCGGTCGCAAACAGGTAGTACGAGTCGCCTTCGCGCACCACCGTGACGTCGCCCAGGCTGACGCCCTGAGGCGCGCCGTCCGTGGACGAGGCCGGAATCGGAAGTGGATTACAGTAACGCATTGACTTTCCGACCACCGGCGTCGTCACGCGCGCTGTGGATTGGGGCCAAAGCACCACGGCCGCGCCAAGGACTACGAGTGCGCCAAGAAGAACCCGCTGGCGGCATACGCTCGTGAAAGACATGATCAACCTCACTTTGATGAGACCTTCAGCGCCCCCACGGCTTTCCAGGTGAAACAGGAACCATCCCTGCGGTGGGGCGCCGGACCGGGATGGTCGGCGGCGGCAACTCCTGCGTCCTTAGGAACAACGATATAACGATGCGTCGCCAGGGACAGGAAGAGCGTCTCGCCGCGCTGGAGGTCCACCCATTGGAAAGTCTCTACGTTGCCCGGCTTGCCGGACTTGATCGTAACGCCGCCGGACTTGCCTTCGCCACCGACCGAAACGTATTTCCCGTCTTTCGTCTGAAGCGCGATCCGGCCGCGGCCCTGGTCCACAACCTTAAACGCCGTTGCCTTCTCCGCAGCGGTTACCGATTGAAGCTTGCCATCCACCACGGCCAGCGCGTTCCCGCTGCCGAGATCCGTGATGGTGATGAATTGAGATACCGGAATTGGTTTGGTCAGCCCGCGCGGCCGCGGCTCGTCCAGAGCAAAGGAATTGAAATCCGCGTAGCCGCCAGCTTGCCCGCCGGTATTGTAATGGAACAGCGTATTGCGCACGCCCTGGAACGTGGTGAGCTGAAACACCAAGATGAAATCGGGGCCCAGCGGCTTGTAGATCTTCCCGTCCGTACTGTAGCTGAACTGCGATATCTCCGTGTCGTAATTGCTGTGCGCGCGTAGCCAGACGCGAGAGGAAGCGATCGGTTCTCTGGCAGTCTTCCCCGTGCTGTGGTCGTATTCCGCGATCGTAAAGCCACTATCGTCGCGCATCAGGCCGATCCAGGCGTAGGGCGAATTGAGCAGCGCCAATCCGGCCACGTCACCGGCTTTGAGACCGCGGCCGTCCAACTCCGTGGTGGCCGTGGATTCCGGTCCCACGGCGCGCTGGGTCAGTGAGTTTCGCGCCGACCAGAAATCGGGGGCCGGCAGCGAATGCAGACGAAGATATCCCGGCCGCTCCGATAGCGACCACCTGGTGTCGTCGGGTACGTGATTCCACTGCCAGACCATCTGCAGCTTCGGTCCCGAGAAATCGTCGGAGCGTTCGTACGGTGAAGAAATCGGCTCGGTGTGTCCCGTGTTCGGCTTCACCCAGATGGAGGGCGTCCGCCTGAGGTTCCCCGGCAGGCCGAAGTAGGGCCATCCATTCTCCCAAGTCACCGGAGAGAGAGAAGTGAGCCGGCCGACCGAGTTGTGGTCCTGCATGGAGAACCCCCACCACTCGCCCGTCTCGGTCTGGATGATGCCGCCCTGGTGCAGGTCCAGATCCAGGCGCTGGCTCGAATCCGGAGGCGCGGCCTCCATTGGTGGCGTATTCCTGCGTCCACGGCCGCCCTTTGGCCTGTAACCCTGGCCGATTCCGAGGCTCTCTTCCGCGCTGATGGTCTCTACCTCCCACGGCCCAGTTAGCCTGTCCGCCCTGGCGCACTTCATGGGCACATGAGCGCCGGGAATCGCGCTGACGATGTAGTACTTGCCGCTGATCTTATAGAAGTGCGAGCCTTCGCCCATACCCAGGTTGGACTCGATCAGGACGCGATCTGTGCCCGGAACGAGCGCGGTGAGGTCCTGGTTCAGTTCCACGATTCGGATGGTCCGGGCGCCGTAGACGGCATAGATCTTTCCATCGTCATCGAATAACACTGAAATGTCGTGCAGGCCTGGCTCGATGCGGTTGTGGGTCCATGGTCCACGCGGACTCGAAGACCGGAACACCTGCAGGCCGAACCGGTTCACGTTGGCAAAAATGTAATAGGTTCCGTTATGGTAGCGGAAACTCGGCGCCCAGATCCCCTGGCCGTAAATCTGCTTGCCCTCGTCGAGGCGGAAGTCCGGACCGAGATCCAGGCGATCGAAGGCGTAAGCGATGATCCGCCAGTTCACCAAGTCCCGGGAATGCAGGATCGGTAGTCCCGGCATGGTGTGCATGGTCGTCCCAGTCAGGTAGTAATCGGCGCCCACCCGGATCATGTCGGGGTCTGAGAATTCGTCATAGAACAGGGGATTCGAATAGGTCCCGTTCCCGTTGTCGGCGGCCCATGATCGATGGGCGGCTTGCGCAGGGCCGGCCAGCGCGGCAGCCGGCAATGCAAGGAGAGTCGTCACCGATGCACAAAGCAGAAGGTAACTGGATGACTCCATAATATAATGAACCGTTGCTCCGATGTAGGCTTCGTTTCTTCGCGCCCGGACTCCACATTCAGAATGAATCATTGTAGCTGATGCTGCAAGCGCTTGCAGACTTGCCCGCTATTTCCTGCGAGACTAAACAGGCATGCAGAATATTTGCGAACTTCCAATTCACCAGTGCTTGCGGAAGCGCGCGCCTATCGCGCTCCCGGTCCTTGCTTCGGGAAAGACGATGACTCTAGCGGTTTGCGGCCTCTTTAAGACCGCCGCACGCGTCATTTTCGACAAGCTTCAACAGAGGCAACCGTGGGGTGCTGCCGCAGCGGAACCGGCGAGGAGTCCGGTCCCGAGGATGAGATGTGCCATCTGGACCGCCTGCTGCGGCACACCAACAGCGCCTGAAATCGGAATAACACGCGCCTCGAAGACGATTAAATCGACGCCACGGCGCCGTCTTCCTGAAATGCCATCGCGAACGGCCGCGTACCTTGGAACGGATATCGCTTCAGCGCCTCTTCGTTGATGTCGACGCCCAGTCCCACTTTCGTGGGCAAAGGATACCGCCCCCCGACCATCCGCATCGCGGGGAAGCCCATCAGATCTTCCCAGACGCGGTTCTTCTCGCCGGCGTCTACAAACCCGCAGATTTCCTGAGCGATATTCTTCTTTCGCACGGGTGAGCTGCCTGCTGTCGTGCAGGCCGTTGGCAAGCCTGAGCCGCGCGGCCGGATCGCCGGGGCTCTCCCGGACGGCGTCCTCCAGGGGCTTCA
>JAIQFL010000089.1 GCA_020073365.1 Terriglobia bacterium | reverse complement strand
GTCTGCAACATCGGCAGGTTCGGATCGAGCGCCCGGACAACGTCCTTCACTGGCTTCACCAATTGCAGCGGATCGCCGCTCGACCGCAACAGCAGAACCATTCGCGCGATAGGATGCTGGGCCGGCGGCAGATACACGAAATCGATCGGCTTTTCCATGGTGCTTCGATACTTGATGGTCTCGGCGACGCCGATAATCTTCACCGGCGCACCCGCGCGTTTATCGAGCCGGATGCGTTTGCCCACGGGATCGGCGCCCGGCCAGTAGTGTTTCGCGAACTGCTCACTCACCACGGCGACATGCCGTGCATCCGGCGTATCGGACGCCAGGAAGCCCCGGCCGCGCACAATCGGTACCCCCATGGTTTCGAAGTACCCTTCATCCACAGTGTCCATGGTGGAAGTGAAGTTTTCGCGATCGCGCGGCATCTCGAAACCCTCCGGAACGAAGGCGACGGCGTCAAACCTTTCCAGCGCGAGGGGAGGGTTCTCGGTGAGAGCCGCGCCCTGAACTCCGGGCGCCATCCGCACGCGTTCGGCCAGATGCTTGTAAAACTGTTGCGTCTGCGCTTCGTTGTACTGCACGAGGCGCGGATCGAACCTGACCAGCAGCAGGCGATCTTTCAGGAATGGGGTTCCCTCAGCCAGGCTCCGGTTGAAGCCCCGCACCATCAGAAACGATGCCATAAGCAGCATCAGTGAGGTGGACACTTGCGCCACCACCAGCACGTTCCGGGCCCACAGGCGTTTGCGTCCAGGCACGTCGACATCGGCCGCCTTGAGTCCGTTCACCAGGTCCGTTCGGGTGCTCTGCAACGCCGGCGCCAGGCCGCAGAGCAGCGCGCTCAATAGCGACAACGCGAGGCATGCCATCAACACGCGCGTATCCATCCGGAACGGGACGGTGACCGGCAACTCGGCTGGAATCGTGAAGGACCGGATGAAACTGAGGTTGCCGTACGCGACGGCGAGCCCGCCCACTCCGCCCAGGCACGCGAAGATCAGACTTTCCGTCAACAGCAGCCGGATCAGCCGGAAACGCCCGGCGCCCATCGCCAACCGCACGGCGATTTCACGGGTTCGGGTGCGGGCACGGCTCAAAAGGAGTCCGGCAACATTGGTGCACGCCACTAGCAGGACCGACAGCGCGAGGATCGCAGCGAACACCATGAATTTCCACGGACTCGCCTCGGGATCGTTTCGAGTGAGCATTTCGATGTGGGTGTGCACCGCCGCGCCTCGATTTTGATTGAGTTGTGGATAGTCGCGTTCGAAGCCTTTCGCGAGCAGGGCAAGGTCGCTCTGCGCCTGCCGCGGCGTGACGCCCGGCCGCAAGCGCGCCTTGACGCTCAGCTCGCGATCGTCCCGGTCCTCGAAGAAGTGTTTCCGGGGGTTGGTGGAGAACACCCGCGCCATGGCGAGCGGCATGTAGAAGTCGGGATTGATGAATATCTGCATTCCCGGGAACGTGTCTGGCGCCACGCCAATCACCGTGAAGTCCCTGCCGTTCAAACGAACCGTCCTGCCGACCACGGCAGGGTCGCCGGCGAATTCGTTCTTCCAGAAGTCCGGACCCAGCACCACCACGGCGTCGCGGCCGGGCGCCTGATCTTCGTCGTCCCGAAAGCCGCGCCCCAGCCGCGGCTCTACACCGAGCACGCGGAAGTAGTTGCCGGAAACCATCATCCCGGCCCTGGCCCGCGGCGAGGCGGCGGGGTCGGCGCTGAAGCCGACCGTCCCCAGGCTTGCGTTGGCGATCACGCCGTCGAAACTCCTCGCGTGTCCGCGGATGTCCAGGTATTCGCGATACGAGAAATTGTCGAAGCTATTGTCGTGTGAAGTGCTCACCAGACTGACCACGCCGCCCGGATGCGGCACGGGGTAGGGCCTGAAGATCAGCGCATCCACCCCGCTGAAGCTCGTCGAGGTGAACCCGATCCCCAGCGCGAGCGTGACGGCAACAAACGCGGTGAGCGCGGAGCTACGGCGCAGGCTGCGGATTGCGTAGTGCACATCGTCGACGAAATCCGTCAGCCAGTGAATGCGCCGTGTGTCCCTGATCTCCTCTTTCCGTTGTTCCAGCCCGTCCATCGCGCGCATCGCCCGGTAGCGCGCTTCCTTTGGAGAAAGCCCATGGGCGATGCCTTCCTCGATTTTATGCTCCAGGTGGAACTGCAGTTCCTCGTCGAGTTCCTGTTCCACACGGCTGCGGCGCAGGATGGACCTGAGCCGTAAGCACGCCGTGAACCACCAAAGCTCTATCCGCATGGCTCTTTCTAAACCTCCGAAAGCTGGATGACGTACGAGATGGCGGCCGATAGCCGCTGCCAGTTCGCCGCCTCCGATTCGAGCTGTTTCCTGCCGAGCCGGGTGAGCGAATAGAATTTTGCGCGGCGGTTATTTTCGGTCTGCCTCCACTCGGCCGTGATCCAGCCTTCCTGTTCCAACTTGTGCAATGCAGGGTAGAGGGATCCTTCGCTGACCTGCAGCACGTCTCCCGAGATGGATTTCAGCCGGAGAGTGATGGCCCAACCGTGCAACGGCTCCAGCGCCAGGATTTTCAGAAGGAGCAGGTCCAGGGTGCCCTGGACGAGATCGTTCGGTTTACTCATATCGGTTTCCTAGATGAGTATATAGCAGCTTCTCTCGGTAAGCAAGGGGAATCTTCGCATTGATGGACGCTTCGCACGGCCGGTGAAACGCCAAGTCCATGGCGCGCGCCTCGTTCACGCTGGTCATGCTGGCTATCGCGTCGGGTATGGCGCTGTTGCTCGGTGTGGTGGGCATCTACGGCGTGATCGCGTACTCGGTATCGCAACGGACGCGCGAGATCGGGATTCGCATGGCTCTCGGCGCATCGCAGGAAAGCGTCCGGCGGATGTTTGTGCGTCACGGCCTGTGGCTGACCGGCATCGGGGTGGGCTGCGGCGTCGTTGCTGGCGACCCACCTGCCGGCCAGGCGGGCCACGGCCATCGAACCGGTGGACGCCTTGCGCGCGGAGTGACCCGCCGGAATGGCCAGACCGCCTTATCCGGCCCTGCCGAAACCACACATCACGCGCAAAAGAACGCCTTGTCGAACCGGGCCAATTGCACAAAGTTGATCTTAGTCCGATTCGCTCCATAGCTCATGATGTTGGAGTCATCGGATTCATGTTGATTGCCGGCCCCGTGCCCTACTTCGTGCATTAGAGTTCCGTGATCGGGGTGCGAGTTCGTCACATTGATCAGCACGCACCGCCCCGAAGCAGCCACGCATTGCAATCCAGTCGTGTCGTTTGAACCCTTTTCAGCCAGGAACGGCTCACAGAAGACCACAGCCAGGCGGTCGCTTGGGCAGACGCCCGACTTGGCCACCAGCGTCCGGATGTCCTCAATCCCGGTATCCTTGCATGCGTCAATCTCGAAATCGATCTGCTTCTTGAATGCAATGTCGTTCTTACGATAATCGACGTCGAGAGTGAATTTGTCTCCGTTGGCCCTAAGCAGATCTTGCGCCTTCTGGACCAAGATCGAACTGACCTTTTCGCCCTTCGCCCCTTCCGTCCAAAACAGCGTCAGCTTGAGCCGTTTACGCTGTACCGGAGGGAGCGCTTTGGCTTTGCCCAGGAAATTCCGGGCCTGTTGTACCTGGCCCGTTGCCAGGAGGTCGCCCGGCGCGGCACCGCCCGGGATCTTTCTCGTTCGAACCACCTCAATCGCCCAATTGATGCGCGCACCCGCGTAGGAAGGGCCGGAGGGCGCCAATTGCGCGGCAAACTGGTCGCGAACCGACGCGCTCAGGGAGTCCAGACCCTGGAGCATTTCCGTCATGTTCAGACCATTGCAGGCCTGTATGGCGAGCGGCCAGTTCTTGGCGTTCGCGTTGATCTTGAATTGTTCGAGTACGTTGCTCATGATCGCTTCTAGTGGTCTCGCCGGCGTCGCAGGATGAAGGCGATTTGTCGATTCTAGCAGCCTGCCGCCGGATTCGCTGGTTTCTTTGGTTAATAAAGGTCTCAATCTCCGGAAAAGTTAAGCCGGGCTCAGTCTCGGGCGATGCAAGTAACTCACCAAGAGAAGACAACCCGATCGAAACATATTCATCCGGTAGACTTGAGTTCAGGTTTTCGAGTCCTGAATCTCCGAATAAAGAACCCGTCAACCGCCCGCAGGTCGCGGCGGGCCTGCGGGTTAGTTACCTTACGTTGACAAGAATATTAATTAGGGCCTCGGAGCGGAAGTGGGCGGCAAGACTCGACCGGCCCGAGCGCCCCACGCTCACAACACCCGCACGTGAATCAGGCTAAAATGACCGCCGGAGGACGCTCTTCGTTGCCGGAATCCGTAGTCGAGTTCGAGAAAGTCGTCTTTTGTTACGACCGCGCGGAGGTCCTGCACGAAATCTCCTTCAAGCTGAAGCGGGGTGAAATCGTGGGGCTGCTGGGCCCCAACGGCGCCGGAAAGACCACCACCATCAAGATCATCGCGGGCATCCTGGCGCCCACCGCCGGCAGGATCTCGGTCACCGGGCTCCCCCTGCCGGAGAGAGCCATCGACGTGAAACAGCGCATCGGCTACGTGCCCGAATCAGCGATCCTATTCGAGAGCCTCACGGGCCAGGAGTTCCTGGAGTTGTCGGGGCGCTTGCACGACGTCGACGAAGACACGCTGCAAGCCCGGATTCATGCCATCCTGGAGACGTTCGGCCTCTTCTCCGAGCGTATCAGCCGCCTCGACTCGTATTCCAAGGGCATGCGGCAAAAAGTGCTGATCGCCGCAGCGTTGCTGCACAACCCGGAGCTGATCCTGCTCGATGAACCGCTTTCGGGACTCGACGTGAATGCAGCCATCATGATCAAGGACCTGATCGCCGCCCTGGCCGCGGACGGCAAGACCATCCTTTACAGTTCCCACGTGTTGGACGTGGTCGAAAAGGTCTGCGACCGCGTCTTGATCATCCACCAGGGAGACCTGATTGCCGACGGTTCGTCGGAGGGCTTGAAAGCCTCCACCAGCCAGTCTACGCTGGAGGACGTTTTCCGGACGCTCACGGATTCCGCGAACGTCGAACCCGGCGTGGCTCGCATCATCGCGGCCCTGGGGCCAGGAAGGCCATGAAGGAAGCCATCGAGCGGTATCTGCGCGGCCCCGGGTTTTCGCGCATTCTGAAGAGTCTGGGAATCGACACTAAACGCTATTGGCTGCTGATGGATCTATTCGGCCAACTCGCCGAGCGCCGCGAGATGTTCAGCCAACTCGGCAGGGACGGCGTGACCCTGCAAAACGCAGCCTGGCTCTACTTCGTCTTTTCCGCGCTCTCCACCTTGATCTTCCTGGTGCTGCGGCTCTCTCTGGTTACGTACTTCTGGATATTCCAGGGGACCACCGCATTCTTCCTGCTCAGCATCCTTCTTTCGGAAACCGCCAACAGCCTCGTGAATCCGGTGGAAGGCATCGTCCTGGCGCATCAGCCCATCGATGGAGCTACCTACACTGCCGCGAAGCTGACCCATCTTCTACGCATTCTGCTCTACCTGGTTCCGGGGCTGAATGCTGTCCCGGCGCTGGCCGGCTTGCTGTTAAAGGGGTGTCCGTGGTTCTACCCTCTGATCCACCTGGGAACTGCCTTTGCGGTGGGATTGGTGGTGGCCCTGGTGTGCTGTGCGTTGTTCGGGTGGCTGATCCGGTTCGTGCCGCCGCCGCGGCTGAAGGCTGCCGGACAGATCGCCGAAACCGCGCCATGGCTGACCCTCATGACGATGCAGTTCTTCCAGCACCGGTTCCGCCATCTCCACATTCCCAATTGGCTGCCGGCCCAGGCGGCGCCTCGCGCGTACCTGGCCATCGCCATCGCTGCTGTGGCTTCTGCCGCTGTCGTGCTGGGTATCCGTTCTCTCTCAGTCGACTACCTGGTCCGGGTCTCCAGCATCGTACATGGGGGTTCGTCCGCCAAAGCCAAGGTGCGCCGGTCGCGCCTGAGTGACGCGGTCGCCTGGTTATTCGGGGGGCCAGGGAGCCGCGCCGGTTTTGAGTATGTTGCCCGAATGATTGTGCGTGACTATCAGTTCCGGAGACAGATGATCCCGGCCATTGCCACACTGATCATGCCGGCTGTGGCGCTGGCGGAAGGCTGGCGAATCACTCCTTTTTCCGGTCGATTTACGTCCATGCACGTCCTGCCACATACCTTTGGAGTCGTGCTCTTCCTCGTCTGCACGGTTCTCGTCTACGGCAACGATCACAAAGCCTCCTGGATTTTTCTGCTCGCTCCGGCGGGGGTGTTTGGCCCGTTCGCGCGGGGCGTCTATGCATGGTTGTGGCTCCACGCGGTGGCCATCCCGCACCTGGCTCTCCTGGTGCTGCTGGCCTGGTCCTGGGGAATCCGCGATGCCGCGCTATTTGTGGCCTACAGCGCGTCGGTTGCCTCGGCCTACCTCAGCCTGGAACTGAAGCTCATTGACGGACTGCCGTTCGGCAAACAAGCCGAGACCTCGCGCAATCCCTTCATGATAGGTGCCGTGGTGCTGGGCGGAATCGTGATTTCGATCGTGGTGGGCCTGCAATATTTCCTGGTATTCCGTTGGCGGGTGATGGTTCTGATGGTCACGCTCGCCGTCGCCGCCGGCGCATATTTCGTGACGCGCAATTCGCTGCACGTTTTCGAAGTTTCCATCCGCTACCACCTCGGACTTCTGTCCACGGAGTCCAAGGGGATCTACTACGAGGTGGATAGCTGATCACCGCAACTCGATGACCGCAAATTGCAGGTCGCGGTCGAGCGTCATTTCTACGGAAGTGCCTTTGGGTAGCACCAGACTGCGGTCTCGTGTCAGAAGCACGGCGGCCAATCCGGCGCCTGCGCCAATGCCCATGCCCGTGATGGGGTGGCCCGCGGCACTTCCGCCGATCGCGCCCCCCATGGTGCCGATACCCACGCCTTCCGCGACATCGCGCGTATTCGTCTTGGGACCATCGCTCGTGATCTTGCCCTCTTTGTCGTCCACCTGGCCGGCGCCCTCGGCGGACGACAGCCTGGACCGGAATTCCCGTGTGACCCCGTTGGGCAGCATGATCGAATCGAAGCGTATGTATAGCTCGCCCTTACCCGAAGCGCGCCCCGGTTGTTTGACCTTGGTCAACGTGCCCGTTACCGAGCTGCCGCTGGGTATCACGATTCGGCCGCCGACGCCCACGGGAAACGTGGTATGGAGATAAACCCGATTCCCTTCTTTCGAGTGTTTGGTATCCACGCTGTTCAGCAGCGAGAGTAGGATTCGCGTGCCCGCCGGGACCGTGACAGTGGAGGAGGCCGTCGATTCCGGAGTCTTGGCCGGAGCCGCCGGCTCCGGACGCCTGGACAGTACCGGCAATTCAGCGCGCGGCGGTGTCATCCTCTCGGAACCCTCCCTGCGGTACACCAGCGTACCCTCCGATTCGGTGGAGCCCTCTACGATCTGGCGCCGGATGGTCAGCACGGCGCGATCCCCGGACAACCGCCAGCGGTCCATGATGGTGTAGTTGTGCGTTCCGGACACCAGCGTATTGATCAGCAGCGCGGCGCCCTCCCATTTCACCACGCTGTTCATGGATTCGCCGCGAATGCGGTACTTGCTTTCACTGCCGTTGAGCGCATAGGACCACTGGGAAGAGGCTCCGTTTATGTCCGTGGACGAGCACTGAATGCCGGAGTCCCCCTGCACGATGGTGAGCAACTCGTCCACCTGCATGGACAGCGCCCGCAGGTTGCTGCCCTCAAGGTCAAGAACCCATTTGCCGGCAAAATCGCGCTCGGCATCGACCGCGCCGAGTGGTGTAACAACACCGATCAGGATTATAAGGCTCAGGAAACGGGGTGTTTGATGCATTTCTGAATCCTCCGTATCACCCAGATCAATCTTAACCCAGGGATGGCCGATGCGGCGTCGCCGCACGTCCGAACGGCATCGCTCGCGGCGGCCCATCCTGCTAAGATCAATGCCAATGAGACGGTGCCTTTAGCCGGCCACGCGCCGTCCCACTGCCCCCACCACGGATTCCGGAGGCTCAGCCTACTTTTCCACGCGGAGATTGTTGACTACCGAAAAGACGCCGGGGACTCCGTTGGCCCGGACATTGGCCATGTCCTTATCGGCCTGATTTGCCACCACGCCTTCGAGCGTCACTTTGCCGTTGTCGACGATGATGTGGATGGGCGGTACGGCTTGGAGCGCGTATCGGTCGAGCCCGGGGTGGCCATAAATGGCGCGATATGCCGCCAGGCGGAGTTTATCGTCCATGGGCGAAAGTGGCAGCACCTGGATCTGATTGTCGACCTTCTCCACGCCCTCGATGTTCTTCACGACGTTGCCGGCGTCGCTCTTCAACGTCGGGCGCGTAACCTGCCCCAGCAAGGTTACCGTGCCGCCGTTCACACGATAGGCCAGATTGTCGAACACCCCATAGTACGGCAACATCACCAATTCATGGCGAACCTCGCGCGCGATGCGATCTACACTCTTCGCGCCTGAGCCCTGTGGCTGCGAAAAGCCAGGAGCAATTGCCATCAGAGCCGCCACAGTAACTGTGCACAAACGAACGCACGAAAGTTTCATCACTGTCCTCCTCAAAGACCAATGCAATTCGGGTTCCCAAAATTCGCGCAGGCGCGACGCGCCTAACCGGCGATCTTGACCAAACTCTCCGCCGCCGATCCGTTCACCACGGCGGCGGCCTCTTCGGGAGTAAAACTCTCCACTTTCGCGGAGATGTTCATCGAGCAGAACTTCGGCCCGCACATGGAGCAGAAGTGCGCGTCCTTAAAACCCTCGTCGGGCAGCGTCTCATCGTGCATGGAGCGCGCCGTCTCGGGGTCCAGGGAAAGGTCGAACTGGCGGTTCCAGTCGAAGGTGTAACGTGCGCGCGAAAGGGCGTCGTCGCGGTCCCGCGCCCCCGGGCGGCGGCGCGCGATATCCGCCGCGTGCGCCGCGATCTTATAAGCGATGATCCCGGCCTTCACGTCGTCGCGGTTGGGCAGTCCCAGGTGCTCCTTGGGGGTGACGTAGCAGAGCATGGATGCGCCGTACCAGCCGATCATGGCCGCTCCGATGGCCGAAGTGATGTGGTCGTAGCCCGGAGCGATGTCGGTGACCAGCGGCCCCAGCGTGTAGAACGGCGCTTCATAGCACAACTCGTTTTCCTTCTGGACCTGCATTTCAATCTGGTCCATGGGAATGTGCCCGGGCCCTTCGATCATCACCTGGACGTCGTACTCCCAGGCCTTCTTGGTGAGCTCGCCCAAGGTTTTCAATTCCGCGAACTGGGCCTCATCGCTGGCGTCCGCCACGCTGCCGGGACGGAGACCATCCCCCAGCGAAAAACTGACATCGTGCTTCTGGAAGATCTTGCAGATATCTTCGAAGCACTCGTAAAGCATATTCTGCTTGTGGTTCTTGACCATCCACTCGGCGAGGATCGACCCGCCGCGGCTGACGATGCCGGTGATCCGCTTGGTGGTGAGCGGAATATACTGCACCAGCACGCCGGCATGGATCGTCATGTAATCCACGCCCTGCTCGGCCTGCTCCTCGATGACTTCGAGCATCACTGCGCGGTTGAGGTCCTCCACCCGCCGAACGCGGGAGAGGGCTTCATAGATAGGCACCGTGCCGATGGGTATGGGCGAAGCGTCGATGATGGCCTTGCGGATGGCGGGAATGTCGCCGCCCGTCGAGAGGTCCATCACGGTATCGGCGCCGTACTTCACCGAATAGTGCAGCTTCTCCAGCTCACCTTCGATATTGGAAGTGACGGCTGAGTTCCCGATATTCGAATTGATCTTGCACCCGGAAGCCACGCCGATGCACATCGGCTCCAGGTTCGGATGGTTGATGTTGGCCGGAATGATCATCCGGCCGCGCGCCACTTCGGAGCGAACCAGCTCCGGAGAGAGGCGCTCGCGTTTTGCGACGAACTGCATCTCTTCGGTGACCACGCCCTGGCGGGCATAGTGCATCTGGGTGCGGATTCGGTCGTTCCTGCGTTTGGTGATCCACTCTGTGCGCATGATAGCTCCTGATGGCAGCGGGCGAACCAGGCTCAACTGCGGTCCGCCCGCGATGGACTGGTACCGGCCGGGTATTGCCCGACCCTATTTTTTCTTCTTGGGCTTCTTGGTTTCCTTCTTGGGGCTTCTGTCCTTGGCCACAAAATCCTCCCTTACGTTGAGATTATACTCGCTTAGCGGCGCACAGTCGTAACGATAGTGTCTGAAAAGGTGCGTTGAAGGGCGACGTATCTGCGAACACCGCCAGGCGTCGAAACAAGTGTCGCCGCGGCACGCAGAAGCGTGCGCCACGGGTAGTTGACCTAAAGGGTGGCCTCCGCGAAGGGGGTCCGGCCGATCGGCTGCCCGCCTCCCACGGTAACGCGCACCTGGTTCTTCGGCAGATCCTCCGCAGCCAGCGTGAACTCCACGTCGCGAGTTTCACCGGCACGAAGATGGACCCGCTGGAAGCCGCGCAGAGTCCGGATGGCGTCGTCGCCCACCCCGCCGCCGCTCAGGTAGAGTTGGACTACCTCGTCGCCCTCCCGCGAGGAATTGTTCTTCACGCGCACGGACACCCGTGCGCCGGCCGGGGTCCGCTGCGCGCGCATACCGGAATACTGGAAACTCGCATAGCTCAGGCCGAAGCCGAAACTATACAAGGGCTCACCGCGGAAGTAGCGGTAGGTGCGGCCTTGCATGGAATACTCGTCGAACGGGGGCAACTGATCGGCGCTCTTATAGAAGGTCACGGGCAGTCGTCCGGCGGGATTGTTGATTCCGGCCAGCGTCTCGGCAATCGCGGTTCCCGCTTCCTCGCCGCCGTACCACGCTGCCAGCACCGCGGCGGCATGTTCCCCCGCGTAATTGGCCGCGAGGGCGCTGCCACTCGTGAGCACCACCACCACGGGCTTGCCGGTCGCGATAGCGGCTTCGATGAGCCGCTCCTGCGATTCCGGAATCTTGAGATCGGTGCGGTCGCCGCCCAGGAAGCCGGGCACGCTGACCCGCATCTCTTCGCCCTCCAGGTTGGGGTTCAATCCCACAAACGCCAGCGCCACGTCCGAGTTCTTCACCGCATCCACAGCCTCGGCCAGCAGGGGCTCGGCCGGTGGAATCCACTGGATCTGCGCGCCGCCTGCCGGTCCCTGCTGCCGGTATTCCACCCGCAGCCGGTAAGCGTGCCCGGCTTCCAGTTGCGCGTGCAACTGAGGCGGCCCGCCCCGGCCAGGTCCGCCTCGGCCCGGCTCCGCATTCGGCTGTCCGGCACTGTCTGCCACCAGTTCCTTCTCGTCGAGGAAGATGCGAATCGCAGTCCGGCCGAAGCCGCCTCCGGCGCTGATGCCATAATCGCCCGTAACCGGCGCACGCAGCGATCCCGTCCAGCGCACCGAGTAGCCACGCTGCGGGAACGCCGACGCCACGGCGGGATCGACGATGCCGGCCTGCAGGTAGGGCCGCGGTTCCACGCGTTCCAGCTTCGCCTGTCCTTGAAAATCGGCATTGTCGAAGTATTCGGCCAGGAGTCCGTGGCCCGCGCCCTTGGGCGGCGCCAGCACCTCGCTTGGCACCAGCGCCGGCGATTGCAAGGTATAGGTGCTGCCCAGCGCGTAGCGAATCTCCGCCTTTCCGGAGAACTGCCGCTGAATGCCTGCGAGCGGCGGCACCTGTTTGGAAGAGAAGCCGTTGTAGTTGCCCAGCATCGCGATCGGATCGTCCGCGGACGGGCCGATCACCGCGATCCGCCGCACGGAAGACTTGAGCGGCAGCGCCTGGTTATCGTTCTTCAGCAGCACGATCGACTCGCGCGCCGCCTCCAGCGCCAGTTTGCGGTGCGCTTCGGAATCGTTCTCCGCATACGCAATCTTCGAAAACGGCACGCGCTCCGGAGGATCGAACATACCCAGCTTGAACCGGGCCACGAACAGCCGTTCGAGCGAGCGGTTGATTTCGGCCTCCGCGATCAGCCCGGCCTTGACGGCGTCGACCAGCGAACGGTACTCATTGCCGCAGGTGAGGTCCGTGCCGGCCTTCACCGCCACCGCGGATGCTTCCGCGGCCGTTGCTTTGTACTTGTGGCCCCGGAAGATGTCCGCTATGGCGCCGCAATCGCTGACGATGAAGCCCTGAAACCCCCATTCGCCCCGCAGTTGCCTCTGGAGGAGATCGGTGCTGGCGCAGGCCGGCACCCCGTCCACTCTGTTGTAGGCGCACATCACGGAGTCCGCCTTGCCCTCCACGATGGCGGCCTTGAAAGCCGGCAGGTAGGTTTCCTTCAGATCGCGCTCACTGGGGTGGACGTCGAACTGGTGGTGCGATGGCTCCGGCCCGCTGTGAACCGCGTAGTGCTTGGCGGTCGCGATCACCTTGAAATAGTGAGGGTCGGTTCCCTGCAGGCCCTGGATGAACTCGACCGCCAGGCGACCCGTGAGATAGGGATCTTCGCCATAAGTCTCCTGTCCCCGCCCCCAGCGCGGATCGCGAAAGATATTGATGTTGGGCGACCAGAAGGTCAGCCCGTGGTAGCGGCTGTGATCGTTCAGGCGAATGGCCTCGTTGTACTTGGCGCGGGCCTCCGTGGAAATCGCATCCGCCACGCGATGCATCAGGCCGGTATCCCACGTGGCCGCCAGGCCGATCGCCTGCGGGAATACGGTGGCCTGCCCGGCGCGCGCCACGCCGTGCAGCGCTTCGTTCCACCAGTCGTAGGCGGGAATCCCCAGGCGCTCGATGGCTGGCGCGGAGTTCTGCATTTGCAGAACCTTCTCCTCGATGGTCATCCGCGAAACCAGGTCCGCCGCGCGCTTCTCCGCGGCCAGATCGGGATTCTTGTACGGCTCGTCGCCGGCGGTTTGACCCAGCAGGGCAACGGCCAAAGAAGACAGCAAGGTAAGGGCAAGGGTCTGGGCGATTGCGCTCCTGGTCATCGCAGTGGCTCCTTTGGTAAACGCCCAGTTTAACGTCTGGCGGGGCAGTCTCTCAAGCGGGCTGACACAGCGTGTCCAAGAAGAGTCTGAGTTTGCCTTGTGCGGCCACAGGTAGCCTGCCGATGGACTTGACGACCAATAAATTGTCTATAGTGAAGAGCTTCATTCGGATCACGCAGGCCTTATGCAGCCCAAGAAGAGCCGGATCCAAAGGGATGTCCCCCGGCCAGGCGGACCTCTCCGCAGACGTGATCATGGCCAGGATGGAGTGGCCGGACTGACGGTTGAAGTCCACCGGGCTAAGAACCAGCGCCGGACGCCGTTTGGTTCCCGGTCCGTCGGTGAATGGGAACGGGACTACCACAATCTCCCAAGGATTACAGACCACCGAAGGCCTCATCATCCTCGGGGCTGTTCCACTCCTCCAGCGTGCCGGTAACGGCTCTGTGCCAAGCCACATTGAACGCCTCAACCTTGTGGATCCGGACCGCATCACCCTCGATTTCGTAGGCGATGATATCGCCCGGCTCCAGGCGTAGCTTCTTCCGAACATCCTTGGGCAGCGTTACCTGGCCTTTACTAGTGATCTTACCGAACGTCATCTTCCTTACTTCCTTACTTTCAGAATAGCATGCATATGGCAAGAACCGCCGGACACGCCCACTGCCCCGCTTTCCCTCAAAAAGCCTTTTGACTTGTATCAATGAACTAGTACACTATATTAATAGATGAAGACGACGGCCCAACCCGGGAAAAAGCCATTTGAGTTCCGGCTGGATCTCCACAGTGGCGTTCCAGTCTATCGTCAGATCATCGATCAGGTCATGGGAGGTATCGCCGCGGGCGTGCTCGCCGGGGGCGACCAACTTCCCACCGTCCGCCAGGTGGCGGTGGACCTGTCGATTAATCCCAATACGGTCGTGCGGGGCTATCGGGAGCTGGAAATCCGGGGTGTGCTGGAGACCCAGCAAGGAACCGGCACATTTGTGAGTTACCAAAAAGTGAAGCGCGACGATGTGGAGCGCGAGCGGCAATTGAATCAACTAGTGAGCGAATTCGTGTCCCGCGCCGGATCCGCCGGCTTCACCATCAAGGACCTGCTGGAGCAATTATATGATCGTCAAAACGATACTGAAAAGAATAGGAGATGACGCCATGAAGACCGATCAAATCAAGTTGCGCATGAGCAATGTAGGGGTAGCCGTCTTCGTCATTTGCCTGGGCGCCGGAGCCGGGATGACGGCTCTGACCGGACAGCCGGTGGCATTCGTCGTGGGAGCTTTGGTGGGGCTGTATTTCCTGTTTGCCATTCGAATGGCGGACCAGTGGGAACGGGTCGCCGTGCTGCGGTTCGGGAAGTACATCGGGCTGCGGGGGCCGGGGCTCTTCCATATCATCCCGATCGTAGACTCGCTCAGCCGTTTTGTAGATCAGCGTGTTCGGGTCGCCAACGTATCGGCGGAATCGACGCTCACGCGCGATACCGTTCCGGTGAATGTGGACGCCATCGTGTTCTGGCTGGTCTGGAACGCGGAGAAAGCGATTCTGGAGGTGGAGGATTATGTGCAGGCGGCCATGCTCGGCGCGCAGACGGCGCTGCGCGAATCGATCGGCCGGCACATGCTGGCGCAGATGGTGACCGAGCGCGAGCTGATGGGCCACGAGCTGCAGCGCATCCTGGACGAGAAGGCCAACCCATGGGGCATTACGGTGCAGTCGGTGGAGATCCGCGACGTGCAAATCCCGCCGGGCTTGCAGGACGCCATGTCCCGACAGGCGCAGGCCGAGCGCGAGCGACAGGCCCGCATCATTCTGGGCCAGGCCGAAAAGGAGATCGCCGATAGTTTCAACCAGGCCTCTCTGATCTATCAGAACAACCCCACCGCGCTGCATCTGCGCGCCATGAACATGTTGTACGAGGCCATCAAGGAGAAGGGCTCGATGGTGATCGTGCCTTCCTCGGCGGTAGAGACCATGGGAATGGGCGGCATGTTGGGAACAGCCGCGCTCGGCGGCGCCAAGGTGCAGTAGCTGCCTTGAGCGAATACGCTCCTACGCGCGCCGGGCGCAGGCCGTGGGCCCGGACACGTACCCACGGCCCCAAGAGGTTAGAGGTTGTCGGCCGAAATCAGGATCTCCCGGGCGCTGCTACCGTCCGCCCGCAGCGAGGATTCGGCTTCTGTTCCTCGTGGGGAAGCCACTTCCTCAGAGCCTCGAGCATTTCGTCCAGCTTGACAGGTTTGGAGATGTAGTCATCCATGCCCGCTTCGAGGCAGCATTCCCGGGCGCCTTCCATAGCTTCGGCGGTCATGGCGACAATTGGGACGCGGCGTTCGGACCCTTCCCGGGTCCGAATCTCCCGGGAAGCTGCGTAACCGTCCAGTTCAGGCATCTGACAGTCCATAAGAATCAGGTCGTATGCCGTCATTTCGAACATGTCGACGGCCTCGCGGCCGTTCGCCGCCAAATCCGGCCGAATCCCCAGTTTTTGTAACATCAGGGCTGCAACTTTCTGATTGACGACATTGTCTTCGGCGACCAGAATCCGGACAGTTAGCCCGGCAAACACGCCCGCCGACGCAGAATCCCAATCCGCAGATCCGCGGTTGGCTGTAGTACGGTCCGGATGCGCCGTCGCATGTTTCTTGGACCACGAGGTGGCAAGCGTATTCAGTAATTGCGACTGCCGCACCGGTTTGACCAAGGACGCATCCGCACGGATGTCCCCTATTTGTCTGAGTTCACTCCACTGGCCAATGGACGTCAGCAGTACAACCACGGTATCCCGGATGGCCGGATCTGCCTTGATGGCTGCCGTCAGCTCCACCCCGTCCTTTCCCGGCATCTGGTAATCGAGGAGCACGAAGTGGTAGGGATCCCCGCTTTTCTTGGCCGACCGGAGGGCGTCGAGCAGCTCGTCGCCCGACGTAAGGCTGCCGTTCCGCATTCCCCACCCGGCGATCTGTTCGTGAAGCACACGCCGATTCACCTCGCTGTCATCCACGATCAGCACGCGCAGATCTCTCAGGTCGGCGACGGGAGCAGGCGCAGCGTGAGGATGCGCATCGAGTTCCAACGGCAAAGTGAACCAGAACGTGGAGCCTTCGCCACTGCTGCTGCGGACCCCGATCGAGCCTCGCATCAGCTCCACGAGCTGTTTGCAAATTGCCAGCCCTAATCCGGTACCGCCGTACTTTCTGGTGGTCGAACTATCAGCTTGGCTGAACTTTTGAAAGATCGACCCAAGCTTCTCCTCCGGAATACCGCAGCCTTTGTCGTGTATGGAGACTCGCATACGGGCCTCCCGCGCGTTTTGCATCTCGCACTCGACGTCGATCAGAACATAACCGCTGGCAGCGAACTTCACGGCATTGCCAACGAGATTCGTCACCACCTGGCGGATCCTTCCGGCATCTCCAATGAAGTGGCGCGGCAGTTGGGACGGGTATTCAAGAACCAAATCGAGCTTCTTATCTTCCGCCTTGGGCGCCAGCATTTCGCCGACCTCCTCGATCACCAGCCGGAGGTCGAAGGCTAAAGACTCGATCGCCAGCTTGCCGGCTTCGATCTTCGAGAAATCCAGAATGTCATTGATGACGGTGAGCAGCCCTTCTCCCGACACGCGCACTGTCTCGGCAAAGTCTCGCTGCTCGGGGGTGAGGTTCGTATCGAGCAGCAGACCCGTCATGCCGATCACACCGTTCATCGGTGTTCGGATCTCGTGGCTCATGTTGGCCAGGAACTCAGCTTTGGCGCGGCTGGCCACCTCGGCCGCGTCCTTGGCTCTTTCTAGTTCCCGCTGGGCGCGGTAGCGCTCGGTCACATCGCGGAATCCCCATACCCGTCCGACGCTTTTCCCGTGGACGCGCTGCGGTTCGGAGTGACGCTCGATGATCCGGCCGTCCCCGAATTCGAGCACGTCGTCGCTCTGAGCCTCGTGATCATTGTAGAGTTCGTCGACCTTGACAAGGAAGGCGTCGGGATCCTTCAACTGCCGACTTATCCAACGGAGGATAGCCTCATCATCGATGAAGCGGAGAAGAGAGCTGGGAATGCCGAAAATCTCGGCGAATTTGTGGTTGCCGGTGACCACTTTTCGCTCCGAGTTCACTACCAGAATTCCATCCCCGGTGGATTCCAGGGCGGCGCGGAGGGTCTCGGTCTTTTCCTCAACCCGGTGCCGCAAGACGCTCACCCAGAGCGATCCGAGCAATATGACCCCAGCTAACAACGTCAGCAACCCGAGAAGGCGCTGCCCGGTCCACCATGACGCGTGCTGAAGGACCGCGATGTCGCCGGCCGAGCGCAGCAAGATCCGATACGAGGTCGGCCGCCGGTATTCATCCGTCTCTACCGACCAAACGCCCAAGATCTGCAATTGGCTGCCCTCGCGTATGGATCGTATCTGGTTGGTGACGTCATGTTCCCGGAGACGGGCGGTGAAAGTGAAGGTGCCGAGTTGCAAAGTGAAGACGCGATCCCCTCCGCGCACGGACTGGTCGAGTAGGCGGCCGTTGATTTTGACGAGTTCCGCGTCGTGGTCGCCGGATAAGCTGGTGGCGGCGGTGAGGTCCAAAGGTACGGGTTGGCGGCGCCGGCCGATTTTTCGAAAGCCGCCATCCTGAAGAATCGGGTCGTAGCGCCCAGTGCTGGGAAAGCCGATCACATCCACCAGGTCGCCGGGTTCAACAGGCGCCGCTGGTTCGCTCTCCACAAGCAGGCCGCCGGAGGCGTCCTGAACGAAGATCGAGTGATCCGGGTCACGCCAGGTGACGACACCCTGAACGTGCATGCGGTGTCCGGAAACCTGAGCGGGCGTGAACTGCATCAAGCTGTTGACCGGAAGTACGGAAAGTGTGTAAGGATCGGCGGGCGACGTCTGATCCACCACGACTTCGTCAAGGGTCGGGACAAAGAGCTGAATACCTACCAGTTGCCTTCGATCGTTAAACAGAGTTCCGCACGCGCCGCGAACGGTAGCCAAGGCGTCAACCAAGTAGCTGTAATCCCGGTCGTGACGAAAGTCTCTGATTCTGGCCTTGAACCTGTTATTGCCGGATGCTATTCCGAGCACCAGTTGGGGAGGACCCTTGCGCATATCCGGTGGCAACCGATCCTCAAGCGCGACCGAATGGACGATCCCTTTGACTTCGGTACATTGGCTGTCCTCCTTCCCCGTCAGCAGATCCTGGAGGGTTTTCCGGCCGGGTGCGGGCAAAGCAGTGCGACCGAGAGTACGGATCCTGGCGTGTTCGATCGAAGGGGCGAAATCGCCGGGTGTGGTGTTGCCGTACACTTCGACAAGGCTGCCCACGGTGATCTGCAAATCCGACTGCTCGATCCACACGAAAATCCCGCCGGTTTGGTCCTCAAAAAAGGTTACCTGATACTCCGGCGCGTGGTAAGTAATGACGCCTTTGAGATGAATGGGGTACTTCTGCCTGGCCTGCTCCACCGTAAGGGCGCGTATTTGAGCCACGTTGGTGAGGATCTGGGGTGTCTCGGGCGGAGACTGTGCGGCGAGCGCTGCCGCCGTGAGCGCGGTGATGATCAGAATCCCACCGCCGACGCACATAGCTCGGAGGCGAAGCGAATTGGCAAACGGTTTTCGTGCCACGATTCAAGGCTCCTAAGGACTCGCAGGTCGGCCTGTTTAACCCGCCTCCGCCAACAGGGCGAAACCACCATCGCCACCGCGCAAAGCGGTCAGACCGAGGAGCCCCTCGCCTCTTTAACAGTTTGTGTGATGAACTCTAACCGGATCAACGGTGCATATAGTAGGCATTCACCTGACAACGGAAGTTAGCAGGAGTCAGGACGGGCGTGGCTTGGCAAGACGAGGCAGATACCCGAATACCAGAGGAATTCCAGTTCGGAGACGAAACCAAACGCCCAGCGCTGCACGGAACTGCCACTATGGCTATTGTGATCAGCTATGCGTGAGCGATAGACATGGCGGTGACGCCTCTTTCGGCGGCACTGGCCCGCATCGGCGGCGGCAAGGACTGGACAAATTCCCGGTACTGTTCGACAGCCTGTTCATAGGCCTCCTCGGCTTGCTCAGCAACGCTTCGCGTTACTTTCCATTGCTCGAAGAGGGATTCGTCTTTCGTGGGCTCCGCACAGAGCGTGCCCCCCAACTGTGCCTCAGCAGCTAAGGCTGCGACAAGCACCTCGCCTCGCGCCCTGACGTGAAGCAGCAAGCTCTCCATTTCCGACTGCCTCGTTGAGACCAGGCGGCGGGTCAACACCGGCCGGTCGATGCTCGTTTGGTGAAGTCCCTGAATCAGGAGCTGTTCACGTCGCCTTGACTGCCGCAGTCGTCGATAATTCTTCAGCCTGATCCCGACGGCTGTCGAGACGGCGGCCCCGATGGATATTTCGATGAGCATAAGAATGTCCCTTGCTTTCATATTCTGGGCCCGTAATTCCAAATGAAAGTAATGGAGGTACTGGGGGTAGTACCGGCGGTACCAAGCTCCGCGGAGGATCACTGGATTAGTGGCAGGTTGTTGATTTACAAAAGAGAAAGTGCCATGATTTGTAATGGCGGCAGGTTGAATATTTGCCATGAATTTTTATGAAATTCTCGGCGATTTATATGTCGAAAAGCGCGAGGTGGAACGCGTCATTGACCAACTTGAAGAGTTGGCTCGTGCTGACAGACCTGCTGCGATGGCCGTTCCCGCCGAAAGCCGCGGACGCAAATCCATGGGTCCCGCCGAACGCCAGCAAGTCTCAGCCAGAATGAAGAAATACTGGGCTGGCCACCGCCTACTTCGCCAGAAGCTGTTGGCACTGGGCCAGGTTCGCATGAAGCTCGCGGATGGCAGAGAGTAGTTCGGACGGCAGACGGTCCGTGGAAGCGTCCCTGCGCGTCACTCCCAACATGATTGAGACCAGTACGTCGACGCGATGCGCCGCGGCGGCGACCTCCTCGGCGGCGGGTTCCCAAGCCGGCTGGAGGGTTGCCGGACGGGCAGTAACCGATCCCCCCATAGCGGCCAGAATCGGATTCAAAGCTTCTTCAATACCGGATGCCTCCCGGGCCAACGTATCAGCGTGTTCCCGGGCCATGTCTCTCAGAACCTGGCGTTCCTCCGGGCTCAGCTTGGCCTCGCTCTCCGCGGAAAATCGCTGGGCGAGCGAGCGCAGAGCATACGCGCGGGACATCATCGACTCGTTCCGGTCCAACACCTGGGAGCTGAACCGCTCAAACTCGGCGTGTCCTCCCACCTGTTGCTCCACGCGGGCCTGAATTCCCGCCGGCTTCGAAGCACCCGATGGGGTCTCCGGAACTGCCGGCTCAGCGGGCGGCGGAGTGGTGGCCGGGTCTGAAAACTGAATATCGACGTTCGGCATGGAATCCAGCTTGCCGTGGATCTGCTTCTGGCGCTCCGCTGGGATGCCCACACCACTTACCAGAACCCGTCCGCCGGAGCTTGTGACCTCTACCGGATCGCCCAGGTCGGCCCCGACCTTGTGGAGCGCAGATAATACCTGCAACTCGTCGGAGATCGAAGCCGTTGGCCCGGGCGAGGTTCGGGCGAGCCGGCTTGGTTCAGCCCGCCCGATCGGAGGCTCGACATTCGTCGCGACGGGTCGACCGTCGTCGCGAGTCGTGGCATCCGTTATCTCGGTGATCTCGGCAAACTCGACCCATTCCCGATCGCGAAACTCCAGCTTTCCTTCCACCGGGCGCAGGTCCGTGGTACGGAGCATGAGGCTGGCGGCCACCAGGCTTCCGTCCGGCGTCACGGTGCGGATCCGGTAGCAGCTCCCGGCGGGCGATTGCGGATCGGCAACCGTGGTCACTTCATCCTGCGTGGTGGCCAGACCGCCCCGCCACCCTTGATAGGCCTTCGCGCTGAGCGGATCATCCCAGTCGTATTGCGCTGCCTGGAACCTCGCCTTCAGGAGGGCGGTGGAGGCTTCCATCACCGGCTCCGCGCGATGGCTGCCGATGACTCGGGTAATCTGCTGGGTCCTGGTTTGGAAACGAACTTGTCGCGGAACATCCGGACGCCGATCCGCCGCCGAGACAGCTCTCTTCAGCAGCGTTGCCGCCTCGACCGAAGGAGTCTCGCGGAGTTGCTGGAAGACGCCCACCGCCACCACCAGCGCCGCCGCCACGGCCACACCCCAGCGGCGGATCGTGGGACTTCCAAAGGAGCCCTTCAGTCGCGCCAACCAGGGCTCTTCTCGCAAGGAGGCATCCACACGGGCGAATTCGCGGTAGAGGTCGGGCCAGGGGCTGGGTGGAGGCGGCAGATGCGTTTGGAGTATGTTCCTGCGGTAGCGCACGCAATCGGCGACCGTGACCTGTAGATCCTCTACCTCGCTGCGGCACTGCCAGCAGGCTTCCAGGTGGCGGGCCACCTGACGAACTTTGCGTGCGGGCAATTCGCCGTCGATGTAACGCAGCAAAAGGCCGTCTTCCGGATGGTGCACTTGTAAGCTACTCATCCCGCACCTTCTTTAACCGGGACACCGCACGGCGCAGAAACTCCCCCACCGCCGACGCGCTGATCCCCAGGGTCGATCCGATTTCCGGGTAGCGCAGGCCTTCCAGGCGCAAAAAGAGGCACCGCTTCTGCTGCTCCGAAAGCCCCTCCACCGCATGATGAAACCGGACCATGCGCTCGCGGTCCACCAGCGCCCGCTCGGGGTCCTTCGTGGGGGCCACCAACCGGGCTTCCAGATCGGCGTCGAAAGGCTCTTCGGAAGCCTGCCGCGCCCGGACCTTCAGCCCGTAGTTGTGCGCCACGCGAAAGATCCAGCCACGGGCGTTTTCGATGTTCTCGCCTTTCTTGAGGGTGGCGTACAGCCGCAGAAAGACTTCCTGCACCGCCTCTTGCGCCGCGGGTGGGTGCAACCCGATCGTCAAGAGGTAACAATACACGTCCTGGCGCGATTCCTGGTACAACTGAGCCACCCGGTCCTGTAATGCGTCGCTGGTCCGTTCCTGCCGGAGGATTCCCACAAGCATTTCATCCGTTGAATACACCGACATTGTCATGAGCCATACCAAAGACCCCTGGCTCTCCTGCCCCAACTACAGCTCCACGCGAGATTTTTTCAACCTTTTTAGCCAAAAGTTCATCCTTAGTGTAGTTGAACCGCCCGATCCGTGGTCTTTGGGATAGCGGACTCTAAAAACCAGTGCCTGACCGAAAAGTGTGCATCGCCATAGTCACATACAACAGCGGCAGGTACATACGCCGCTGCCTCGATACCGTATTAAAGCAGGAAGACGTGCCGATCGAGGTCGTGGTTGTAGACAACGCGTCCACAGATAACACTTGTGAAATCCTGAAGTCCTTCAAGAGCCGTATCCGCACGATCTTCAGCAGCCGCAACCTGGGATTCGCCGAGGCCCAGAACCGGGCGATCCGTTCCAGCCGGGCGGACTGGGTGTTAACCCTGAATCCCGACGTGCTGCTGCTTCCCGGTTTCGTTCGTATGCTTTGGGACGCCGGGGAGTCCGACCCCGGCGCAGGAGCGGTCTGCGGAAAACTTCTCTCCATCGGTCCCGGTTTCCGGATGCTGCCGGAGCCTCGCATCGATTCCACCGGCATCTTTTTTACTCCCGCAATGCGCCACTTCGACCGCGGTTGGCACGAACCCGATACCCAGTGCTTTGAGAACATGGAGTACGTGTTTGGGGCCAGTGCCGCCGCGGCCCTCTTCCGGCGCCGGATGATTGACGATGTTGCGGTGGAGGGCAACTTCTTCGATCCCGATTTCTTTGCCTACCGCGAGGATGCGGATGTGGCGTGGCGGGCTCAGCTCCTGGGGTGGCGTTGCATCTATGCCCCAGCGGCCGTGGCCTACCATGTGCGAACCGTGACCCCGGATAACCGGCGCTCGGCTCCCGCCACGATTAACATGCATTCCGTGAAAAACCGGTTCCTCATGCGCATCAAGAACGCCACGCCGGGATTGTACCGGCGATTCTGGCTCCCGATGACGGCGCGGGATCTCCTGGTGATGGGCGGTTCCGTCTTCTGGGAGCCCACCTCGCTCCCGGCCTTCTGGCGACTGGCGCGATGTCTGCCCCGGGCGTGGCGGCAACGGCGCCACATCATGAGCCGCAGAAGGGTCGATGATGAGGCGATGGCGCAATGGTTCAGCGCCAGGCCGGCAGCCCGGCCGATTCATCCGGCTGTCGTCCCGCTGCCCGAGCGACCGGTGCTTACCCCCGCGGTAACGCTGGTCGGTAGGACGACCTAGCAGTTTTTTCAGGATTCCCCACAAATGCTGCAATACCGTGGGGCGGCTCCCGCGGCCGGCCCCTTGAGGGCCGGTCTGTCCCGTAGCGCCCCGCCAAGGGGCCCGAAACCAACGGAGATTTCTCAGTGCCCGAGCTCCGTAACCTTCCAGCAGTACCGGCAACACCGCCTCCTTCCCCGCCTCCGTTCCCATCATCCGCTTCCCGATCAGGTCGCCTTCCGCAGCCGCCACATACCCGCGCATCGGCTCGTTATTCTCATACTTCCTCCGATACTCAGGCGTCCCCACCACAATCACGCGGTCGCACTTCCCCACCCGCTCCACAAACCTGGGAACGCTGGCGCCGATTCGGCCGGTCCGCCTTCGGCAGCGAGACCTTCTCGCCACACCTCGCGCAGAAGGCGAAATCGGCCCCCGCAGCCACCTGTTCCCGCACCACCGCCCGGTTCACCTGGTGGCCCTTGGAACAGCTCCCAGCACCAGCGCCAGGTCCGATTCGTCGAGAAACAATGCGTGGATCAGCCGGTAATCCGGCTGCCCCGCGAGGTCCCACAAGATCGCCTCGCACTGTGCCCCGTCGGTTCGCGTCTTGCCGAGTTGGTCAAGCAGCCAGAATTGCTGCCAATGTGTCGAGAAGTGTTCTTTGATGTCGCCATGGGCCAGCCGCCATCTTATCCTTGGCCGCCGCTAGCGAGCTTACGGCCTGCCGGATCAAAGGCGACAGCCCAGACCTGGCCTTTGTGCCCATCGATCGTGCGTAGGCACTCGCCCGCCCCCGCATCCCACAGCCGGATCGTCCCGTCTTCCGATGGCGACGCCAGCAACCGCCCGTCCGGTGACCACGCGATCCGCCCGATCTCGCCCGTGTGCCCCCTCAGCGTGCGCAGGAGCTTGACGCCCGCCGGAAGTTCCAGCGGGTCAGGTGATCTCGGGTTACCTTCACTCTCTTTCTTGGCCACGGGATTGTTTCATCATATTGTACTTACCGCCAGGCCTTTCGCCGTCTACCGCAAGAAACCCAACTAATCCGCCCTCCACAAAAACGAGTCACGGGCCCTGAAAATTTTTCCGCGTTGTTTCTAAACTACTTCCACCCCGCACCACTCGCCGCCCCCAAACCGCCATGCTACCGTCATCGCTGAAAGGACCTCTCATGGCATCACCTGTTCAAATCACCGCCAATCGGGCCAACGCTCAGCTCTCCACCGGACCTCGCACCCTCGAAGGCAAGGCCCGCGTCTCTCAAAACGCCCTCCGCCACGGTCTCACCGCGCGCCACCTCGTCATCCGCCCGGACGAGCAAGAAGAGTTCGCCGCCCTCCAGGACTCTCTCCTCGCCGACCTCGCCCCCCAGGGCGCCGTCGAAACCGTCACCTTCCACGATCTCCTCCACTCCGCCTGGAGCCTCCACCGCCTCCGCCGCCTAGAGGCCCAATGCCCCTTCTCCCTCGACTCCGATCTCTCCGATCCGAGAATCGCCGCCGTCCTCGACCGCATCGGCCGCTACCAGAGCCGCGCCCAGCGCGCCTACTATCGTGCCCTCCACGAGCTGCGCACCCTCCAGACCGACCGCGCCCTCCGCGCCGTCAAACTCGAGGAGAAGGCTGCCGCCGAGGTCCCCGCCATCGCCGCTATCAACAATTTGACAAAACAAACCCATTCCGAGGTCCCTGCCGAGCCCGTCAAGCCCGCCGTGCGCACGGTGGACCCCGAAACCGGCGTCCTACACCTCAATTCCAAGGCGAATCTCGGCCAGACTCCAGCCGCCGCATAAATCGTGGGGCAGGCGCTTCCGCCTTCCAACCGATGCTTTCTCAGCATCTGAGGCCACCAGGTCTCTGTCCCGGCGATACTATTGGAGATCATGTACAAAGCTACCGTTCTGTTATTCGCGTTGGCAGTTTCGTGTCTTGCCGCGAACCTCAAAGTGACGGAAAACGGCAGATCGAATTACGCGATCGTCCTCGCTCCCGATGCCTCGCCATCGGAGCGGCATGGCGCAGAAGAGCTACAGAAATTCCTCGGAGAGATGTCCGGCGCGCGGTTGCCCATCACCACGGAACCGCAACCCAAAATGGTGCTTATTGGCCAAAGCCCAGCCCTGGACAAGCTGAACCTGAACATTCCCTTTGCCGACCTGGGCCCCGAAGGGTTCGCGCTCAAAACAGCAGGGCCGCACATAGTCATCGCCGGAGGCCGCTTGCGCGGCAGCATGTACGGCGTCTACACCTTCCTGGAAAAGCTGGGTTGCCGGTGGTTCACTCCGGAGGTGAGCCGCATCCCCAAGTCCCCCACGCTCGTGGTAGGCCCGCTCGATGAGCTCCAAAAGCCGGCCTTCGAGTACCGCGAGCCGTTCTTCAGCGAGGCCCTCGACCGCGACTGGGCCGCGCGCAACAAGACCAACGGCTCCTTTCAGCGGCTGGATGCCACCGTGGGCGGCAAGGTGGCGTACTTTCCGTTCGTCCACTCGTTCGACACCCTGGTTCCACCGGGCCGCTATTTCAAGGACCACCCGGAGTACTTCTCGCTGATCGACGGCCAGCGCCGTGAGCGCGGCGGCCAACTCTGCCTGACGAATCCCGACGTGCTGCGCATCGCCATCGAATCCGTGGAGCACTCGATTGCCGCGCACCCCGAAGCCACCATCATCTCGGTGTCGCAGAATGATCGGTACGGCTGGTGCGAGTGCGACAACTGCCGCCGCGTGGAACAGGAGGAGGGCGGCGCGCACTCCGGCCCCCTGCTACGCTTCGTCAACGCCGTGGCGGCGGAGATCGAAAAGCGGCACCCCGATAAGCTGATCGACACCCTGGCCTACCAGTACACCGAAGATCCCCCGGCCAAGGCCCGCCCCCGCGCCAATGTGCGCATCCGCCTCTGCCCCATCGGCGCGTGCGAAGCGCACCCCTACCAGCGATGCCCCTACGACGCTTACTTCATGAAGAACCTCCGGGCCTGGTCGCAAATCACCGATCGGCTTTACATCTGGCACTACAACACGAATTTCGCCCACTACCTGCTCCCGTTCCCCGATTTCGACGGGTTGATCGCGGATATCCCGATGTACCGTCAGCATGGCGTGGCAGGCCTGTTCATGGAGGGCGCGGTCAGCCAGGGCGGCGGCGCCGAAAACGCCGAATTGCGCTCCTACCTGATGGCCAAGATGTTGTGGGACGTCAAGGCCGATGCCAACAAACTCATCGACGAGTTCCTGGATGGCTACTACGGTAAGGCAGCCAAACCCATGCGCGCCTACTTCGATCTCATGCATCGCCAGGTCCGCCCCGCGCCCAACGGATTGGGGAAGCACCTGTGGATCTACGACCGGCCCAGCGCGCCGTATCTCAGTGACGCGTTCCTGACTCGTGCGCGCGAGCTATTCCGCCAGGCCGGCGCGGCGGCCGCAACCGATGCCGTGCGCGCCCGCGTTCGTAAGGCGCGGATCGGCATCGACTACGTGGCCCTGACGCGCGCCAAGAAGTTCACCGTGGAAGGCGAGTGGTACCGCCCGTCGGACCTCGATGGGCTCAAGGAACGCTGGAGCACGTTCCTGTCCGGCCTTCACCAGTTCGGCATCACCAACATCAGCGAGTCGACCACCGCGGCACGCGATGACGAGGACTTCGCCAGGTACGTGCGCCCGTATCGCGTGGTCACGCTCGAAGACAGCCGGCTGCGCGTGCATGTTGTGCCGGCACTCGGCGGACGCATCACCCACATCATCGACCGGCGCAGCGGCAAGAACCTGCTGCTGGAGCCGGAACCCGGCGCCAAGCAGTACCCGGACCTGGGAGGTCTCGTGCTGACGCCTTACTCAGACTATGTCACGCGCATGCCTGGAAGCATTAAGTGGGAACTGGATGAAGGGGCGTCGCCGACCCAGGCCTCGCTCACGGGAACCTGCGAGAACGGACTCCGCATCACGCGCCACCTGCGCCTGGAGGGCGCCGTGCTGCACACCGAGACGATCCTCGAAAACACCACCAATGCTGCCGTGCCCGCGGTCCTGCAATCGCGCTGGGAGGTCGATCCCGGCGATCTCGAAACAGTGGTGGTCCGCTACCGGAAGCAGGATGGCGGCACAGTCGAAAGGCCGTTGATCGAGCCCGGGAAAATGCCCACCGGCTCGGAGTCCCTAAATGCCGCGGACCAGCCCGATGGCGAATGGCGCATCGTGAACCGGCGTGGAGGGCCGGTGATGGTCAATCGTTTTCCGAAGGAGCAGGCCGCCCGCTGTTCCCTGACATGGACCGCGAAGAGCGAGAATCGCGTGGGCCTGGCTGTTTGGTCCTTGAGTCGCATGCTGCAACCCCGCGAGCAACTGAAGCTGGCAGCAGACTACGGAACCGAGTAGGTGTGCCTACCTCAGTGGCTCAGCATGGCGAACCCGTAAAGCGTGTCACCCGCCGCCACCACCAGATACTGCGTGCCATCCAGCTCATAGGTGATCGGCCCGTTGGTAACGGAGCTGCCGAGGTTGGCGTGCCACAGCGGTTCGCCGGTTTCGGTATGGAGGGCCACCAGGTTATTCGAGCCGTCGCCGGCGAACAGCACCTTGCCCGCGGTGCTCAACAGGCCCGAACGCGCGCCGCCGCCTTCCCATTTGTGGCTCCAGCGGACCTTGCCGGTCTGGTAGTCGATGGCTTGCACCATCGATTCCGACCATCCTCCGCGGTCGTTGCCGCCCCAGCCTTCGGGCTTGTCGCTGGGGTCGTAGATGTAGTACACGCTGAACGCGCGGGACGCGCTGACGTAGAACAGGCCGGTGTCCGGGTTGTAGGACGGCGGGGGCCAATTGGTGCCGCCGCCCTGGTTGGGCGTCACCAGCGCGCCGTCGAGTTGCGGCATCTTGGCGGGATTCGGAATGGGCTGGCCTTTCGCATCCAGGCCGCTGGCCCAGTTCGTCTTCACGTATTCGGTGGAGACGATGTTCTTGCCGGTGGTCCGGTCGAGCACGAAGAACCAGCCATTGCGGCTGGCCTGTGCCACCAGCTTTCGCTTCTGCCCGTGGATCTCTCCGTCGAACAATACCGGCACCTGCGTGGCGTCCCAATCGTGAGTGTCGTGGGGCGAAGGCTGGAAATACCAAGCCATCTTCCCCGTGTCGGCATTCAGCGCGACGATCGATTCGGTGAAGAGGTTATCGCCCTGGCGAGCCTTTCCCGCGATCACCGGTTGTGGATTGCCGGTGCCGACGTAGACGAGATTCAGTTCGGGATCGTAGGTCACGGGTTGCCAGGTCATCCCGCCGCCATGCTTCATGGCTTCTTCGTTGGGCCACGTCTCGGAACCGGGTTCGCCCTTCTTCTGCGGCACCACGTACCAGCGCCACTGCAGGTCGCCGGTTTCGGGATCGTGCGATTCCAGATACCCGGGCTGATCTAGGTCGTCGCCGCTTACCCCGGTGATCACGTGGTTCTTGAGGATCATGGGCGCCACCGAGCCGTAGTAGAACAGGTCCAGGTCGCAGATGGGTTTGCGCCACCGCTCCGTGCCGTCCTTCATATTCAGCGAGACCAGATTGCAGTCGGGCGTTTCGTAGTACAGCCAGTTGCCGTATGCGCCGAGCCCGCGGTTGCCGATGTGCATGCCGCCTTTGGACTGCAATTGGCGATGCCAGATTTCGCGTCCGGTGCGGGCGTCGATGGCCCACAGGTGGTCGGGGACGCTGAAGTAGAGCACGCCGTTGATTTCGAGCGGCGTGGCCGAGATCCTGACTCCCCCGCCACCGCCACCGCCGAAGCCCATGTTCGCCCGGTACACCCAGGCCAGGCTCAGGGACGTGACGTTCGTAACGTTGATCTTCGAGAGCGTGCTGTAGCGGCGTCCGGAGTAGTCGCCGTGGTACGTAGGCCAGGTGTCGGTCGGAGGCTGCAAGAGCTTCGCCGGGTTGAGGCCGGCCTGGGCGAACAGGACGGCGGAAGCTGCTACGAAGCAGGCGAGCATGCGGGCGGATCTCATTTGAGGCTCTCCAGGTAGGCCACGGTATCGTGGATGTTCTTGTCGGTGATGGTGTCCAGCAAGGCTTCGTGCGCGGCGAACGGATTATGCTTCTCCACCTTGAGAGACGGGGTTCGCTTCCAGGAATGGTATTCGCCCGAAGAGTCGCGCAGCGATACATTGAAGTCATCCATCTGCACCAATACTCCGGAGACCGCCGGGCCGGTAGGCGGAGTGACCGTCACGGTGATCTGGGTTGAGGAGGCGGCGCCCCCACGCCCTCCGCGGCCTCGGCCGCCACCCTGCGGGAAGAGGAAGCGCTGCTGCAAGTTGACGGGACTGTACTTCTTCCCGACCCCGGCCAGGTCACCGGTAGGAGAGTGACAGGTATTGCACTTGCCCTCGCCTGCGAAGTAGGCCGCCCCGGCTTTCGGATCGCCCGTGAGAACGTCCTGCACGTCCAGAGCGCTGCGCATCGTCTGGTAGACCTCGAAGTGCACGAATTGGGCGACATCCTCGATCTGGGATTGGGTCAAGTTCGCGGCCGGAGTGGTTTGGGTGGGATGCCCCTTCTTCAAAAAGGGTCCGATCTCGTTGGCATACCGGTCGTGCAGCACCAGCACCGAGCGAATCAGGTCGGCGCCCCGGTCGGTGCCCCGGGCATGCGTGCCGTGGCAGTTGATGCACTCGGCGGCCCAGACCTTACGGCCGCGGTCGGCGGCCGCGGCGTCCACCACGTGTTTGTCATCGGAACCCACGCCGCCCGGACTGATTCCCCTGCCGCCTCCGCGGCCGGCGCCCTGCGCGGGCGCTCCCCGGCCGGGCGGCGCTTGGGCGCCGAGCACCGCCGCCGCCGCGAGCACGGCGATCCGCGCACACGCTCTTCCCATGTCAAGCATCCGTTTTGTCTCCCTCCCAACCGCGGTCGAGTGCTAATAAGAGATGGCTTCCCGGCTCTTTTCCAGCTTCTTCGGATCCACACCGGGAACCTTGCCGAGCGCATCGAAGTCTTCGAACCTGCCGTTTTCCTTTCGGAACTTCACGATCGCCTCGGCCTCCTTTTGCGATAGCCCGGCAATCTGGGCGATCTCGTCGGCCGGAGCGCTGTTCACATTGACCTTGCCATACACCGCGACCAGGTACTCCAGGATCGGGCTGAATTCCTCGTCGGGGATCTTGGCTCCCTGGTCCGCGACCATGGCCTCGATGGTCTCCTGCCATTGGTCGCGCGTGCGGCGCGCCGAGGTCACGCTGTCCGCCGTGTGGCAAGCACTGCAAGTCTTCTCGAAAATGGCCTTCGACCCTTTTGCCGCCGGCGCGTCCTGTGCTCCGCCCGCGGCTGCGATGGCCAGCAGTGCAAGGCCCAGAACCCCTCGTTCCCAGATTGCTCTCATGACGTGATGAACCTATTCTAAACCGACGGAGCCGGGCCAGCGAAGCCGCACGGTGGGACAGGCGCTTTCGTCTGTCTCTTCTGTAGTAGAAACCCGACGGACTTGTGATACTGTGTGGAACCAGAGGGACACACTATGAAATCGAAACTGATCGTGATTGCCTTGCTCTGTGCTGCCTACGCGCTGCCCGCCGCAGATCCGCCGGGACTCGCTATCTGGAAGGCCTCGGAGTTGAAGGCGTTCTCCAAGAGCCTGTCGCCCAAGATTGATGCAAAGAAGGTCGCCACCCAGCAACTGACGGCCTTCGGCAACTACTCGTTCCTGGTGGCGCACCGCGAGGGCTCGGGCGAGGCCGAATACCATGCCACCCAGGCCGACATCTTCGTGGTGGAGGATGGCGAGGCTACGCTGGTGTACGGCGGCAACCTGGTGGACGGGAAGACCACCGCGCCCAACGAGATGCGCGCGCCCTCCATCAGCGGCGGAACGGAAAAGAAGATCGCCGCCGGCGACGTGGTCACCATCCCCGCCAAGTTGCCGCACCAGGTCAAGCTCGACCCCGGCAAGAAATTCACTTACTTCGTGGTGAAAGTGACCCAGTAGGCGCCGGCTATTCCTTCCAGAACAGCTCCGCATCCGAGCGGCGAACGTAATTCGCGTCGAGCGCCGCCGGATCGGATGCGCTACCTGAGAGCAGGCGAGCCATCGCCAGCCGGGCGATGGCGCTTGCCAGGGCGGGCGGCGCCGTGGCAATTCGGGCCTTCTCAAACCGGGTGCCCGCGAGCGCGTTGCGAAAGGGCGTGAAATCCGTCGAGACGAATTCCAAATCACCGGCCGGCAAGGTTTCCAGCCACGCCGGAAACTTCGCAACCACTTCCGGCGTAACCGCCTTTGCCCCCCAGTCATAGACTGCGCCATAGACCTCGCCGCGGCGCGCATCGATCACCGCGGCCCGCAACGGCCCGAAGGCGAACGTCGCGAGGGCCTGGAGATTCGAGACCCCGACCGCGGGTTTGCCCAGTGCCTCCGCCAGCCCTTTCACGCACGCCAATCCGACGCGGACTCCTGTGAAAGAGCCCGGCCCGGAAGCCGCCGCGAAACAATCGATGGCTTCCAGCGCAATGGCGTGCCGGTCCAGCAGCCGCTTGAGGTGCGGGTACAACACGTGCCCAAACCCGCTGGGTGCACACAGCAGGACCTCTTCCACAATCTCCGCGCCCCGCGCCAGCGCCAGGCTGCCGAACTCGTGGGTGGTGTCGATGGCCAGAACCAGCCGCCCGGCAACCGGCTCGTCGCGTCTTTGGGTTGCTGTGCGAGTCCGGAGCCCGCCCAGGAGCCCAACCCCACGGGTCGATGCCAGAAGCGGCATGGCGTTTCCGCCGCTTGCCGCGCACGGCGGGCTCTTCCCTGGCCCCTGGCCCCCGGCCCCCAGCCCCTTTTCACCGCTCATGGATTGATCTGGCACGCGCTGTCCAGTTCGTAGATCTTTCCATTGGCGTTCATACCGTAGAGCCGGAGGTGCATGAGGGCCGGAAAGTTCGTCGCGATGCTCCGGGGCGGCTGCATTTCGCCCTTCTGGCTAGTCGCCAGCACCCGGTAGCCCTGGTGATCGGCGGCCACCTCACCCATCCACAGCCACCGCATCAACCGCGTGGCGCGCGATTCGCGAGTGAGCTTCGCGGAATAGGGCACAGGCTTCGAAAGCGAGAGGTCGCCCTTAGGCTCTTCCATAGCAAACGGCACCTTGGGCGTGTTGGCCTCAACCTCTTGCAGCACAATATCCCGCGACTCAAACTTAAAGGATTTGTTCATGCCCTCCAAGTGGCTTTCGCGCACCACGTGCAGAATCCAGTCGTGCGACCGGCTGGGAGGCTCGCCGGTGAAGTGCTCGCCCGAGAACTTCTTCCTGATGCTCTCGCCGTCGATGGGGTTGATCCAGTACACATCGTAACCGTGCTTCTCCACGGTCAATTCCACGGGTCCCGGTTTTTCGATGTAGACCACGTACTCGGTATCTTCGAGCGCCACGGCGCGCCCACCATCCACATCGAAGTACGGTTCCAGTTCCCAATGCCGCGCATCGGACATGAAATCGAACCACACCGTCATGGCCTTGGCTCCGGGCGAATTGGCGTACGGGGCGCCGGCGCCGCTGTTCGTGTACGTCGGATACTGGCCGTCCATGGTGGCGTTCCACAGCCGGTGGCGGAACTCGTTGGCATCCAGATCGTTCGGCCCGGACTTCCCTGCCCCGCTGTCCTCGCGTCCGAAATCCAGGTTCACGAAAGGCACGCCGTAAAGTTGATGCTCGACGGCCCCCAGGTTGTCGTCGGGGGTGCCGTACGCCGCAAAATCCATCCAGCCGTCATCCAGGAGCGGCGTGGAAGTCAGGTGCGCTCCGGTAGTGCGCGGATGCTGGTAAGGATCGAGCTGCTTCAACAGGCCGCCAACCTCCTTCAGGAGAGCGCGGCTGTCCGGATAATCCTCCCACTGGTCTACGGCCTGCCAGGTGACGTTCATGGCACCGTAGCGCCCCGCGACAAAGCGGAGGTAGCGGCTGCGCTGCTGCCAGGTGGGAAAGGCCTTCACCAGGTAGCCCGGGCCGCCCGCGAGGATGAGATCGGCGGTGATGCCTTTCTGATTCAGGTAGCGAATGCGCTGATCGAGCCGCTGGAAGTACTCGACGTTGGGCGTGTCGGGTGACGAGAACGCACCCTCCTGCGCCTGCGACACGAGCCATCCTCGCAGATGATTGAACTTCTGCGCGGCGCGCGCATCGGCCACCGTGCGGAACGCGGCGTCATCCATGGTGGCGAAGAGCATCTCGGTAGCGCCCATCCACAGATGCGCCTGGTCAAGACCGCGGCTGTCCCGCTCCGTGTAGGCCCAATGATGCTTGTTGGCCGGCCGAAGGAACCCGCGCGATTCGGAGGACGCGGCCGTGAAGGAGCCCTTCTTATCGTCCCAATCGGCCAGGTTGCCGATGACGTGATAATCCCAGTCGCCCGCCTCGGTGGGCGCGAACCGAACCACCATCCGTCGGCCGCCATCCCAATAGGCGGGAATAGCCCACGTGCGGTGACGCGGCGAGCGGAACTCCACCTTCAGATCGACGCTCACATACGGATGAGTATGGGCGGCGGCGTCCTTATCGCTGAGCTCGAAGACCAGCTCGCAAGTTGAGTAGGTCGGAGTGTTGCTGCAAGCCGATGGGGCAGCCGCGGGCGCCTGTCCCCGCAGCGCGAGGGGAACAAGCCCGAAACATATGGTTGCCAGTCTCATGCCCATATGACTAGTGTAGATCGGCAAGCTGTGTGGACGAGTGCTGTGCGTCGCGCAACTCTCAACCTGCAGCTTGAACCCGGCGGCTTGAGCCGGTAGTCTTTAAGTACCGCTACACAAACCCATGAAGATTGACCCAGACTACACACAGGAGACGCTGGTCCGGCTGGTCCAGATCAATTCCATCAACCCAACGCTGGCCGAGGGGGCGCCGGGGGAACGGGAGATTGCGGGCTTCATTGCCGCATCGCTCGAATCCATCGGATTGCACACCGGGATCTCAGAGCCGGAACCGGGACGAACGAGCGTTCTGGGACGACTCCGCGGCACAGGTGGCGGGCGGAGCCTGATGTTGAACGCGCACTGCGACACGGTGGATGTGCGCGGCATGTCCGAGCCGTTTTCCGGCGCCATCCGCGAGGGCAGGGTCTATGGCCGCGGTTCCTTCGACATGAAAGGGAGCCTGGCCGCGTGCATGGCCGCCGCCAAGGCGCTGGTGGATGGCGGCATCCGCCTGCGTGGGGACCTGCTGGTGGCGGCGGTGGCCGATGAAGAATACGGAAGCCTGGGTACCCGCGACCTCATCCGGCGGGTGAAAGTGCACGGCGCCATCGTAACCGAGCCGACCGCTTTAGAAATCTGCCTGGCGCACAAGGGCTACCTCTGGATCGAAGTCACGGTTGCGGGTCGCGCGGCCCACGGCAGCAAGTTCGAGCTGGGCATCGACGCCAACATGAAGATGGGCGCGTTCTTAGCCGGCCTGGGAGCGTTGGAGCGGGACCTGCGCGCCCGCCATCCGCATCCGCTGGTGGGTCCGCCGTCTCTCCACGCGGCCATGCTCAGCGGAGGCACGGGGCTCAGCACCTATGCAGCGTCCTCGACGGTCGAGATCGAACGCCGCACGATTCCGGGCGAGACCGAGGCTCAGGCGGTGGGCGAGATCCAGGCGATCGTGGATCGGCTGGCGGCGCAGGACCCGGTCTTCCATGCGGCGGTACGGCCGTTCTTCGTACGCAACCCGTTCGAAGTGGCTCCCGATGCGCCCATCGTGCAGGCCGTGGATCGTGCCGCGGCCAAGGTCCGGGGGAAGGCTGCGGCGCATATCGGCGACACGCCCTGGATGGATGCCGCGCTCCTCCAGGAGGCCGGTGTGGAGACGGTGGTGTGCGGCGCGGCGGGCGCCGGAGCACATGCGGACGTAGAGTGGGTGGATCTGGAATCGGTGGTGAAACTCGCCGAGATCCTGGCGGAAGCGGCCGTGGACTATTGCGCGTGATCAATGGGGTCGCGCGCGGACCGGAACGTCCTCCTCCTTGACAGGCGAAAGCGCCTGTCCCACCAGCAATCCGTAGACATCCAGCTCGCCCTTGGCGTCCACATAAACCCGCCCGTTCACCACCGTCGGTATGGTGAATCGCAGGGTTTTTCCCACGCGGTCGCGCCCGCTGTTCTGCTCGGTGTTGTACAGCTCGCGAGTCACATTGGAGGCATCGAACGCGTGGAGCACAGCCGGCCGGTCGGCGCCGTTCCAAGTCTTGGTATCGATGAGCCAGACAATTCCGTTGCGCGTGCCGTTGGCGGAGATAGCGGGGGTCGCACCGGGATTTCCGAAGCGCTGACTGCCCACCACCGGCTGTTCGGCACTGGTGGTGGAGAAAGTGGCGCCCGAAGTGCGCGGCCGCGCCCTCGGGGTTTACTTTTTTGTCACCAGCGTGGCGACGTTGCTGGCCAGCGTGATTACCGGGGAATTGTGGAA
>JAIQFL010000517.1 GCA_020073365.1 Terriglobia bacterium | reverse complement strand
CGATGCCCACTCTGAATACCACCGGGGAGGGCTGCGGCCATACCGTTCTCGTTTGACTCCACGAACAAACCCGTCGCCGGTCAAGGGACATCTTTAAACATCTTTGACTCGGGCTCAGTCCGATTTTTCGTCGACTGAACCGGCGACTGAACCGGCCAATTCCTCCGTTTCCACCCACGCTACGCCCCCACTCATAGGTGGGTTCCATTGATGAGAAATCCAGGCTAGCGGCCTGTGGCCCGAAGGAAGGTAGCCAAGAGGCCTCGCGAAAGCTGGCAAGGACTCACAGATGAAAACTACAAGTAAGCCTGCGGCGAGCCACCGCCAGGGAAACCAGGGGCTGCGCCCTCGGTGCGCGCAGCCTGTGAAACACTACCAGGTCAGTTTCGCCGCCAACTGCATCTGGCGGGCCGAATTGACCTGCGCCTGCCACTTACCCCAGTTGGGGTTTCCGAGCGTCGTGGCGCCCCCTAAGGGGCCGAACCAGGTGCGATTCAGAATGTTGAATGCCTCAGCACGAACCTCCAGGTGGGCCCGCTCCTTAAGGCTGATGATCCGGGTCAACCCCGCAGACTCGTTAAACTGAGGCCAACTGCGGAAGCTCGGGTTGTACCGGGTGGAATTGCCGAACGAGGTTGACGACTGCGTAGGGAAGAAAGACTGCGGCTGGAGGTAGCTATCCTTGAAGGGATCGAACTTGCCCGAGTAGGGGAGGGTCCAACCTTTGTACGTGCTGATGGTGGGTGTGTTGCTGAATTCGCCGATGGGGAAGCTAGGGGCATTGGTGCCGACGTTCATCGGCAAACCGCTGGCGTAGGTTTGTATGCCGGAGAGGCGCCAGCCGCCCACAATCGCGGCGACCACTCCGCCATTACCCAAGAAATGCTTCCCTTTCCCGACGGGAAGCTCGTACACCCACGTGAACTTCAACGCTTTTGTCTGATCGTAACTGGCAATCGATTTGAGCGCCCTCAAATTGTACATGTCAGCATAGAAAAAGGTGGCCAGGTAGGCCGTGTCCGTGTCGTCGAGCAGCTTCGAGAAAGTAAAGGAAGCTTGCACCGTCAGCCCATTACCCAGCCGCTTGTTGTACTTGGCGATAGCGGCGTGGTAAGTGGAATGGCCGATCCGGTCGCCACCTCCGTTCCCGGTATCGATAGTCCCATATTGAGGAAAGGGCCTGTTGGTTTGGGTCACGGTCGCTCCGGTGCCCCACACCTGCGTGAAGGGTATGCATTGGGGCGATGAGTTCGCGCCGCAGGTCCATGGTACGACGGCCCCCGCGGCAATCGCCGTAGCGGAGGTTACCTGCGAGCTCAGCACGGTCCGTCCGGCCGTCGTGAACGGATTCATAGAGGCGGGCAGGGACCGGTACGGCACCTGGTTGTCCGCCAGGAAGTTCGACGTGATATGGCTGGCCAGCGTCGCCATCCAACCGACCTCGATTGACGAGGTCTTCGTAATCTGCCGTTGAATATTGAAGGAGTAGTTCAGCTCGCTGTCGGACCGGTTCGCATCATTCCCGTTTCTCCCGTAGGATGGAGCATTTCCACCGACGCCAACGCCGGGATTGACGTTCGGTAAAGTCAGATCGACCCCAGGGCCTTTCGACAACACATACAGAGGAGCCACGCCGCCGCTTTGGTTATTGACCGTGTTTCTTATGGCGAAGCCAAGTTGGTGCGAAGACTGCCCGATTCCGGCCAGCGGCCCGAAGCTGCGGGTGGCGGAGGCGCGGATCACAGTCTTGCTGTTGATTGCATAGGCCAGACTGAGCCGCGGCCCGAGCCCGCCATACCAGTTAGAGATCAGCGCGTTGCTGCCCGTCCGGCCCGGGCCGGACCCGGCGAATTCGGTGGCGCCCGGAATCCCGCCCGCAACCGGATTCGGCGCGGTAAAGTTCAGGTTGCTCAACTTGCCATCCGGCGCATGCGGCGCCACATTCATCTCATAGCGGAAGCCGAGATTCAGGGTGAGATTGCGCGTGATCTTCCAATCGTCCTGGATATACCCCTGATGCGTCTCATAAACAACGAGAAGGTAGCGCAGCGAATCCATGTTGAAGCTGTTCACTTGTCCCAGCAGCATCGACGCAAACCCGCTGCCGCCCGCGGCCGACTCGCTCAGGCCCGGCCCGAGCGCGATGTTGTCCGTGCTTTGCGAACTGAAGCCCACCCCGCCGGACCCGAACTGTAATCCGAAGCCGTCGTAGTGGCTGTTGCCGTAGAAATAGCCCCACTTGAAGGTGTGCGCGCCGTGGATCTTCGTCATGTCGTCGTGCAGCTCGAAGACCAGGCGGTCCGAGCCGTTGGGGGCGTTGTTGCCCCAGCCGCTGAAATCGCCTGTGCTGATAATGGGAAGATTCGAGCATAGGATAAAGCCCGGCAGGCAGATCCCTTTCGATTTCCACGTGCCCGCGGGCACCAGGACGTTGAGCCCCTCGGCCAGCAACGAGCCTGCTTCTGTCGCTTCCCCTTGAGTGTGATCTTCCCGAAACCAGTTGAACCCGCCGTAGAAGCGGTTCAGGAGCGTCGGACTGATGGTCCAGTCCCAATTGGCGCGATACACTTGCGTCTTGTTGTACCCAAATGTACCGGTGCCCAACGGGGCCGGCAGCCCCACGGGACCGGCGGGGCCGTACGTTGAGAGATCCCAATAGCGGTTCATTAAGTACGAAATGTGGTGCTTCGAGCCCAGGGTGTGATCGATCTTGGCGCTCCACCTGTTGTTCGGGGTGATGCTGGTGCCGGTGTTGTTATAGAAATTGTTATTCACGTAGCCGAACGTCCCCGGCACGATGCCCGGACGGTTCGGCTGGAGAATCGTCGACACATAGTTCAGGATCGGAACGATAGTCGGATCGAATCGCGATTGCGGAATCTGGTTGTTGGCGAAGGGAGTCCTTTGGTATGTTCCGTTCGCGAGTTGTACCTGCGATCCCGGATCGTAAATCTGGTATAGCTGGCCGCTTCCGTTTACCCATTGGGACAGGTCGCCCTTGTAGAACGCTGGCGGCGGCA
Organism: Terriglobia bacterium; assembly: GCA_020073365.1. Taxonomy (GTDB): domain Bacteria; phylum Acidobacteriota; class Terriglobia; order Bryobacterales; family Bryobacteraceae; genus JAIQFL01. The sequence continues at coordinate 3,269 of JAIQFL010000517.1, read as the reverse complement.
CGCTAAAGAACGAGCCGTTGCCCGCGCCCACGCGGTTCCGGAAGCCTTCGTACGAGGCGAAGAAAAACGTCTTGTTCTTGCCGTTGTACAGCTTGGGCAGGTAGACCGGCCCGCCGGCCGTGACCCCGAAGTTGTTTTGCTTGTAAATGGGAATCACGCTGTTGAAGAAACCCTTGGCATCGAAATCCTGGTTGCGCAGGAACTCGAAGGCGCTCCCATGGAACTGGTTCGTCCCCGATTTCGAAACGAAGCTGAGCGTTCCGCCCGAGGCGTGTCCATTCTCGGCCTTAAAGCCGCTGGCTTCCACGGTAAACTCCGTGAGAGCTTCCACCGACGGGCTATTCATCGCGGCCGCGCCTCCGCTTCCAGCGTCGCTGCCGATCTTATTGCCTGCGAGAGAGGAGCCATCGAGCGTGATGCCTACGGTGTCGTTCCCGCCACCGATCCGGAAGGTGCCGGCCCCGTTCACTTCCGCCGTGTAGCCCGCCAGGTCGAAGGGGCTACGCGAATTGCCGTTCACTTGAACCGGCAAGGCATCCACCAGCGCGCTGCTTACGGTGGTGGCCACCCCGGCGTTCTCCGTTTGTACCACCTGCGCGGCGGCGCTGACCTCGATGCTCGATTGCGTCGTGCCTACCTCGAGTTCGACGTCCACGCGTACCTCTTGGCCGGGGCCTATGATCACGTTGTTGGTGATATGCGATTTGAAGCCCTGGAACTCAACCCTGACCGCATAGGTGCCGACCGGAAGGGAGGGTACGGTATAATCACCCGTCGTGCTGGTCTTAACCTTGTACGATGCGTTGGTGCTGCCTTGAGTCGCTGTGATTTGGGCGCCGGGCACGACAGCCCCGCCAGGGTCGGTTACAGTTCCCGTAATCAAACCCCTGTCCCCTTGGGCCAGCAGCGGCAATGTACTAACAGCGGCTAACAGAGCCAAACGGATGTACATGTTCCGTCCCTTTTTCATACGGTCCTTTTTTGACCGTCACCGCCCGGCGCCATCAGCGGCGGGCATGTTGTCGGGAAATCGATAGGAAGGTCCCCCCTTGCTGTGGTCGAGAAAAACCCATGCCATTCGATCCCCGAGCGTCCAGTTCACTGGCGGACTTCCCTCCATCTCCCGAGTCACGGCCCGGCAGTTGAAGATTCCCCCGCGCTTCCGCCCCGCACTTGCGCTCATGTGCAAGCTGCGAGCGGCTGTCTTATAAGCTGCAGAGCAAGCGCTCCCACCACGGCAGTCGATTCGTACGCCGGGCGACTTGCCAAGTGGCGCGTCGCGCGCCCGAATCGCGGTATTGGACCTTTTGCACCTGGTAATGAGTACCACAGGGGGCACGCCGATGTCAATAAAATTCTGTAAGCGTGTACATCGATCGCGATGGAGAGCGGATCCCAGAAAATCGGGCCGCTTGGCCCCTGAAACCAGGGGGCGCTGCATCCGCGGAGAGATCACCCACGGCCGCTTCTTCGGCCACGTCGACCGCACGGTCGGAAGATGCCGCCCATCCTGGAATCCAAAATTGGACGATGCGCAATCCCCGCGCCCCGCTTGACGTTCGCACCTTATGTAAGCACCATCTTTCCGTAGGCGCTATACTGGCGCGTTGGGTTAGGCAAGATGGCCAAGCACCGAGAGTCGAGCTACGCGTCGCCCCTGGCCGCCAGACCGGACTCCCCGGCAGCAGGAACGGGCCGGCCGTGGTGGTGGTACTGGCGGCTGCTCGCACTTTGTAGCCTTGTCCTGGTCGCCTATTCCAATTCCTTCCAGGGCGCCCTGGTGTTCGACAATGATTCGGTGATTGGGCGGGATCCGCGTATTCGGCAGGCAACGCCCGAAAACATCGAGTCCATCCTGACTGGAAGCTATGCGTACGTCAGTGCCACCACCGGCCTGTATCGGCCGTTCACCACTTTTTCCTACTTGGTGAATTACGCAGTTTTCGGCAGTGGCCCGCGCCCGGTTGGCTATCACTGGGTTAATCTCGTGCTGCACGAAGTCAACGTTGTGCTGGTGTATGCACTGGGCGTGCTGATTTTTGGAGAAACGGCGCCGGCTTTGGCGCTGGCCGCGATTTGGGGATTGCACCCGCTGCTCACCGAATCGGTCACCAATATTGTGGGGCGCGCCGACTTGCTGGCAGCCCTCGGCGTATTGGCGGGCTTGCTGTGCCACGTGAGAGGCGCCTCGACCACGGGGCGGCGTGGGATGGCATGGCTGGCGGGTTTGGCCGCCGCCCAGACGGTCGGGCTTTTCTCGAAGGAGAGCGGCGCCGTCTTGCCGGGCCTCATGCTGCTCTACGACCTGACATGGTGGGAGCGCTCGAAGTGGCGCCGGCGCGTGCCCGCCTATGCCGCTGTGGCGCTCCCGTTTGTCGTCTTTTTCTCCTTGCGTGGCGGTTTCGGGATGCACATGCTGATCGACTATGCCGACAATCCCCTGGTGGGCGCCGGTTTCTGGACAGCGCGCCTAACCGCCGTCAAAGTGGTTGGCAAGTTTCTATGGCTGTTTCTCTGGCCGGCCCACTTGTCGGCGGATTATTCCTACAATGCGGTGCCGTTATTCGGCTGGCGGCTCTCGAACTGGGAGGATGCCAAGGCGCTCATCGCGCTCGCGGCTTTGCTGGGCGCGGCGCTTCTTGCTCTCCTGCTGGCCGTGCGCTGGCGCCGCACGGGCAAGCCGCTACTGTTCTTCCTGGTTTTCTTTTTCGTTGCGCTGTCGCCCACTTCGAACCTGGTTGTCCTCATCGGTAGCATCATGGCCGAGCGGTTTCTCTATCTGCCTTCAGTGGGGCTGGCCGGCTGTATAGTTGCGGCCGTCTACGTGTTAGGCCGGCGGCGCTCACTTCAGCGGCGCGTGGCTGCACCGGTTGCCTGGGCCGCGCTGGGGTTGGTGTGCCTGGCGTTCACCGCGCGAACCTACGCCCGCAACTTCGACTGGCAGGATAGCCTTAGTCTCTGGACCAGCGCCGTGGACGTCTGTCCGGAGAGTGCCAGGCCACACTATAATCTGGCCAAAGAATTAGAGCACATACCTGGCCGCCTGCCGGAGGCCATTGCCGAGTACCGGGAAGCCGTGCGCATCGAACCGGATCGTGCAGATGCCCACGATAACCTGGGAAACGCACTATCAGGCATCCCTGGCAGGCTGCCCGAGGCAGTTGCCGAGTACCGGGAAGCCGTGCGCCTTCAGCCCGATCGCGTGGAAGCCCACAACGACCTGGCGAATGCCTTGGCGCGCACGCCCGGCCGCCTGCCGGAGGCCATTG
>JAIQFL010000516.1 GCA_020073365.1 Terriglobia bacterium | reverse complement strand
GTGAGCCAGGCGGCCTTGCGCCAAACTCCCGGGAGGCAGACGATTTCCGCGGACGAGGACCGGGCATCGGCTCCGGACGAGGGCGAGCCCACGGGATCGAACGGCATGGCCGTGGCCCCGGCGAACACCGCCGGGCGCCACGCCCTGCTGCTGATCAATCCCCACACCTCCTTCTTCTTCCGGTCCGAGCTGCAGATGGCGAGCGACGAAGGGCTGAATGCCTACGGCGCCGTGACATGGGGTCAGTTCTTCATCTACCAGGGCTTCAACGAGCGCGCCGGCTGGATGCACACCTCCAGCGGCGTGGACGCGATCGACGAGTACCTCGAAACCGTGGAGAAGAAGGGCGATCGCCTCTACTACAAGTACGGCAACGAGGATCGTCCGCTGGTGGCGGCGGAGATCGCGGTGCCGTACAAGACCGATCATGGGTTGGCCGAGAAGAAATTCACCGTCTACCGCACGCATCACGGGCCCATCGTCCGTGAGGCCAACGGCAAGTGGGTGAGCGTCCGGTTGATGCAGGAGCCCGTGAAGGCGCTGACGCAGTCCTACACGCGCACCAAGGCGAAGGACTACAAGTCGTACTGGAAGACCATGGAGCTCCAGGCGAACTCGTCGAACAACACGATCTTTGCCGATGCCGACGGCGACATCGCCTACTTCCACGGCAACTTCATTCCCCGGCGCGATACCAGCTTCGACTGGACCAGGCCGGTGGATGGCAGCAATCCGGCGACGGAGTGGCACGGACTTCTTTCCGTCGACGAGACGCCCCACCTGCTGAACCCCAAGAGCGGTTGGCTCTACAACACCAACAACTGGCCGTGGTCCGCGGCCGGGCCGAGCAGCCCGAGGAAGGAAGACTATCCGGCTTATGTGGAGAACGGCGGCGAATCCGCGCGTGGATTGCACGCCATTCGGGTCCTTGAGAACACCAGGGATTTCACGCTCAACTCCCTCGTTGCCGCGGCATACGACAGCTACCTCACCTGGTTTGAGAAACCGATCCCCGCCCTGATCAAGGCTTGGGACGAGACCCCGGCCGCCAATCCCCTGAAAGCCAAAGTGGCCGAGCAAATCGCACTGCTGCGCAAGTGGGATCTGCGGTGGTCGGTGACGTCCGTCCCCACTTCCCTCGCGGTGTTCTGGGGGGAGGATGTCCGGAGGCGTGTAGGTGGAGGTGGGAGAAGAGGGGGCGCCTCCGCCGCCGACTCGATTGGAGGCGCGCCGGCGGAGCAACTTTTGCAGGCGCTCGTGGCGGCGTCCGATAAACTCCAGGCCGACTTCGGGAGTTGGAAGACGCCATGGGGTGATATCAACCGGTTCCAGCGGCTCACCGGCGACCTCGTCCAGCCCTTCAACGACGCGGGTCCGAGCATTCCTGTGGGCTTCCCCTCCGCGCAATGGGGCTCGCTGGCCTCATTCGGAGCGCGCGCGTACCCGGGGACGAAGAAGTGGTATGGCACCAGCGGGAACAGCTTTGTCGCCGTAGTCGAGTTCGGCGAGAAGGTCCGGGCCATGGCGGTGACGGCTGGTGGGGAAAGCGGCCATCCCGCATCCCGTCACTTCAACGATCAGGCCAAGCGGTACAGCACCGGCGACTTGCGGGACGTCTACTTCTACCCCTCGCAACTCCAGGGGCACATCGAGCGGGAGTACCACCCCGGGAGCTGAGCTTAGTGGCGCAGGCGCATGCCATTGCACTCATGCTCGGGGTACCCTTTGGGTCGGACCATAAGCGCTAAAATAAGCGCCGCTAGTTGGTAGTGGACGATCCGATCTTTTGCGCTCGACGGCACATCGGGATTTCCTCTCTAGCGGGATTGTCACCTCACAGATCATTTCACCAGTACGAGACGGGCATTTTGCGGAGCAAATGCCCGCCACGGTGGTTCTGCACGAGTGAAACGTGCCGCGTTAGCCACCGGTAGATGACGATCGCGCTAAAGGCGGGCTGGACGCACAATCCGAAGCCGCTCTGTTGAACCCAGACTCAAGAGATGGGATCCGAGTCCACGAGGGTGCGCGATATTAGGTGGTGGTTGGCTAAATGGCTCTTGATCGCCATCTCTGAGATCCCAAAGTGCTCCGCAGCGTCTTCGAAAGCCTCGGGAAGGAACTCATCGCCCAAGTACAATTGGAGGGAGTCGATGGGGCACAAAAACTCAGCGGCAAAAGCGCGCTGTAGCTTCTGTCGTGCCGTCGCTGCGTCCGTAATCGGGAGCCAACGGTCACTTCCTTCGGCGGAAAGGTAATCAGCGATGAAGCGAGCCGCCTCGAACCTGCGCGCCGGCCGGTTCCTTTTATGAAAAAGCAACTTCAGGTCCCGATCATTTCCCGTTCGAACCGCCAAGCCCATCAGTGCATGAACCGATGGCTTCTCATTTAGATCGTCTGGCGAAATCCGCAGGAGTTCAGAGAGGGTTTTATCGTCCAGTGGCTCAACACCTAGACCGAGCGACCTCCGAACAGAAGTCGCAAGTTGCCTGGCGCGTTGCCATGGAGGCACGGTTCCGTTTGGAACGCTTGCCTGCGCTGGAATTGAGACTCTTCCGTGAATACCAGGCCGCGAAGCTAGACTCATCACCTTTTGTAGCGCGCCAATTGGATTGCGGCCTGCACAAACCGGAGCGATCTCATCGGTGGCGTCCGCGCCTACCTCAGTTGCAAGGTTGAGGAGACTTTCGAGCAAATCTGGTGGCGCCTCGTCTGCATCGTATCCGAGACGCGCCTCGATCTTTCTAGCGGCCGATTGTTCGCGATCGGAACGTTCGGCGAGAACTTCCCGCCAAAGGAGGTGCAACTCCGTTTCTCCCAACGTGTCCAGCCTGCGGAGCACCAGGTCCATGAAACTGTCAATCCCTGTTTCGAACTCTCGCGCCGGCACAGCCACGTCGAACTCCGAAAGATAGTGAGCCGGTTCCTGGGACAAGGCTGGGGATTGCCGGCAAATGACGCGAATCGACTCTCCGTCACTTGCAAAGCCCAGTTGGGGCCAAATAAATCCGTAACCGGCGGCCGGAAGCTCGTGGCTAATGCGCCAGTTAGTATCTGCCGGAACTTGGTCTTGGGTGAGACGGATTCGAGAGGGTAGCGGCTCCCAGCGGATACGCCACCATGAGGATGCCAGCCAGATGGCAAGCGGATATGCCGAGACCCGAGCACCGTCCTGAACAGACTCGGACCACACATCCCAGGAGCGCGTTGCGTTTTCAATTCCGAAACGGATCTGAATAGTTGCGGACGTTCTTCCGATTTCCAGCGGTCCCTGAAAAGGAGGAAGCCACTTGAGTTCGATAGACATACTCGGCATCATTGAATCGCCCACCGCTCCAGGACTTCCTCCCGAAAGGGATCAGCCTCCGGCATTGGGTAGCCGTGATAGATACCATCACTTTCGCGTTGTGCCTCAAGCGGCTCCCCCCTTTCGGTTACGGCCCAGACGTTCTGGGGCCAACCGTTCCGCTCTTGGGGACTAAACATGCCTCGCCGCAAACCTTCTCGTAACAGTCTGAGTGCTTCGGTGCGGCTGAGGATTTGTAACCTCGTCAGATAGCGTCTTCCCAGGCCTGGCCGTCCTCGGCGGAGTCAGGCCGAAATCGCCTGGGTTCCGTTTGTGTTCCGGATTTCCTCCGTAGCGGACGTTTTCGAGAAGCGCGGATAAGACCTCTCGCCGGCTCTGAAACTCCTGCTTTGTGCAAATCCGTCGCTTGGGGTTGAACGTCCTTCTCTTCAGTGTCATAGCGCAGATTGACGAGTCCTCCCCACATTGTCAGCATAAGGCTTGATCCCTAGCACGCACCAACCACCATTCTCGCGACGATTGGGCGCAGAAATTAACGCCTCTTGTTCCGAATTCCAGCAGGTTGCCGGATCCACTTGGACGTATAGTTGCTGTCGGACAAGTGGCCCGGGCCCTGTTATCCGAGATGCGGTGTTCGGGAGCCCGAGCCTCCTCCCGGCTGGACGGTGTTGACGCTCAACGCTCAACCCCGAGGAGGCATGGTCGCACGAGACCATTGGGCTTTGTTGTTTTACCTCCATGCTGGGTCGGCCGGGACTTTCGGTGTGCGGAGCCCCGGGGTACGGGTCCGTTCTGGATGTGCCCGGCGTCCCGACGCCGGGTTGTAGCCCTGGTTGTATACCGGCGAACGTCGCATCCTTGCCGGCTACGCGCCACTAAGCCATCGGCTGCGGGGTTCCGCCCTACTTTTCCGTCTTGGCCTTCTGGGGCGCGCCCTCCCTTTCCGGCACCGGCTGATTGTCGGGCCCGCCCGGCGGCGTGAGGTATTGGACGATCACCGAGATCCGGCGATTGGAGGGGGCCTCCGGGTCCTCGGGATGGCGTAACTGCCGCTCGCCATAGCCCCGCACCTGGGCTACCTGTTCCGGGCGGAGCCCGTTCGCCTCCATTAGCCTGCGCGCGGAATTGGCGCGGTCGGTGGAGAGCTCCCAGTTGGAATACGAAGCATTGCCGGAGAACGGCTTGGAATCGGTGTGGCCTTCGATCAGCACATCGTTGGGGAGTTTGCCCAGTTCTCCGGCCAGCCGGCCCAACAGGTCTGCGCCGCTTTCCGTGGGCACGGGTCTTCCCGATTCGAAGAACATTCCCGCCTCGGTTTCCAGCAGTTCGATGCGCAGACCATCGGAAGTGATGGTGATCTCCACGTGGTCCTTCAAATTGCGAAAATTCGGGACAGTCATGAGCGCCTGCTGGATCTTTTCGGCCAGCCGCTTCATGTCCTCCTTGGGCACTTCGATCGCATTGCCGAGGCCCGCCGCAGCAGTCCCCGTGAGCTTTCCTGGCCCCGCAGGATTGTTGAAGTACGCGCTTACCGCCTGCTGAACCTCTTTGTCCGCGCCCATCAGCCAGAGCACGATGAACAGCGCCATCATGGCGGTGACGAAGTCTGCGTAGGCCACCTTCCAGGCGCCTCCGTGGTGGCCGCCGTGGCCCCCTTTGCGCTTCCGTACGACGATGACGGGCCGCGGTGCGGCGGAACCCTCATTTTGTTCTGCCATGACTATGCCGCCTGCGGCGCCTGCGGCGAGGCGACTTTCGTGCCGCCACGGCAGGCCGCCTCCATCTCCTGAAATGTCGGCCGCACTTCGGTCGGGATGGCGCGCCGCGCCAGTTCCACCACCAGGATAGGACTGATACCCTTTACGAAGCCCAGCACGGCCATGCGCAGGAAGCCGAAATAGCAGGCCTCGGCTTCATTTCCTTTGCTCATAGCCGATGCCAGCGGCCCAAAAAGGCCGTAACAGAACAGAATTCCCAAAAAAGTGCCCACCAGCGCCGCCGCCACGCGGTGCCCGATCTCTTCCTTGGGGCCGCCCAGAGCGCCCATGGTGATCACCACTCCCAGCACTGCGGCCACGATTCCCAAACCTGGCAGCGAGTCCGCCATAGTCGATAACGAAGCAATCGGCTCCTGCGACTCCCGGTGATGCACCTCCAAATCCACCTCCATCATCTGGTCGATGTCCATGGGATCGAGGCCGCCTGTGACCGCCGTGCGCAAGCTGTCGCACAGGAAATGCAGCGCATGATGGGAGTTCAGGAACCTTGGATACTTCTTAAAAACCGCACTCTTCGTGGGATTGTCGACATCTTCCTCCAGCTTGGCCATGCCGGACTTGCGGGCGTAGTTGAAGAGTTCGAACAGCATCTTGAGGTTGTCGATGTAAACGGCTTTGGAGTAGCCGCCACCGAGGAAAACGCCGGCGAGCCCCTTCCCGATTCGAATCAACGTGGGCAGCGGGTTGGCGACTAGCAATGTCCCGATAGCCGCGCCCAGGATAATCAACAGCTCCGCCGGCTGCAGCAGCACCAGAAGCTTGCCATGCTCCATCAGGTAACCGCCGACGATCGCTCCAAAGACGATAAGGATTCCAACAATTGCGATCATGGCTCAGTCGAATCGCGTACCGATTCTCCTATCGGCGGAAGAGCGAAAAATCGTTAGCCTGGCCATGTGGAGCGGCCTTTCAGGCTGCCATACCGGCATTCCTGGGAGGGCACCCGATACGCCAGCACAAATGCCGGCCGGCCCAGGGGGACCCCGGGCTGAAGCCCGCTTATAGTAGATCCGAGAACAATTTATATATTTCCGGTTGGGGTTGGAATTGGGCGCCACCAAGGAGAGGTGTACCCCAGGCTTTTCACCGCTCGGAAGATTTGCTACTACTTAGCCGAGCGGGCATCCCGCTGCTACGAATTAGGCCCGCCAGCATTCGATGCTTTGTGGAGAGTTTCGAGCAGCGGGATGCGCTTGGTTCCAGAAACGAATTCT
>JAIQFL010000515.1 GCA_020073365.1 Terriglobia bacterium | reverse complement strand
TGGAAGTTTCACGAGCAACAGGAATACGAACGAAACCACGCCTCGCACTATGCCAATCACCGTGTACCTGGGACCGTTCCGTCCACAGTTTCCTCATCCCGGACTAGCCGTCGCGGCAGGCTGAAAATCGTCGGCAAGGAATGACAGGCGTACTGGGCCTTCGCACCCGCGAACTCCCTCACACCCAGAGACTCGCAAAATCCAAAAGAGCTACACCCGATTGGAAATCAGCAGTCGCGGAGACGCAGCACGGCGTAGTGTCAGCGAGGTTGGATTTGCACCCCGGGGGTAGAAGCTGGTTGACCTTTGTTAGCGATCCAATCCGAAGGGATCGCTTCTTCCACAGACATTCCAACCCCTTCTGGGTGGGGGGAGAACGGTTTGCCCGCTCTGGCGAGACGAGCTACGCCGGCGTGGGAACGATTTCCAGGATCTTATGCCCTGGGAGGCGCAGCAACTCCACCAGGGAAGCAAAGGCGTCTTTGCCTTGCTGGTGAAAGGTGCGCAACACACTCATCAGAGTTTGTTGCACCTTGGCTCCGTTCCAAGTACGGTTGCCACCCCACACCTTGCGCGCAATCACCGCCGGACGGACGGCCCGCTCGGCGCGACATTTGGTTCCTTCCAGGCCCGGAAGTGCAGAAATGTGAACAGGTATTCTCGCTGGTGGCGAAGGTGTTTCGCCAACCGCTTGTTGCTCGCAGTGCGGTAGTCCTTATCCAGCAACCGGTCCATCGCCGCTTCCAGCCGTCCGGTCGCCACTGCCAGACCATGGGGTGTCACTTCCTGGAGTTCGAAACGGTCGCCCAACAACAATGCCTGTTGCAGCAGAGATTTGACCTGCCCGGGGAACTGCGCCGCCGCCCGTGTCGCCCTCTCGCTCATCTCTTTCGAGCGGCCGGATCAGGTGTGTCAGGCAGGTCTGATGGCAAGCTTTGTTCAAGCAACTGTAGCAGCGCAGCCCGTCATGCACCCAACCAACCGTCGTAGTCCGCACCCAGAAGCTGTTTCAGTTGCTCGGAGCCGCGACCGGGCAGGATGCTGTACACCGTCACCAGTTCGCTCTCCGCCACCCACAGCCATTGCGAGTGACCGCCCACGCGCCAGCCCGTTTCATCCACCCAGTTGACGGTGCTCTGGCGCGCCGTCAGCAGTAGCCCTTGGTAGGTCGGCTCGGCCTTGCCGGCCAGGCGCGCCAGAGCCTTATAGATGCCGCCCCGGCTGAACTCCAGACCGTATCCGGACTGCAACACGCGAGCGGTGTGGCCCAGCGACAATCCCATCTGCTTGTTCAAGTGTGCCCCCAACGCCAGCGCTTCCGGCCCCACCTGCACCTTGGCCGCTCCCAACGCGTCGGAAGTCTGCAAGGGGTGCCGGCCTTGCGCCCGCGCCCCGCAGCAGGAGCAATGGCCCACCTCGATATCGAAGCGGCGCACCACCGTCCGCCGCACGATGTCTTCCTGATACTGCGGCTCGGTGCGCTCCACTTGCACCGTGCCCCCGCAGGGGCAACGCCGTGACTCCGGCGCCGGCAGCACTTCATCCACTCGCTGCGGCACAGGCCGGGAAGATGGCTCCCCATAGTCGCTGCCGGTTTTGCGGCCGGGCGTTTTGGGTTCCGCCTTCGGCTCCCCTTTGGAAAAGGGTGCGGCTTGCCGATGGGCGGCGCGACGAGCTTTTTCCAGATCCTGTACTAACCGCTCGATGCGCTTCCTTAGCCGTTTATTCATAAAACGCGCTTGCTCCACCTGCTGCTGCAGTCGGCGATTCTCGCTCTCGAGCCGATCCAGTTCCTCCTGGTGGGAATGCGGAGGTCGCGGTGCTTGCATGGGCAAAACTAGAATAAGGCTCTGGCGAGCAAAAGTCCAGCCCTTTTTCTCCTGGCTGCCAGGATTTACCTTGCGCAATGATCGTAAGCCACTGTTAATAAACGGCTTAAACCCGGCAGACAATTACGACGCAACAGGACGGTAATCAGGAAGTGAACCTGGCTTATGGCCCGGAGAATTGCCCAGCCCCGGAGCAACGCAGCAAAATCGAAACTTTCAAACTGCATAGTCGGGAGGCCGCCGAAGCCGCCGATTAACGCACCTTCGTACTCGTCGATAAGCGGGAGAAGCAACGCGTTCGGTATCTGGTACTGAAATCCGTCTTCTTGAACACTGCCGTTCGATGGTAGTGAATTCAGTATTGGTCCAATGAGTTCAGGTTCAAATCTCGTCCGGGTGCGTTTTGGTGAATATCAGCCCGGAACAACTCATCATCTGCCGTGAATTGGCCCAACCTGACATCAAGTTCTCCCCCTGTCGGAACAAAGTGAACAATGTGCTCAGAAGGGAATGCAGCAGTCGCGTACCTCTTCCAGTAAGACGTATAGGCATCCTCCAGTAGGGTGTAGATTTGGCACAGGCCCACGGTCTCGATCGCCGGCGCTGTCAAATCATTTGGGCAGCGGCCCTCCCACGGCTGAGCAAAGCTGGGGCGCGCGGCGTAATGCCAAGCTGACACTGGTGGCGATCCCGAGAATTAGATGGCGAATTGCGTCGTCATGTTCGGGCGATACTCGCCCATGTCCGTGGATAAGCAGTTCGGCGGCATCAAGCAAGGCAGCCACTGACATTGGATGCCAAATGGTCGCGACAGGGAATTCGAGGTCGAACTGGCGATCTATAGACTCTTCTATGGCCCGAACGCGGGCATCCGTTTCGGGTGAACGTATGGAGGCTACAATGTCGGACACTCAACCATCGTAATCCTTTGGCAAATTTTGGAGGGTGCCTAAGCTAAGATCTCAATCAAAGCCCGGTCAAGCTCGCTGAGTTCTCGCCGAAGAGGTTGTCGTCACGACGGAGGTACGTTGGACGATGACAGCGTTTTTGTGCACGGTTGAGCCATTGATTCATATGCCGCCGGCTAATGGCGGCGGCCGTAGCCAACCCCATGCCCACGCTGTCGCCGACGTATTCAGTGACGCCCAAGCTCGCGGGGATGGCGTAACGTTTCGCGGTCAGTCCGCCGGCAAACGGAGAAGAACGCTCATCGCGAACATGGTAGGTCGGCTTCTGACCCGGCAACGCCTCAACTGCCCAAGTCGGAGAGGGGTTGCACAAGCTCCGGATGTATCGTCGGCCACTTGGGGAGTTGCCGAAACGGTCCTATGTGTGCCGGAAACGGCTTTGAAGACGGCGTTATGAACTGATATCGGTAGCGGTCCTGGCCGTATGCACCTGGTTCCGGTTAAGCCCGTGATCCATGCGCAGCCTGCGAATGCCGGTGCGAAACCACTTCTCAATAACGGCGACAAAGCAGGCAAGTGGAAACCAGTTGCATTTTGTTCTCTGCAGTTCAAGGGTGATGAGCTTTTGCGGTTCCCTGGCTGGCGGCCGGAAACTCGCCTTGTCGGCTCTCGATAACGTCTCTGTTCAATGTGAGCTCGGCCTAAAGCGACATGAGCGGAGTCGTTTGGCGATGCTCACCTGAGCGAGGTTGCGCCGCTACGGGCGCCCGGGACGGCTTTCCGGCTGTCTTCCGTGACGAGACGATGAGACGCCGTTACCGCCGGCCCGAGTTTTTACGAGGTTTTGACACCTCCTGCACGTCCTCGACGCAGCTCGCCTCGTCAGATGGTTATGGCCACACGAAACCCGGCGCCCGTGAGACGAGGCTTCGTCGGATTGGTCGTCGTCACATCCGTCGCCCTTGCGTTAACAACTGCGACTTCAGACGGCGCCAGAAACCAGACGGGTATGGGGAAATCCATCCTGGCAGGCTCGAACGTTCCCGTGCCGGTTCGCGAGATCCTGCAGCGCGCCTGTCAGAATTGTCATTCCGAAAATACGATCTGGCCATGGTATGCCCAGATCCCGCCGATTTCCCGGCAAATCCACAGCGATGTAGCGAAGGGCCGGGCATTCATGGATCTATCAAAGTGGAACGACTATACGGAGGGCGAACGGCGGGGCTTCACGGCGGCCATCGGAGCGGCTATCCAGAATCATCTCATGCCGCCTCCGAAATATGTGTGGATGCACCGCGAAGCTCGACTGTCCAGTGATGAGCTGGAGTTAGTCAAAGCTTGGGCGCTCGCGAAACACAAGACCAGCCCAAACACGGTGGCAGCTCAAGCACCAGCTCGAGTCCGCGGCCACTGATCAGGGTGCCGAAGCGGAATCAAGCACAGGCTGTAGTAGAAGATCAGATCGAAAAAGGAACAGAGAAATGTACATTGACGGTGTCAGTAAATCACGATGCGCTAAGAATCTAACGGGCCTGGTCCGACTAGCCGCCCTTTATGCTTCCACTCTTTTGCGGAACTCTTCACGCTTACAGCGGCGGGCCGCCGCCCCGGTACTCCGGCGCGCCTGGCGACGACCCGGTTTCGTGCACCGCCTGCCACGGAGGCTTGCCGGTCAACGGCGGCCAGGGCAGTGTCAAGATTCTTCTGCCGAACGGCAACTTCTATACGCCCGGCGTGACCCAACACATCATGGTCCAGGTTTCGGATCCTCAACAGCGCCGCTGGGGCTTTCAGATGTCTGCCCGGCTCAAGAGCGATGTCGTCAATGGCCAAGCAGGGGATTTTAAGCCGACCGACGGTCTGACTCAAGTGATGTGCGATAGCGGCGCACCAAAACCGTGTTCTGACAAAGCCCTGGTACAGTTCATCGAACACACCGTTGCAGGAACGCGTCCTGGCACTCCGGGCGGCGCCACGTTTAAACTCGACTGGACGCCTCCCGCAGCCGATTCCGGCGACATCGTACTTTATGCGGCGGCGAATGCGGCGAACGGGAACGGCAACGAACTCGGAGACCATATCTATAACACGAGTGTTGAAATCACAGCAGCCGTCCCAAGCACTACACCGCCGTCACCCTCGGCAATTCCGATTTCAAAATACGCAGTGCAAAACCTGGTTTCCGATATTCCCGGATTCGCCACCCAGACAGACCCTAATCTGACCAATCCCTGGGGTATTGCCTTGAATCCGACCGGCCCGTTCTGGATATCGAACAACCGGTCGGGCACGAGCACTTTGTACAACGGCCTGGGCCAGCCATTTCCCGTCGCCAGTGCCCTGGTCGTCAGAATTCCAACCGGCTCGCCGACCGCGCAGGTTTTCAATGGCACGCCGGCCTGTGAAATCGCGTCCGGGAATCCAGCCCTGTTCATCTTCGCGACAGAGTCCGGTACCATTTCAGGCTGGAATCCCGCAGTGGATGCGGGTAATGCAAAGGTAATGGTGGACAGGTCGCCTTCCGGCTCTGTATTACTAACGCTGAGAATCTTCTCCTTCCGCGATCATGTCCGCGATGATCATGCTGCTACCTTTGTGAGTTGAGCCACCGAAGCTTGGCGAGCCGTCAGGATGGCCGTGATGGCTTTGCGTCCGGCTGCGGTGACGTGGTAGCGATGCGTGCGCGGGACTTTCTGGAGCAGACCATGTGCGCGGAGCATGCGGAGCTGCCGGCTCATTTGCGCCGACCGCCGTTTTGCCTCTTGGGGAGAACCTGGCTGGGTTTCGAACAGAAGCCGCTGCAGATCACGATTTCGTAGGCCATTGATGACGAACTCGCCCCGGCCGACGGCTTCCAGCAGGGCGCTGTCGGCCGCATCCAGTGGCCGTAGGGCGCGAACCCGTTGGCCATTCCAGTTCACCGCTTGTGTCAAGCCCTGAACCCAGTTCGGCCACCGTCGCACTCTCGTCCACGCTGGCCAACGCGTCCAGATAGCGCTCGTTGGCTTTCTGCGACACCTCGGCCCGCCGGTGCAGGTCGGCAATCCCCCGTCGCATCGGCCGCCATGCCAGCTCTCCATCCGGGTCTCCTTCCTTGGGACGTTACGGTACGGATATCTTCCACATTGTGGAGGGTGCACTCCGGACGCAACACGCTGCCCACCTCGGTATATGCCTTGTCGTACAGTTTCTCGCTGTTGCCATTGACGGCATGCTTGATCCGCACCCCTTCTTCCCGCTCCTTGACATCGCTCACCACTTCCCCGTTGAAGTGCTTGGGGACTTCTCCATCGTGCCGGATGCGCCGTCCCAAGAAACGCATCACGTCCGTGCTCCCCAGCGCCGTCATGCCATGCCGTAGCAACCGCGGGTGCAACCGCCTCAGCTCCGCCGCCTCCCGGAACACCACATCGCTGGCCCACTCGCTCTGATACGTTGACCAGTAGTAGCTCAGCGGATATTTCGCGAACACCTCCTCATGAATAGGGTTGAGTTGGCCGACAATCGCACCTAGCACTTGGGGCCAATCCGCCTTCAGTTGGCTGCCCATCAGTTCTTGCGCTCGCGC
>JAIQFL010000514.1 GCA_020073365.1 Terriglobia bacterium | reverse complement strand
GCGATGGTGTACACCTCGTAGACGAACTCGCTGGCTTCCGGGGCCTCTTCGAGGATCAGTTTTCGCACGGCCAGTGCGAGCTTTTGAATCACTTCACCGTAAGGCAGGAGAAGTTTTAGGTACTCCGGATCGGGTAAACGCAGGCGCACCCAGCCAGTGTATCCCACAGGTGGTTCGGCTATCCGGCAATATTCACTTGGGCATCGTCCCCCACCCTGATTTGTTGCGCTTGGGGTCCCGAACGGCCTTGGGGGAAACGTGACCAAGCCATCCAAGCCTTGGCCGCGAGATTCCCCTTCCCATGAGCGACGCCTCCGCAGGTCCCCATGGATGACCTCGTATTTGATCATGATCCGGAACCCAGCTTCGCTTTCAGAATCACGGACCGGACCTGCTTCACCTGGTACGGCCTCGCCTGCGCACCCGCCCTCTGCAAGTTGATCTTCTCCTCGACGCCGCTCTTCCGGAATCGATGGTGGCTTCCCCTCTAGGTTAGCGCTTCCCAGGGCAACTTCCCGACCTGCCGCTCGATCCACCCAGCAACTGCGAGTGCGCCAACGTTCCCCACCAAGCTAAGCTGGAGTGTGTTCGTCAAACGGCTTGCCGCGATCGCCTTGACCGGGATTGCGGCGTGCGCGCTGGCCCACGGTGAGCAGCGCGGGCAGCAACCCTGGACCGGAATTCTGCGGGATGCGCATGGCGCGGCCGTGGCAGACGCCACCCTGCGCGTCTCGTCGGGCCGCCATCATTGGGCGGCGAAGTCCGGACCGGATGGGCGCTTCACGTTTGCCGGATTGGATCCGGGGGAGTATACGGTATCTGCCGAGGCTCCCGGTGCGACGGCGACTTATTCACGGCCGATCCGCCTGCCGGGGGATGGTTCCACCGCGATATTTGAGCTGTCGGCGAATGGCGGGTTGTCTCTGGTCGTCGAGGCCAAGGCTCAGAGCACCGGCGGTGAACAATTGTCGGGCAAAGCCGTTTCGGAGTTGCCGCTGAACAAGCGCGATTTCAGCCAGTTGCTATTGCAGGCGGCAGGCACTATGACGGACAGCAACGGAGCCGCGAATTTCACCCAGCAGTTTGCCGTGAATGGACAACGAGGCACTGCGGCCGTGTTTGCCATGGATGGCGCCGACAGCACCGACCCCGAAATGGGCGGAGCGACGTTTTCCAATTTCAACGTGGATGCGGTCGAGGAGATCCAGTCGAGTTCCGGATGGATGCCGGCGGAGATTGGGCGGGGAGCGGCGGGCTTCACCAACATCATCACTCGCTCGGGGACCAATCGGGTTCACGGCTCGGCTTTTGAGTTCGTGCGCAATGCGGCGTTCGATGCGCGCAATTTCTTCGACCGGAGTTCGCCGGTCAACCCCAGGCGGATCCCGCCGTTTATCCGCAACGAGTTCGGCTTCACCAACGGTGGTCCCGTAGTTTTACCGGGACTGTACAGGGGTCGCGACAAGACGTTTTACTTTGTGCAGTATCAGGGCTTCCGCCAGGTCCTGGGAACCACGCAGGTGATTCCGGTTCCCACTGCCGCCGAACGCTCCGGCCGGGATACGACCGCGTTTGCCGGCGACACGCTGAGCGTGCCGGTGGACCCGCGTATAGCCGGGTTGCTCAGCCAGTATCCGCTTCCAAACGACCCTCAGGGTTCGTACGGCCCTCGCACTTATGCAGCCTCCTCGAAGGTCGCGACGGTATCGGATCAGTACTCGGTGCGCGTCGATCACAGAATCTCGGACCAATCGCGGCTGTTTGCGCGAGTCAGCGGGAATAACATTACAGGGCCCACCACGAATCCAAGCCAGACCGCCATTGATCCAGGCTTTGGCGTCCGGTACATCGATCATCAGCGCAACGCGGTGCTGGCATATTCTCGAACGGTATCGCCGGCCTTCGCCATGGAATCCTCCGTGAGCTTCACGAGGACCACTCCATCGTTCCCGACTGGGGATCGGACCGACCCGGCGCTGAAGTTCGGCGATGGTCTCTATGAGGCGTTCAACAATGCCGCCGGATCGGTGATCGCTTCGTACGGCAACCTATTTCAGGTCCGCCAGAACTTTACGTGGATTCGCGGCAAGCACACGTTCAAAGCGGGAGCCGAGGTGCGGGTGAATCGCGACACGACCTTGTTCGGGATCAGCCCCAATGGAGAGTATCAGTTCGGCGGAGGGGTCGCGTACTCCCCGGTCGACATTCGCTCCGCCAGCGGGACCCACGATATTCACGTGGGCGATCCTCTGCCGGATGCTTTGACGGGCTTGCTGACGGCCAGCGCTTTCACGTACACCATTGCGGTTGCGCCGCTCAACTTCGCGCAAGGCGACCGCATCGGCGATTCGGCCATTCATCGCGATGCCTACAACGCATATCTCCAGGACAGTTGGAAGTTGTCGGCCCGTCTGCTGCTCAACTACGGCTTGCGTTATGAAATCGAATCGCCCATCCGCGAGCCGGATAAGCGAACGTCGGGCGTAGTGCTGGCGCAAGCCGATGGCGTGATTCCTGGTTCGCAGTTGTTAATCAATCCCGATCCAGGCTACAAGTTGGACAAAAACGGCTTGGGACCGCGGGTGGCGGTGGAGTGGCGGATGACACAGAGCACCGTACTTCGCGCAGGCGGGGCCATCACCACGCTGCTGACCAACATCTGGCAGGACAATTCGCTCACCGGGAGCACCCCCTTCGTGGTTTACCCGCGCCTGACGGCCGCGCCCGGGCAGTCGATTCGCTTCGGCATGACAATCGCACCCCAGCAATTGCCGCCCGTCTACACCACCGGCGGGTTGCCCGTATTCGCATCGGAAAACTCGAAACTGGTGCCGGGAAACACGCTGATGGACGTCGACCGGTATGAGCGGGATCTGGCGGCGTTATCGCCCGATCACCAGGTCACGCCGCTCGTCGTGGCGGGCATCGCGAACAATTTTCAGAATGGGTACATCGGTACGTGGACCGCGGGCCTGGAGCATAAGTGGAAGATTGCGACTCTGAATCTGGCATACGTGGGCACGGCTGGAATCAAGTTGCCCGTTATGGATTTTCCGAACGGCTACGCGGGTGCCGGCCCGGCGTTCGCGCCGTACACCCGGTTCGATTCGGGCGGCCGCGCGGTGGGCGGCTATGGGCAGGTGACGCTGATCACCAATCGGTCGCATTCCACATATCATGCCTTGCAGATGTCGGCGCAGAAAGAACTGACTGCGTCAGGGCTCGGTTTCCAGGCGAGCTACACGTATGCCAGGTCGATCGATGACGCCAGCGCCGTGCTGGGCGGATTCGTTTCGGGTTCGTCGGGCGCGGTTTCGCAGACGTCGCCCCAGGATCCATTCCATACGCGCGCGGACAAGGGACCGTCCGCGTTTGACATCCAGCATGCGTTTACCTTCAACCTGTTTCAGGATCTTCACGCCGATCGCGTGCCCTTCCTGAAGCCTCTGGGCAGAACGGTTACGGGCGGCTGGCAATTGCTGGGGATTGGGACGTTCCTGAGCGGCTCTCCGTTCACAGTGTATTCAGGCGGGCAGCAGACCGGCGCCGGATCGGGTGGGACCGACCGTCCGGATCAGACAGGTGTGCCCGAGCTCTCCACGAATCGCGCCGTGCGCGAGGACTACTTCGGGCTCGGGGACCGCAACGCCTCGTTCTTCTCCATTCCCCTCCATGTACCGGGCGGTACGGGACCAAACCAGGGCCGTTTTGGAACGCTGGGGCGCAATACGTTCCGTGGACCGGCACTGCGGAATTTTGACATGGCGCTCATCAAGGACACGCGTCTGGCCGCCAGCCAGGGTGGAGAACGGGCCACGCTGCAATTCCGGGCCGAGTTCTTCAATGTCTTCAACCTGGTGAACTTCGGCCTGCCTTCGAATATCGTGCTTGGACCGGGCTTCGGAGAGATCAGCCGGACGGCGGGATCTTCGCGGCAGATTCAGTTTTCACTCAAGTTGATTTACTGATGGAAGTTCCCGATTCAACCGAACGTGGGCGGCCGGGCTTGGCGCGGATGCTGTTAAACCACACGATTTGGCCCGTTTCCCGAGCGTGTGCGACTACGCTATGTCCCATCTTGCCGGGTCAGCCTCGCCAGCATGTCCGCCCGCGACTCCGGATCGAATACCTCCGCCGGCAGCATGTCTATGCGCTCCAACTTTGCCCAGCCGGGCAGATATCCAAACGTCTGATTGTAGGTCAGCACCTCGCGCATCCGTCCGGCATCGTCGAACACGACCAACAAATCGCCTGTCATGACGTGAGCGACCACGCGTGATTTCTCGCCGCGCTGGTCATAGACGGGAACCGGGGCTGTAGTTCCGACCAGCCGAACAGCGCGGCCCGCGGGGTCGCCCGCCATGAAAACGGAGAGCTCGTCTTGCGGCGCCGCCGGCAAACGCACCTCCGGAAGCGCCAGGGAATGATGCGAGAAATCCTCTCCAGCTTGTACCGCGGCAGCGATGATGGACTCCGGAACGCCCCCTTCGAACCGCGCCAGAAGGGCAATGCGCTCGGATATCGGCGGATGTGTGGCCAACAATTTCTCGGCCAGCGGGCCGGCGCCTGTCCCGGACGGGTCGGCAAAGTACAAGTGCGCGACCGACGGGTTCGCCCCCGAGATCATGGACCCGGCGCCGCTGATCTTAGCCAGCGCCCGCATCAATCCTTCCGGATATCGTGTCAGGAGGGCCGCATCGGCATCGGCCAGAAACTCGCGGTTACGCGAAACGGCCGACCGGATCAACGCCGCCACCGCGGGCATGATGAAAAACAGGTATGCCCGGACGGGCAGCAGGACAATCCCCGCAAGCACGATCATGGGCTGCCACGGCACCGGTATTGGCGATACATAGTCATCGTGCCGCTGGTGCAGCAGGTACGGGATGCGCAGGAATAGCGCAATCGCCGCAACCAACGTGTTGAGTCTCGTATCCCGATTGCCGACATGCGACAGTTCGTGCGCCAGGACGCCTTCCAGTTCGCGCTTGTCCAGCAGTTTGAGGAGTCCCACCGTCACGGCGACGGCTGAGAGTGCCGGATCCATGCCGGCCGCGCATGCATTGGGCGAGAGCGTGTCGATCACGTAGAATCTCGGAAGCGGCAACCCCGCGCCTATGGACAGATTTTCGAGCAGGCCCTTCGCGCCGATTTCATCCCCGGCCGGGGGCCGTGCGCCAATCAAGCAAAGCAGTTTGGATGTCGGTTCGGAAGCCATGCCCCAGAAAAGCAGTCCCAGGATGCACACCATCGCGACAGCGGTGCCGATGCCGGCCGCCCATTGGCCGAGCGTGGAGCGATGGGCAAGGGCCGCGATCACAGCAGCGGCGATGCTGACCATTGCGATGAGTGGGACGACGGACGCGGCCGCACCTGTGATCAGCAGCATCGTCTTCCGCTGATTGTGGGCGATGCGGTCGTAGACCAGGACGAGTGGTTCGTCGGTAGTTGGCGCCATCGTCCTGATCATCGCGCACTTGCCGCCGGGCAGCCAACCTTTGCCTTGGTTAGCAATTGGTTAGCACGGTATCCCCTGGAGTTTCCAAACTAAGGTATAGATCCATCCCGCTAGTGTCGCGACTGCTGTCAAAGGCCCGGCTGGATCGGAAAATAGCGGCTCGATTCCGGTCAAAGGCTCCGTATGCCAAATAGTGCAGAAAGAATCAGGCCAAATAATTCAGAAAGTGGCCAGGGTGCACTGGCGGGATTGAGGCAACGCGGCCCCTGCTATGATTGGGGCAAGCGATGAGTTTCCTCCGGTCCCTGCTCTTCTCCACGCCGCTGATCGGGCTCGCCACCGTGATCATGTGGACCTGCTCGATGATCGCCTCGCTGTTCGATCCCCTCGGTAATTCCCAGCACAAGATGGCTCGGATCTGGGGAAGGATGCTGCTGGCGGTGAGCTTCATCCGGGTGCGCGCGGACGGTTTGGAAAAGCTCTCGCCCGATGCCAACTACGTCTTTGTCGCGAATCACGCCAGCTACATGGATATTCCCGCGCTCCTTTCGCAGCTTCCGTATCAGTTTCGCTTTTTCGCCAAGAAGGCTCTCTATAAGATCCCGTTCCTGGGATGGCATCTGAAGCGCGCCGGGCATGTGCCCGTGGACCGGTCCAACGCCCGCGCATCCCTCAAGAGCATGAGCGAGGGCGCGCGGATCGTAGCACAGGGCCGCATCTCGGTGCTGCTTTTCCCCGAAGGCGGCCGCGCGCCCCAAGGCCTGCGCGAGTTCAAGGAAGGCGCCGCCTACATCGCGATCAAGGCGGGCGTGCCGGTGGCGCCCATCGCGATCGTGGGCATGCGGCCGCTGCTG